>JAQXHO010000026.1 GCA_029007315.1 Oscillospiraceae bacterium
CCTATAATCGCAGGAATATTCATGTTTCTGGCAAGGATAGCTGTGTGTGAATTGGAAGAGCCGAGAGAAGTTACAAAGGCAAGCACCTTCTCCTTGTCAAGTGATACTGTTTCGCTGGGAGCAAGGTCATCTGCGCATATGATCACCTTTTCCGCAGATAATGTGCCTCCAGTCTGGCAGTCATTCATGCAGGCAATTATACGGTTTGAAATATCACGCACATCTTCGGCTCTTGCCTGCATATAGCTGTCGTCCATGGAGGAGAACATTTCTGCAAAATTATCAGCTGTTACTGCCACTGCATATTCTGCATTCACACTCTGTCCCTGAATCATTTCCGTAATGGCTTCATTGTAGTCGTCATCTTCGATCATCATCATGTGTATCTCAAAGATCTGGGCATTTGCCTCGCCCACTTCCTTCAGCGCCTTTTCATATATACCTTGGAGCTGTTCGGCTGCTTTTTCCTTAGCCGCTTCAAGACGGGCAAGCTCAGCTTCGGCGTCCTCAACTTTTATGCGCTTGACCTGAATGTCCTGTCTGCTGAATACTGAAATGCTTCCGATAGCAATTGCGCCGTAAACGCCTTTTCCCTGGTATTTTATCATTTATCTCAGCTCCTTTCCATAATGTCGGCTGTGCCAAATTTCTTATTATAGTTTTCCATTGCCTTTTCAATAACTGCAACAGCTTCAATGGGACCGCCGATATCCTTTACGTCAGTTTTCTTGCTTTCCAGCTGTTTATAAACCGAAAAGAAATGTTTAAGCTCTTCAAAAATGTGTTTCGGCAGTTCCTTTACATCGGTATATGCCATATAAGTGGGATCTCCATAGGGAATGGAAATAATCTTTTCGTCGCCCATTCCGCCGTCCTCCATATACATCACGCCGATGGGATAGCTGCGTACCAGCGTAAGAGGCTGTATCGGCTGAGAGCAGAGGAGCAGAACATCCAGCGGATCCATGTCATCACCGTAAGTTCTCGGAATAAAGCCGTAGTTCATAGGATAATAAGTTGCCGTAAACAGAACTCTGTCCAGCGACAGCATACCTGTCTTCTTGTCCAGTTCGTATTTCATATTGCTTCCCTTTGATATTTCAATGACTGAAATAAAATCAGTGGGATAAATGCGGTCTTCTTCAATGTCATGCCAGATATTCATTATGATCCTCCTCTGTCTGCCCTCATATATTATCAGAGATTTGCTTCAAGAAAGCTCTTGATCTCTTCCAGTGCTGCGTCTTCATTGCCGCCGTTTGCCGTAACTGTAATGGTATCACCGCATTTTATGCCCAGTCCCATGAGTGCCATGAGCTTTGCTGCACCAACTGTCTTATCACCCTTGGTAATGGTAACTTCACTGTCCAGTGCCTTTGCAGTCTTTGCAAGCATACCTGCAGGTCTTGCGTGGATTCCCAGTTCGTCCTTGATAGTGTAAGTGAATGTTTTCATAATAATACTTCCTTTCAGTAATTATTTTTATCGGATTGTAATGATTTTATCTCCGGCGGATACATTTTCCGCATGGATAGCTTCTACTGATTCATAATCATCTGTGTTGCAGATGAGCATAGGAGTTGTGAGCTGATATCCGGCATTGCGGATTCCTTCCATATCAAATGATATAAGCAGGTCGCCCTTGCGTATCTCCTGTCCGTCGGAAACGTATGCTTCAAAAAACTTTCCGTTCAGCTTTACAGTGTCGATACCGATATGGAGCAGTACCTCACAGCCGTCAGCTGATACAATGTTTACAGCGTGTCTGGTATCAAATACCATGTCCACCTTTCCGTCACAGGGTGCATAAAGCTTTCCTTCTGCCGGCTCAATGGCAATTCCCTCTCCAAGCACCTTGGAGGAAAAGGCTTCGTCATTCACGTCTTCCAGCTTCACAGCTCTGCCGTTCATATGGGCAAATAATGTTATTTCATTTGTTTTGTTTTCAGCCGGTTTCTTTGTTTCTTTCGTCTGAGTGTTTTCATGAACCTCTGTGCTTCCAAGAATTGCTTCCGGATCATCAGAGCCTGGCTTTTCAAGGAAATCCTCCAGATTTGACTTTACAACAGAAACCTGGGGTCCGTAAATTATCTGTACTCCGTTGCCCTTGTGAATTACTCCCGAAGCTCCGCTTTCCTTCAGCAGGCTGTACTGAACCAGTGCAGGGGCATTTACAGTTATTCTCAGACGTGTTGCACAGCAGTCAACATCAGAAAGGTTTGCCTTTCCTCCCAGACCTTTAAGAATAAGAGCGCTTACTATGTCGGACTCACTGGCTGAATTTGCAGACGCTTCCTTTTTGGCGTTCATGTCCTTGCGGGTATAAAGCTTTGTTTCTTCATTATCTTCTTCTCTGCCGGGTGTTTTAAGATTGAACTTTGTAATCATGAAATGGAATACAAAATAGTAAACAACTGCATAAGCAAATCCTACAATGACGATCCATATCCAGTTTGTCTTTTCATTTCCCTGGAGAATACCGAACAGTGTAAGGTCAATTGCACCGCCGGAGAATGTCATTCCTACGCCAACATTGAAAATGTGCATCAGCATATAGGAAAGACCTGCAAGAACACAGTGAACTGCATACATAGCGGGAGCTACAAAGAGGAATGTAAATTCCAGAGGCTCTGTTATACCTGTCAGCATAGAGGTAAGTGCAGCGGAAAGAAGCAGACCGCCTACAATCTTTTTCTTTTCAGGACGGGCAGTTCTGTACATTGCAAATGCAGCGGCAGGAAGTCCGAAGATCATGAAGGGGAATTTACCGGACATAAATCTTGTAGCTGATACAGAGAAATGCTCTACAGATTTTGAAGCAAGCTCTGCAAAGAAGATATTCTGTGCGCCCTGTACGGTTACGCCGTCAATCAGCATAGCGCCGCCAAGCTCTGTCTGCCAGAAGGGCATATAAAATACATGATGCAGACCAAAAGGAATAAGCGCACGTTCTATGATACCATAGATCCATGTTCCCGCATATCCGGAATCCAGCACCAGCTGACCCAGATGAGCAATACCGTTCTGAACCACCGGCCAGATGTAGAACATTGCAATACCTACAACCAGATAGACAACGCTTGTGATGATAGGCACAAACCTTGTACCGCCGAAAAATGACAGTACCTGTGGCAGCTGTATCTTATAGAATCTGTTGTGCAGTGCGGCAACGCCAAGTCCTACGATAATACCGCCGAATACGCCCATCTGAAGGGTGGTTATTCCAAGGGTAGTGGTAGTGGTATTTGCTGCCATTGCCTCCACGCCGCCTTTGGCTGCTATGAGTGCGCTTATGGCTGTGTTCATGATAAGGTAGCCAATTGCACCGGAAAGGGCTGCAACTTCTTTTTCCTTCTTTGCCATGCCAATGGCAACACCCATAGCAAACAAAAGTGCCAGATTGTCAAAAACAGCACTGCCAGTCTTTCTCATGATGTCCAAAATGGTGTACAGAACGCCGCCTTCTCTGATGATCTCAGTGAGTCCGTATGTTTCCAGTGTGGTTGGATTTGTAAAAGAGCTTCCTATTCCCAGCAGAAGACCTGCAACAGGAAGCAGTGCAATGGGAAGCATAAAGGAACGACCCACACGCTGCAAAACTCCGAAGATCTTGTCTTTCATAAATGATACCTCCGTTATTTTTTAACTTTTCCAATATGATGTCCGGACAGATGGTACCGCACTGACTCGACTTCATATCATATTAAATCAGTTTGGAAGCTGATCTTTTTCAAGCGTCATTGCTGAGTGTTTCCGGAAGAGGCTTATTCTGGAAAAGCCTTTGCACAAGATATTTCAGATGAACCTGAAAACGTTCAAAGCAGACCGCATTTCTGTCAAATTTCTTTTTGTAATAATACTCCGTAATCTCAATACAGCCGTTTATTGCCTTGGTAATATCGTATACATCACTCATTTTTGTATCAAGTCTTGCATTGATAATGTGCATTGCAATGAATCCAGCTCCATGGCGGTTCATTTTTATTCCCAGCCGCTTATCCATCTGCTCCACGCAGTATTCGCCAAGGCTCAGTTCCGCCGGATATATCTCACTGATAGAATCAAGGAGAGGATTGGTAAATTCCATTCCGTTTTTCTTTTGCTCTATGGCAAATGCGATATGATCGCTCAGTGTTACAAGCAATGACTCATTAAGAGTATGAGGATATGTTTCCTTAATATACTCAACAATATCATTTGTAAAAATCATGTATTCAGAAGGGATCTCTTTAAGCATTGTGATCATTTTCTTCTGCAGTTCCGAGTCAGTGATAAGATAGGTTTTCTGAATCTGTCCAGCGTCTACAATATCTCCATACTTTTTGCCGAATCCAATGCCTTTTCCTGATACGATCTGTTCCCTGCCGTTATCATCTGTCACACAAAGATTATTATTATTGATAACCTTGATTACTTTCATAGGATATCTCCTTATTATTTGATTATAAAATAAAAAAGACCAACCTCAGCACACAAAGAATCCATAAATCGAATCCCATGTATGCAAAAGTTGGTTATGCCCAAATGATAACACTCCAATAAATGTTTTGCAGTATTAAATTCTTTGAGCTTAGTTTACCATATTTATTTTCACTTGTCAATGCTTTTTGAACAATATGAAGGCTTGTGTTTTGTCGAATATACACAAATCATCTTGACAAGAAAAAGAAAAACAGAATAATTCCATACTCACCTGCCATTTATATAGAAAAATTTTTACTGCATTTGCAAAGCTCTGCTATTTTCCGTCCAGTACACTATGGAGTGCTTCGATAACTTCCTCCATATTAATTGGTTTTGAAATAAAGCCGTTCATGCCGCACTTAGCTGCTGCTCTGCGGTCCTCGTCAAATGCGTTCGCCGTCATAGCAACAATCGGAACAGATGACAGTGCAGCATTATCCAGCTTTCTAATACGGCTGGTAGCCTCATAGCCGTCCATAACAGGCATCTGGATATCCATAAGCACAAGGTCATATGCTCC
This sequence comes from Oscillospiraceae bacterium, assembly GCA_029007315.1. Taxonomy (GTDB): domain Bacteria; phylum Bacillota; class Clostridia; order Oscillospirales; family Ruminococcaceae; genus Ruminococcus_C. Next base: position 4,985 of record JAQXHO010000026.1, read on the forward strand.
GGGTTCCGAAGCGGCTATCATATCCACTGCTTTCTGACCGTTTCCGGCAATATCTACAATAAATCCGTATTCACCCAGTATCTCAAAAGCAATTTCCCGGTTAAGCTCGTTATCCTCCACAAGCAGAAGATGTCTGCCTTTGAAAGTGTCGGTATCTTCTGTAACAGGCAGAACAGTTTCCTCCTCAGACTGCTGATACCCCAGAGCATTCAGAAGAGATTCCCGGAGGTCGGACATGAACACAGGCTTTGCACAGAACCCGGTCACACCTGCCAACCTGGCTTCTGCTTCAATATCAGACCAGTCATATGCAGTGAGAATGATTGCAGGAGTATTGCCGGCAACTGCACGGATCTGTCTTGTGACTTCAATGCCGTTCATATCCGGCAGACGCCAGTCAATGATATATGCGTGAAATGGGTCATTCATCTCAACAGACTGTTTTGCACGAAGAACAGCTTCCCTGCCGGAAAGGGTCCATTCTGAGCGCATACCCTGCTTCACAAGCATTTTTGCTGTGCTGTCACATATATTGAAATTATCATCAGCTGCCAGTACTTTGAGTCCTTCCAGTTCTCTGATCTTCTCCGTTCCTCTGCGTTCAGACTGTAATTTCAGACACAGACTTATAACGAATTCAGTACCCTTGCCCTGCTCACTGAAAACCTCAATTGTACCGCCCATCATATCAATGATATTTTTTGATATTGCCATTCCAAGACCTGTGCCCTGTATCTGGCTTACGGTGGAGGAACGTTCACGTTCAAAGGGTTCAAATACGTGTTCTGCAAACTCCGGACTCATGCCGATACCCGTATCCTTTACACGGATCTCATACATTCCCTTTCCGGCAGGAGCATTATGTATCTGTGCAATGCGAACTGATACTGTGCCTCCTTTAGGCGTAAATTTAATAGCATTGGACAGAAGATTCAGCATTACCTGGCTTATGCGTGTCTTGTCGCAGTACACATCTTCGTCCGTAACATCAAATACCTCCATAAGCAGATCCAGCTGTTTGGCGTGAACCTGTCCATTGATTATGGTTTTGATCTCATGAAGCATTTCCGAAAGATTTGCCTCTGTTTCATCAAGCTGTATTTTTCCGCTTTCAATACGGCTCATATCAAGTATGTCATTGATAAGGGACAGCAGATGATTGCTGGATGAAAGGATCTTGCCGAGATAATCCTTTACTTTTTCGGTGTTTTCCATATTTGAAAGTGCAAGGGTTGTAAATCCAATGACTGCGTTCATAGGAGTACGGATATCATGGGACATATTGGAAAGAAAGGTGCTTTTGGCTCTGTTTGCGTCTTCTGCCATATGGAATGATTCTTCAGCCAGATGCCTTGCTTCTTCAAGCGAGGCGTTGTTTTCACGAAGCTGCCTGTTGAGTTTCTCCAGCTCTCTGTTATGCAAACGTGTTTTCTTCTGGGAATTGAATACAACGAAGGAAATCGTTATCAGAGAAAACAGCACTACAAACATAACTGCAAATAATGAAGTTCTCCTTATCTTCTCCATACTTGACAGTCTTGTTCCCATAACCAGTGAGGGATCGATTGAAATTACAATATGCCAGTCCATACCGGGAATCTTCGAAAAGCTTACTATCACATTTTCTCCCGAATCAAGCTCAGCATGGATCGCATCGCTCTTTCCTGAAAGCACATATTCTCTGAATGAATCGCTGTCCTTAACAGCATCATGGTTAAGAAACTTCGCATTCTTGAATGTACTGAAAAACAGGTATCTGTTTTCGGAATCCGGAATGTTGTCAGAATGCAAAAGAGTTGTACCCTTGCTGTCAATAATTCTTATCTGCCCGTTTCCTCCGAGGGACTCCATCTTCAGAAGTCTGAGGTAGGAATCAAGTTTGTAATATACGAACAGATACTCCATTCTGTCTTCTTCCACATACATAGGCCCGATTTTTGTTCCGAACATAAGTATATCCGTATCTTTATCCTGCCGCAGAAGAATAATTCTATCTTCACCCTGCATTAAAGGCAGAATGTCCCTGGTAATCTGCTGCAAACCCCGCTCTCCGGAGCTGTCGAGATAACGTCCTTCATCAGAAAGCAAAAACATATTATATGCGTTGGGTGACGTATTCCCCATAAAAGAGGCAACCTCCTCCGACGAATGGCCTTCCATATTCTCCAGTGCTGCACACATGGTATCTATATGTTTCCAGTTGTTGGTAAGCTGATTTTCTATAATGTTGTCCATCTGAACCGCATTTTCAGTCAGAAGCGCAAGGGCTTCCTGTTCACTGGCGTGGTTTACAGAATTCATGGTAACTGACATAAGAAAATATGTAAGCAACATTGCAAACACAAAAACTGCCCCAACGATACGTAATGTTTTAACCTTGTTGTTTCTCATTATAAGATTTCCCTCTGAAACATTTATTTTACAATTTTCAGACTTTCCGGCGCTCCGGAAATAACATTTCCATTACCTTCAAGATAATTTATAAACATATCTCTGAATACAAGTTCATCGAATGACTCTGCCACAGGAAGGCTTTTCACAGCACCCTTTACAGAAGCGGCAATAAATTCGTCCTCAGGCGCTATTTCCTTGCCGCCGTATTTTATGGAAATGTATCTTTCACCTTCTGGCTTCGAAGGATCATACACAACGTCAAATCCTGCAAGTCCCACAAATGTATCCTTGTTTTCTTCGAGAAGATCCATGATCTGCTGTCCCGTGATCTTTACAGTTACCATATTTACATGGTTCGGGTCCTCTGTAACAACACCTGTACTCATTCTTGTAGTGGATATGACATCTATAGCTTTATCAGTAACAGGTCCTTCAAACAGTCTGTTTTTCGTACCAAAGCTGGCTCTGCAGGGCACGATTCCGATATCCGCACCTGTGGCATGAATATATGCTTCTCCCACTACAACGGCTGTTTCTTCCACTGAAAGCATTTCTGTAACAGTACCGTATGATTCTTCCTCCTCCGGCTGGCTATCAAGCGCTTCATCTCTTGCATTGTCAGCTTCCTTCAGCCACTCTTCCACTGTTATTCTGCCCTCTGCAAGGTCGGGAGTTGTCCTGTGCATATATGCTTCCACCGCACCGGACCTGCCCGCAAAATTAAAACGGTTTATTACTCTTCCATGGCTGAATGTATCTCTTACTTCATCATAGAAGGGATCATCTGTAAGATTGCTTACTTTAAGAAGATTTATCTCTCCTCCGCCGCCTTCGATCATAAGATCCTGACCTTCCATAGTGCTGAAATAATCAAATATTTCAAGAATCGCTTTTTTCTTCTCTTCGTCCTGTGCAGCCTTTTTTGTCATTCCAAAGCAGCATCTGGGCATGGAAAACAGATAATCCGATTCTTCCTCATCACTTGTGTAAAACGGCATCATGCCGATTTCATGAAAATTATCCGAAGTTTCAATGTTTTCACGTTCGTTGAATCCCTGTGCCGACTGGCATTCAACGGTCATAAGAGATGTGTGATACCGGTAAAGCTTTGCTGTACGTACCGGCGCTCTTATTTCCCAGAAATCCGTGGATAATATTCCATCGTCAAACAGCTTTATGAGTTTCTCGGCAGCACCTTCCATATGTCCGGTCATGCTTTCATCTCCCTGCTGATACTTATCCAGCCACAATGCGTTGTCAACACCCTTGAGGTAGTCATCATATATATACGAATCAAATATAAAAGTCCACATATCCGACCACTTAATCGTAGGAACAAAAGGTTCAACATCAACTGTTACCGTCGCATCAGGATTGTTTTCGTCGGGCTCTATCCCTTTAAGATTCATAGCTCTGACTTCATTAAGAAGGTCTGCGAATTCTGTATAGCTGTGAGGAACCTCAAGTCCAAGCTCCCGGAATGCTGTTTTATCGTATACAATGCCGTATACATACACCGGTCCCGGAAGATAATACAGTCCGCCGTCCTCATTGACGCATTCTGAAACTGCCGAAAGATAGAAATTTCCAGTAAATTTCTCCTGGGAAAGATCGTATAATTTATCTGCGGCTGTTTTGTCGTCCATATTATACAAGCCCTCATAAAGATAGATGTCAGGCTCAATATTATGTTCCATTTCTTTTGCAATGATATAATACGGATCACCCACAAGTTCATCTGTTACAATATCCACATCTGGAAATTTCTCTTCCAGCACTGATTCCAGATCCAGATTCATTCTGCCGCACTGATACTGCACTTTCACCTGAATCTTTTCATTTTCTTTATTCTTATCATTATCTGAACTGCATCCACTCAGACAAGCTGCTGATATACCGGCTATCAGTATTGCTGCAGCGGCACACCTGAAATATTTTTTGATTAGTTCCTTCATAGCTTTCTCCTTCGGAATTGTATAATTCATATTTGGAAATGATACAAGGCGCCAATACTAATTATTATACTCTATCACCAAAAAAAGTCAAGAATTCAGCGGCTTTTACGCATTTTCAGACAAAATCTGACAAATCACATATATGGCAGCACCATACAAAGAACGCATTGTGACAGTGCAAAAAAATCTCCGATAAGATAACGCAAATCTTATCGGAGATTAACAGTCTTTAAAACTTTTTTATGATTTTATCTGCCAAGTATCATATCCCATGAAGTATCAATACCGGCAGCGGTCTGTGCATAATATGTAAGAACATATGTCATATCAATGATTGTAATTTCACCGTCACCGTTGACGTCAGCCGCCTTGATCTTGTTTTCAGTATAATTGGTTATTTCAAGACCTGCAGCCATATTGGCATATATTGTAAGACCTGCTGCAGCATCAGAAATATCAATATTATCATCGCCATTGATATCGCCGGTCTGTACTGCTCCTGCAAAATGCACATTTGCCTTTTCGAGATATTCATTATCAGCGCCTATTTCCACAGCATTCCATTCGCTCTGAGTGCCGTTATACCATATATCTGTAAGATTATAGCACCCGAAGAAAGCTTCTGCGGCTATGGACTTTATATCAGCTGACAGGCTCACTGTGGTAAGACCGCTGCAGCCGTTGAATGCGTCAGTACCCAAGGATACAACGCCTTGTAAATCGACACTTGCCAGTACAGTGCAGTCGCAGAATGCCCATTCACCTATACTGATATTTTCTCCTGAAACTGAAATGCTTTCAAGAGATGTGCAGCCGCCGAAGGACCAGTTTCCGATGCTTATTATGCTTTCCGGAATCTGAATGTTCCGGAGAGCGGTGCATTCATAAAAAGCCTTGTCAGCAATGATCTCCACGCTTACAGGCAGGATCACACTTGCAGATGACGCTTTGCTGAAACTGTAGCTGTCGATTTTTGATACTTTGTATGTGATACCCTCACTGACAACGCTGTCAGGAACGGTAACTGTGCTTTCACTGCTGCTGCAATGTGTAACTGCGGCATAGGCATTTCCGTCGTCACTCTGATATAGCTCATAAGTAAAAGTTCCGTCAGAATATTCTGTTACCAATGTATCAGCCGCATACACATTGTTAGTTATTGCAGCAGTCAGCATACAAAATATCAGAAAATAAACACTGATATATTTTCTCATTCTTCTGTTTCAGACTCAGAAACTTCTGTTTCTTCTTCAGTTACTTCTTCTTCAGCAGTTTCTTCCTCAGTTGCTTCTTCTGTTTCGGGGCATTCGGGTCTTTCGGGTCTTTCCGGCTTTTCGGGCATTTCAGGCATTTCGGGTCTGTTTGCTTCTATTTCAGCCTTTTTTTCTTCCCATTCTGCCCACTTCTGCTCCATTTCAGCCTTCATTTCAGCTCTCTTGGATTCCTTCAGAGCGTCCATTTCTGCTCTCTTTTCTTCCCATGCAGCCTTCTTCTGCTCCATTTCAGCTTCCATTTCAGCCTTCTTTTCTTCCCACTTAGCTTCCATTTCAGCCTTGATCTGCTCGAAATCAACGTCTGTTTCGGGGAGTTCTACTGCGAAATCCTTGTCAAGCTCTTCTATTTTGTCGCTCAGTTCTTCGTCCCATTCAGCCTTCTTGTGGTGCCATTCGCCGTCCCACTCAAATTCAGCCTTCTTTTCTTCCCACTCAGCTTTTTTCTGTCCCCATTTTTCCTTCATTTCAGCCTTCTTCTGTTCCCAGTCAAATTCGGGCATCTCGGGCATTTCCGGAATCTCTACATCCTCGGGAAGTTCAGGCATCTCGGGCATTTCCGAAAGCTCAATGTCCTCGGGAAGCTCGGGTTTTTCCGGTCTTTCCGGAATCTCTACGTCCTCGGGAAGTTCAGGTCTTTCCGGCATTTCCGGAAGCTCAATGTCCTCGGGAAGCTCGGGCATTTCCGGCATTTCGGGGAAATTACCAAAATCAAAATCGGGTCTGCCAAAGTGATGTCTGCCTGTTTCTTCTTCTGTAGCTTCTTCTGTAGTTTCTTCTTCTGTTGTTTCTTCCTCAGATTCTTCCTCGGTTGTTTCCTCTGTGGTTTCTTCTTCTGCTGTTTCTTTCTCAGATTGCCCTCAACTGAGCAGTGCCACCCCAAAAATTTTGTTATTAACCTATAAGCATATTCTTTAAGACACAAAGATCAAAAATATTGACTGTATTATCTTCGATCAGATTTGCCTGTTCCTTCTGTTCAGCTGAAAGTGTTTCCAGATTATGGAGATATTTCTGTATAAGAACCGCATCCTTAATACTTACATTGCCGTCAAGATTAACATCACCCTTTAGAACTGCCTTGCCTGCCTTAGCA
>JAQXHO010000027.1 GCA_029007315.1 Oscillospiraceae bacterium
TGCGAAATAGTTGCCGTTTGTAACATTGCCCTCTTCATCATATTCAAGTGATGACAGCAGATCGCTGTTTACCATTATATCCGCTGTGAGAACTGCGTTTGCTGATGTGTTCTGCGAAACTTCACCTATAACGCTTGTATCACCGTTTACAAGAGCCGCAAACCAGTAAAGCTCGCCTGCTGTGCCTATCTGATACACACCCTTTTCATCTGTTGACGGCTCCGTAGAAGTTGTGTCTGCTGATCCGCAGACAGTGCATATTCCGTCAGCAAATGTATGACCTGTTGCAGGCACAAAATCTGTTTTCTGCTCTTCATTACAAACGGAACAGGTCTGTGGAGTATAGCCTTGCTTTGTACAGGTGGGCGCAACAGCATCACCGCTTAGCCAGTCGTGTCCATTTGCAGGCACACCATTCTCATAAATACCTGTTGCATGACACAATGAACACTCTTTAACTTCATATCCGCCCTCAGTACAGGTAGGCTCAATAATCGTACCGGTGCTTTCCACTACGTGATCACAGGTTGAGTATGTAAAGGCTAATTCGCTTATCTGCATAATACCGCCGCCTGCAATACCTGTTATTTCAAGCTTGTAATACTGATACTTTTCTGTGATTTTGTTTATAGTAAATGATTTCGAAGCAGAATTTTCAGCCGGCAATCCGCCGTCTGTAATGGTATCAATTGCTGCCCAGCTTTCGCTTGTCTTATTCGTTTCGTCATAGTCATTGCAGCCCGAAAGAGTCCAGGTCTTCGGATTTCTTCCCGACTCAGATTGTGTATCATTACCGGTGGATATGGTATAACCGGCAACAGAAATCGGCTCAGAAGCCTTGATTACAACATAGACTGAATCCGAAAAGCTGCAGCACCATTTTGTGCCTGTATCTCCGTCCAGCAGGTTAGTATAATTTTCGCCTGAATAACCCTCTGTGCCATCCGGCGCTGTGAAATCTATGCCCTCCGCACCTGCTGTCAGTCCAAAGTCGGTTTTGCTGAATGTTCCGCTGGGGAAATAAAGCAGCATCGCCAGACACATGACCATTGCCGAAAAAACAGCAAACGTTCGTTTGAGTTTACTCGTCATTGATTTTCCTCCTTATGTTAATAATAGATTTTTGCAGCCCTTATTCAGGGATTACATAAACTGCGGTATTTTATTTCCATATCCTGCCGCAGTCTGTACACATGCATTATACCATATCTGTACAAAAAATGTCAATATACATGGAACCAATAGTGGTTATATGGAACTAAAAAAATAAAACCTGGAACGAACGGTCATTCGTTCCAGGTTGGGAGGGCATCAATCAATCATTTTTCGCAAATACATAAGTACAGCCTTTGTGCCGACAGTATTATCAGCAGCTACTTTTGTTTCGGATATGTCAAAAAGCATACAGCCGCAATGGCCTTTAAAAGTTGGAAAACAGATTATACGCAGATACTTGTCTATCTCCGGACTGTAATCGATAATCTCTAATGTTTCGCCGTACAGAACGGCACGTTCATAGCTTCTGAGCCATTTGCTGTCCATATTCTTAAAAATATTTCCAAAGGTACTGCCAATAAGCTTTTCAAGCGGACAGTTTTCAAGCTCTGCAAGCGCTTCATTTCCATAGCGGAATACCCAGTCCACCGCCTGACTGTTCTCATCGAACACTATTTCAATATCTGTAAAAGCTATTGGTATATCGTCAAAGCATTTGTAATGTTCGTGATAGCCGTTATTATCCTCAGGATTGTCATTATCTGCAAGACCTATAATTATGCTGCGCTGTTTCTCACGGAATCTTTCCATTATTTCCTCTCTGTGCTGTGCGGAATATTCAAGAGAATCACCGTTTGAAAGATTTATAAGTTCGCCAACGCTGTGAATAGCCATTGCCGAAACAAGACAGCCTCGGTGTATCCTTATAAAATCCTCGCCAAGTTCCTCTTTAAACTCAGCAAATGTCTTTCTTGTTTTGAGTATTCTTCCGTCAGATACGTGTACAAATGCGTCCTGCTTCTTCATTATTACATATAGTATGCTTGATACGGGAATTGTATAAGTCTTCCTCCCGGATATGAATGATGTGGTCTTTTCTTCCATAACTGCACCTCATTTGATGATTAGTTGTTTTATTATATTATACAATATTTTATAGTGGATGTAAATGGGTATAATACGAAGAATTGGTTCATATATTCAGGATTGCAACAGATGTTAGAAAGTTTATAAAAAGCAGCGGAAAAACTGACACTGTGTTACAGTTAAGCTGCGGAAAATAAATGCAACAGGAAAAACATCTTTTCTGTTTTTGCAGCAATCCGCTTTATTTTGTGTTAATCCACATTTGCAGCAGTCTTTGTATATGTTTCATGGCTGTCAAATCATCACAGCAATTACGCAGGCGTATATGGTCTTCTTTTGTGAAGTCATATATGGTATAGCCTGTAAAATTAGCATTTTCCGACACATGATCATTACCTTGATACTTCATCGCATAAATGGTAATACCCGACTTTGCCACTTACGTGTACCGAACAGTACGCACGGTAGTGTGAGAGGTCGGCTACTCAATTAATGGGTAGCCTCCTACTTGATTCGTGATTCCTGTCGGATTATACCAAGTAAATCACAAGAAAACATCGATATGGAAAATGCCAGTGATTGTTTCAGGGAAGAATATAGTTGAATATCCGGATCAGAAGTTTATAAAGAAAAAAGCTATTGCGGAATAGAAAAGTTTTCTCTTTACCATTTTTTACCTAAAGAAATAAAAAAATCAATTCCTGTTTTTTCGTGATTGTATATAAATTTGTTTTGTATCAAACAACTCACCCGAAAAGGTGATGACAATACAAAATGCGTATGATATAATAAATATGAATGAGGATTTGGCAATATGTTTCAGACAGCAAAAAAAAATCACCATTTTGCCTGTATATTATGCATAGTCTTTGTGCAGTGCCGCCTAATTAGATTTAGAATTTTTACATATAATTACAAGAAAATCTTTATAATTTATGATATAATAATATTATCCATAAAAATATTATTGGATAATTCTATAAAAAAGCAGATTAGGAGCTTTTATATGAAATATAAAACTATTTTTTGTCAGGCACTGTTTGTATTTGTGTGTATATTTATAAATTTTTTTGGCAGACTTCTGGCTGATTCACTGTCTTTTCCTTTATGGCTTGATGCAATCGGAACAGTTTTTGGTGCCTATATTCTTGGACCTTTATGCGGAGCAGTAATTGGTGCAACGTCAAATATAATTTACAGTTTTTATTCACCTGATGCCTTATATCATGTTCTGACTAATATTTTTATAGGAATAGCAGCGGGAATATCTGCAAAAAGAGGATTCCTTAAAGATATGTTTGGTATTTTGTCAACTGCTTTTGTTGTAACACTTGTTTCAGTTGTCATTTCAACTCCATTGAATTTTCTTGTTTCAGACGGAACCACAAGCAATATATGGGGCGATGGAATTATTGAACTATTTCAGGATTTTGGAATGAATCGAATTTTAAGCTGTATTATGGGTGAATATTATCTGGATTTTCTTGATAAAACATTAACTTTACTGCTTTTATTCGGTTTTATCACTGTT
>JAQXHO010000028.1 GCA_029007315.1 Oscillospiraceae bacterium
ATGCTTGATGTCATATATCTGAACAAATACGTCGCCAACATTATAAATTTCAATCCGAGCCAGATGAGAAATGCCGAATGTGTAATCGACGGTCAGATAAATTCCTCTGATTCACAGGCGCTTCTGAAATTTATGGTAAACAACATACAGTCCCTGCCTGTTAATTTGAATTAAGCTGAGAAAGCAGCCGTATCTTAGTTCGGCTGCTTTTCATATTCGGAAAATATAAGCCGATTTATTAAAAATATTGGTTTTTTAGGCAAAGGTTATTGACGTAACGCAATAATTATTATATAATAGAAGTATATAGGCAACACCGCACAAAGCACGCCTGACGGCTCTGCACGCAATCTGCTTGCATATTTTCCGTCATATTTCACAAAAAGCCTCGCTGATACACAAAGTAGCAGCTGCGTTTTTTGTTTCATCTGACAAAAAATCTGACTGCGCATCTTACGCACAGTCTTTATGTGGTGCTGCCTGTAATCTCATAAACAATTATTTTGAATCCCTGAGATAATGTAACTTATGATATAAGTGGAGGAGATAAATGTGAGAAAGTTTTATACCTGCGCTTCGGTGCTTAGTGCTGATATGAGAAATCTTGAGAGGGTTTCAAAGGAATTGGAAACAAGCGGCGTTGATATGCTGCATTTTGATGTGATGGACGGGGTATTCGTTCCGAATCTGTCATTTGGTTTTCCTGTTCTTGAGGCTGTTGACAAGAGTACAGACCTTTTTCTTGATGTGCATCTTATGATAACAGATCCTCTGAAGTATATTTCCCGGACTATTAAAGCAGGAGCAGATCTTATCACATTTCATCTGGAAAGCAGCAGCGATCCATATGAAACCATCGAAGCAATACGCAAAGGCGGCGTAAAAGCCGGCATTGTAATAAAGCCATGTACGCCTTATGAAGCGGTACTGCCCTTTGTGGAGCTTGTGGACGTTGTTCTTGTGATGACTGTTGAACCGGGTTTCGGAGGACAGTCTTTTATGGAGGATATGCTGGAAAAAGTCAAAGGACTGCGTAAATATATTGATGAAAGAGAACTGCCGGTGAAAATCCAGGTTGACGGCGGCATCAATGATAAAACCGCAGCCGCCGCAGTATCAGCCGGTGCGGATATGCTTGTAGTTGGAAGCTTTTTGTTCAATCAGAAAGAGATATCCAATGGGGTAACGGCACTCAGAAACGCTGTTTCCGAGTGAATTAATGCGGTAAATTCTGAATAGAATGGAGTATAGAGATGAATAATAGAAAAAAGCCCATAATGTATAAGCCAAAAAGAAGCAAAAAGGCAGGTTTTTCTGCTCCTAAAAATGTAGTTCCTACAATCGTTACAATTGCGGCAGCAGGTGTTATATGCATTTTTGGATATTCAATAGCAAAGCCTATTTTGAACGGCGGTGACTCTGCTGTTACAAACGGCGAAATATCAGAAAGCGAGAATAATGCTGTTGGCGGAACAACTGCACCTTCAAACGGTTCAGTAACTACAACAAGCGGTACAACAGGACTTGTTGTACTTAACGGCGGCAGCACCACTACTTCTGTTACAACTGTTACTACCGGAAAGGACGGTACAGCGGAAGGCACCGGCGTAAGCGGCAGCAAGCCGGCTGTGCATACAGGCAATGGAATTGACGGCGCAGGAACCTCAGGCAATGACGGTGCTTCCAATAACGGCGGTACTTCCAATAACGGCGGTACTTCAAATAACGGAGGAACCTCAAATAACGGAGGCACTTCCAACAACGGCGGAACCTCAAATAACGGCGGTACTTCCAACAACGGCGGCAGCAATCCTTTCCCGACAGAAGGCGCTCCTGCACCTGTAGCAGATGTATATCGTACTGTTCAGTGTTCTGTTCGTCTTCCTGAAAGCTCTGTAAAGGACGCAGATTCTCTCAGAGCTATGCTGAAAGAAGTAAAGTCAAAATATCCGAATGCAGGAGCAGTGGTAATTCCCATGAAGCTGTCAGGTGGCGAACTTAACTATTCATCAAAGGCAGCCGGCAATGCAGCAGGCTCTGTATGCAAAGGCTCTATGACAGCAGCGCAGATAGCAAGCATTATCCGTGATGAGGGACTCTATGCCTACGCTTCATGCAGCCTTCTTGATGATCATATTTATTCAAATTCCTACCGTGACGCAAGTTATATGGTTGAGAAAAACGGTGTTCCAACCGGCGACAGATGGTATGACAATCGTCCGGAAAACGGCGGCAAGACATGGCTTGATCCCGGCAGCGATACAACTGTATCATACCTTAAATCTATAGTACAGGAGCTTTCGGCAGGAGGATTTTCTGCAATTCTCTGCAGCGGATTTACATATCCCAATTTTATTCCGGCAGATGAAAAATATCTGAATCCTGACACATACGCAAAGAAGGCTGATCCTATGATCGATCTTGCAAATACGCTCAATTCAGCTTCTTCCGACACAACAGACATAGTTCTTGACCTTAATGCGTATTATGCTATGAAGGGCTGGGAACCGGTATATGATCCCTCCAAGCTTGATGTTTCATATGCTCTTCTCAATTCAAGTTCCGGAGATGCTTCTTCTGCATCAAGCTGGGCACAGTCAAACAGCGGTGATATGTCAGTTTCAATTGGCTATACAGACGGTTCCGGCAGCGGACACTGCGTTATAAATTACTAATTATCGGATGTAAAGAAAAGAGGATGTAAAATGGCAAGTAAATTTACTGTAGGTCTTGACAAGATAATAGAAGAATTCAAGCTGGAAACTATTCATCTTCCGAAGGATGCGTCTGAAATACAGATAGATGAAACAGATGTTACACGTCCAGGTCTTCAGCTGATGGGATTTTACGAATATTTCAACCCTGAGCGTATTCAGATCATCGGCAAAATGGAATTTGCATACCTTTCAACCATTGATGAGGCAACACGTCAGCAGCGTCTGGAGGCTCTTTTTGCCCAGAGAATGCCTGCACTCGTTATTTCAAGAGAACTTCCGTATTTTGAGGAAATGCTGGAGCTTGCACAGAAATATGAAGTACCGCTTCTCCGAAGCAAGGAAAGCACTTCGAACTTTATTTCAGGTCTTATTGCGTTTCTGAATGTCAACCTTGCTCCTCGCATAACACGTCACGGCGTTCTTATTGAGATATACGGTGAAGGCGTGTTTATCACAGGTGAAAGCGGAGTCGGCAAGAGCGAAACTGCCATTGAGCTTGTAAAGCGTGGACACCGTCTTGTGGCAGATGACGCAGTTGAGATAAGAAAAGTATCAAACGATACTCTTGTGGGCAGTTCTCCGGATAATATCCGCCATTTCCTTGAACTCAGAGGAATAGGCATTATCAATGCCCGAAGACTTTTCGGTATCGGTGCTGTAAAGAACCGTGAGAATATTGAGCTGATCGTTGAAATGGAGCAGTGGAATCCTGAAAAGATATATGACAGAATGGGCGTGGATACCCAGTATGTATCTCTTCTGGGAGTAAAGATCCCTTCGCTTACTATCCCTGTAAGACCGGGAAGAAATCTTGCAGTTATCTTAGAGGTTGCGGCAATGAATAACCGTCAGAAAAAAATGGGTTATAATGCGGCAAATGAGCTGCTGGAGCATCTGGGACTTGACATGGAAAGCAAGGAAGTAATCAAGGATTACGATACATTTTAATCAAACTGATATTTAGGAGAACAGGCATGGAACAAATAGAACAGCTGGAGGCAATATGCAGGCGTTACGATTGTCAGCTGCTGAAAAATGAGCCGCTCAGCAAGCATACTACCTTTCGCATAGGCGGCTGCTGCAAAGCGCTCGTAAACGTGAACGGCAGCGAGGTGCTTTCGGAGCTTGTGAAATACTGCAATGCAAGCGGGATAAGATGGACAGTTCTCGGCAACGGCAGCAATGTACTTGTATCGGACGAAGGCTATGACGGAGTGATTTTTTTAATCGGAAAACAGTTTTCAGCTATAGAATTTCTGGAAGATAACAGAGTCCGCTGTCAGGCAGGAGCATTTCTTATGAATGTGGCAAGGGCAGTTCTGGAAGAATCGTTGTCCGGAATGGAATGTCTTGCAGGGATTCCCGGTACAATAGGCGGCGCACTTTATATGAATGCAGGTGCATACGGTGGAGAAATGTCTGACGTTGTTGTTTCTGCTGACTATATTGATGAGAATGGCTGTATCAAAACAGCTCTTGCAGAGAATATGGACTTGTCCTACAGGCACAGTATGTTCAGCGGAACCAAGCGTATCGTAGTCAGTGTGGAACTGCAGCTTCGTGCCGGCAAATATGACGCTATAAAAACAGAAATGGAAGGCTATCTTAATCAGAGAAGAGCAAAGCAGCCTTTGGAACTGCCCAGTGCAGGCAGCACATTCAAGCGTCCTGTAGGCAGTTATGCGTCGTTTCTTATCGATCAGTGCGGTCTGAAGGGTGCAAGCGTAGGCGACGCTCAGGTAAGCGTAAAACACGCTGGTTTCGTAGTAAATACAGGTAAGGCAAGTTGCAGAGATGTGCTGGAGCTTTGTGATTACGTAATTGAAACTGTAGAGGAAAAAACAGGATACAGACTGGAACTGGAGCCTGTGCTTCTTCGGTAGGAAAGAGGTCTTGTAAAATGCAGGTGATCATTGTAACCGGTATGTCCGGCTCAGGAAAATCAGGTGTAATGGACGTGCTTGAGGATATAGGATACTACTGTATAGACAATCTTCCGCCGCAGCTGATAGGGCGTTTTATTGAGATATGCAGAGAATCTGAAAATCACCTTGAACACGTGGCAATAGCAGCCGATCTGCGTTCCGGTGAAATGTTTGCAGATGCGTACAAATGTCTGTGTCACCTGGAACGTCAGCAGGACATTGAAGTCAAGATTCTTTATATGGACGCAGATGATGAGGTGCTTGTAAAGCGTTACAAGGAAACAAGGCGAAAGCATCCTCTTGATGAAAAGTTTGAAGGCAACCTTCACCAGGCAATTGCTTTTGAACGGGAAAGACTTATCCAGATAAAGGGCATGGCTGATTATTATATTGAAACTTCCTACCTGTCTGCATCACAGCTGAAGGAACAGGTGAGGGAACTGTTTTTAAACAGCCAGACGGATTTTATGTCCATCAAGGTCACTTCCTTTGGCTTTAAATACGGCGTGTCTACAGAATCAGACCTTGTGTTTGATGTAAGATGCCTGCCTAATCCATACTATATTGAAGAGCTTCGTTCTCATACAGGCTGCGAGTCATGCGTTCAGGATTATGTTATGTCATTTGAGCAGTCCAGAGAGCTTATGAAGAAGCTTCAGGATATGCTTGACTTTCTCATTCCGCTTTATGTCCATGAGGGCAAGAGCCGTCTTGTAATTTCATTTGGCTGTACCGGAGGAAAGCACCGTTCCATAACCTTTGCGGAGCGTATCGGTGATTATCTTTCAGAAAAAGGCATGAGGGTAATAAAGCAGCACCGTGATATAGGCAAAGACAGATGATATGCCTGCATTATTAATGACGATAAAAGCCGTTCTTTTTAACCAAGAGAACGGCTGTTTTATAGCAGAGGAGGGACTGACGTGTCATTTGCAGATGAAGTGCGTACTGAAGTGCGCAGAACCATTAATGATATGGATAAGAGATTTGCCTGTCTGTATGGAATTCTTCTTTATACAAGAGTGTTTACGGAGGAGCAGATCTGCATACAGACAGAAAGCAGTGAGGTTTCAGCACTTGTGCCGGAGCTTTTCAGTTCTGTGTTCGGAGTGAAGGTACAGCCTTCTGAAAAAACAGAAAACACAGGCGTAAGCTTTAATATCACAGATTCTGAGCTGATAAAAAAAATACGAAATACATATAAAATAGATACTGTTTGCCGTGAAATCAACCTTAGAAATATAGTAAACAACAGCACCAGTGCGTTTCTGGCAGGAGCGTTTTTCATATGCGGAAGCGTCATTGATCCCAATAAGGAATATCATCTTGAATTTGTAACGCCCTCAGAGCTTTTGTGCAGTGATTTAAACGCAATTCTTGGCTCATTTGGTGTTTCAGGAAAAATAATACAGCGAAAAAAATCCTATGTTTTATACATAAAGGACAGCGAGTGTATTGAGGATACCCTTACATTTATGGGTGCCCAGCAGTGCAGCATGGATATTATGAATGTGAAGATCCGGAAGGATATGCGCAATAAGGCAAATAGACTTAGAAATTGCGACGAGGCTAATATAAATAAGGTGGTAAACGCCGCCATAAAGCAGACAGAGGATATTATGCTTCTGAAAAAATATAATGAGTTTGAAAATCTCTCACCGGAAATGAGAGAAGCTGCACAGCTCAGGCTTGATAATCCGGAGCTGAGCCTTAAAGAAATAGGAGAACTGCTGACAGAGCCTATAGGACGTTCCGGAGTGAATCACCGTTTCAAAAAGATTGCCGCTATAGCAAAGGAGCTGAGAGAGAATGGCTGCAGGTAATTTTTCGGCAAGTGATTTTGCTCATCTTCACGTTCATAGTGTATACAGTCTTCTTGACGGTGCCTGCCGCATTGATGAACTTGCAGAAGCCGTAAAGGCTCTTGGTCAGACTTCCGTTGCGGTTACTGATCACGGAAATCTGTATGCTGCGGTAATGTTTGCGGAAGCTGCGGAAAAGGCAGGGATCCACCCGATCATCGGCTGTGAGGTGTATGTTGCAAGACGTACACGTTTTGACAGAGAGCATAGTCTTGACAGAAAAAGCGACCACCTTATCCTCCTGTGCGAAAATGAAAAGGGTTACAGAAATCTTGTAAAGCTGGTTACAAAGGCAAGCATTGAAGGATTTTACCACAGACCCCGTGTTGATGAAGAACTTCTGAGGGAATACAGTGAAGGTCTTATATGCCTGTCAGGCTGCATTGCAGGAAAGCTTTCAAGGCTTATTCTCGAAGGAGAATATGAACAGGCAAAACAAACTGCCCTCAGATACCGTGACATATTCGGAAAAGATAATTATTTTATAGAATTGCAGAATCACGGCATAAAGGAAGAACTGAAGGTTCTGCCCGTTCTTTGCAGAATGGCGGCTGAGCTTGCTATTCCTCTTGCAGCTACAAATGACGCACATTATATCAAAAAGAGCGACGCTGAAATGCAGAAGGTGCTGTTGTGTATCCAGACGGGAAAAAATACAGATGATGATACCGGAATGGGCTTTGATACAAATGAGTTTTATCTGAAAAGCACTGAGGAGATGGCAGCGCTTTTTTCAGCAGTACCGGAAGCTGTTACAAATACCGGCAGGATCGCAGCCAGGTGCAATGTGCATTTTGAAACGGGAAAGGTATACCTTCCTAAGTTCGAAACACCAGACGGAACGGATTCAAAAAAGCTTTTTGCATCTCTGTGCAGAGAGGGACTTGTAAGAAAATACGGAAGCACACCTTCACAGGAAGCCGCTGAACGCATGAAATATGAAATGCGCATTATAAGTCAGATGGGCTTCGTAGATTATTTTCTGATTGTGTGGGATTATGTAGCTTTTGCCAGAAGAAACAATATTCCTGTAGGACCGGGACGAGGTTCCGGTGCAGGAAGCATCTGTGCCTACTGCCTTGATATAACTCAGATAGACCCTATAGAGCATCATCTGCTTTTTGAAAGATTTCTCAATCCGGAAAGAGTGAGTATGCCGGATTTTGATATAGATTTCTGCATAGAGGGCAGACAGGCTGTGAAGGATTATGTAATAAACCGTTACGGCAAGGAACGTGTTTCAGAGATAATCACTTTCGACCTTATGAAGGCAAGAGGTTCTGTCCGTGATACGGGACGTGCTATGAATATGCCCTATTCTCTTTGTGACAAGATAGCAAAGATGATCGATCCAAGGCGTACCATAAAGGAAACCCTTGACGCTGCCGACGGAGAAGATCTCAGGCTGCTGTGCAGAACAGACAGCGGTGCGAAAAGGCTCATCGATATGGCAATGCGTCTTGAGGGCGTTCCGAGGCATACTTCCACCCATGCGGCAGGCGTTATAATTTCAGCATTTCCAATAGAAGAACTGGTTCCACTTCAGATGAATGATGATACTGTGGTAACTCAGTATACAATGAATGCCCTTGAATCCCTGGGACTTCTGAAATTTGATTTTCTGGGTCTGAGAAATCTTACTGTTATAAGAGATTGCGTAAGGAGTATAAAAAAGCATTCAGATGATTTTCAGCTTGAAAAAATATCTGTAGATGACAGCGAAGTTTTTAAGATGATGTCAAACGGTGATACTACAGGTGTTTTTCAGTTTGAAAGTGCTGGTATGCGGCGTGTCCTCATGCAGCTGAAACCTGAGAATCTTGAAGACCTGACAGCTGTTCTGTCATTGTACAGACCCGGACCTCGTGATTCTATACCAAAATATATAGAAAATCGTCATCACCCGGAGAAAATAACATATGCCCACCCGCTTCTTGAGCCTATTTTAAATGTTACAAACGGCTGTATAGTCTATCAGGAACAAGTAATGGAGATATGCCGCAGTCTGGCAGGCTATTCTTACGGCAGAGCCGACCTTGTACGCCGTGCAATGGCAAAGAAAAAGCACGATGTTATGGAAAAGGAAAGGCAGATATTCGTCTATGGTGACGGAGAAAACATAGAGGGTGCAGTATCAAAGGGCGTTTCCGCTGAAACAGCAAATGAGATTTTTGATGAGATAGCAGGGTTTGCTTCCTACGCCTTTAATAAATCCCATGCAGCAGCCTATTCATATCTTGCTTATCAGACGGCATATCTCAAATATCACTTCTTTGCTGATTATATGGCAGCTCTTATGACAAGCGTAACAGGTGATACGCCGAAGCTTTTGTCCTATATGAATCTCTGTGAAAGCAAGGGTGTTAAAATACTTCCGCCTCACGTTAATAACAGCTGTCTTGTTTTTGAACGCAGCGGAAATGACATCAGCTTCGGACTTCTTGCAGTAAAAAATATCGGCAGGAGCTTTGCTGAAGCTCTTGTTTCAGAACGCAGTCAGAGAGGGCCTTTTAATGGGATAAATGATTTCTGCAGGAGGCTGGCAGGTTCGGATCTAAACAAACGTGCTCTTGAAAGCATAATATGCTGCGGCGCTCTTGACGGCCTTGGACTTAACCGCAGGCAAATGATGATAAGTTATGACAGTATTCTTTCTGCACACAGAGATGCAGGCCATGAACAGATAGAGGGACAGCTGAACCTTTTTGGTGAAACAGAAGACAGCAGTGTATTTGAAATTTATGTTCCTGATGAACGGGAGTATTCCCGCAAAGAAATGCTGAAAATGGAAAAGGAATATGCCGGAATGTATCTGTCAGGTCATCCTCTGGCGTCATACCGTACAGCGGCTATGCTCCTTCATACAGCAGATTTCGCCCAAATAGCAGAAGACCCGGGAGCTTACCCTGACGGTACAGTGATTTCCTCTGTTTGCATGGTAAGCGGTATCAAGCGCCATATAACAAAAAAAGGCGATATAATGTGCTTCGTAAAGTGCGAGGATACGGCGGGAGAAATGGATTGCGTTGTATTTCCGGAGCTTTTTTCAGCGTCAAAGCAGAAGCTTGTCATGGACAGCATAATCTATTTAACCGGCAAGCTCAGCCAAAAGGATGAAAGCGTAAGTCTTCTTTGTGAAAGCATTCTGAGCGAACAGGAGCTTATAGGCAAAATTGAAAGAAGCAGACTTTGCTGTAAGCTTCATTCTTCTGAAATGTCAAAAATGCAAAGTGCAGCCTCTGCAGCAAAAAAATATCCGGGTACAGTGCCGCTGTGTTTTTATATTACTGATTTGAAGAAGACCATGGCTCCTAAGAATGGGCTGGGAACAGAGCTTTCAAAAGAGGCTGTCAGTGAGCTTATAACCATTTTCGGAGAAGAAAATACAGGGCTGATATCAAAGTAGGATTTAAATTGACAATAAAATGTTAAATTTTACGTAAGCTCCTTGACAAATAAAATAATTGAGGTATAATTATATTAGATTGTTATGAAATGTATTAAGGTCAGTGAAGGCTGCCCTTGAAAAAATACAGATAATCGGAGGAGAAAAAAATGATAAAGACTATTGGTATTCTGACAAGTGGCGGCGACGCTCCGGGCATGAACTCTGCAATACGTGCTGTTGTACGTTCTGCACTCAAGAAGGGTATTAAGGTTTACGGTATCCGCCGTGGCTACTGCGGACTTATTGACGGCGATATTTTTGAAATGGACGAAATGAGCGTTTCAAACATCACTCACAAGGGCGGCACAATGCTTTATACAGCAAGAAGCGCTGAATTTCGTACAGAAGAAGGTATGCAGATCGCTAAGGCAAACTGTGAAAAGTTTGGCCTTGAGGGTATTGTTGTAATCGGCGGTGACGGTTCATTCCGTGGTGCAGCTGATCTTTCTGCAAGAGGAATTCTCACAGTAGGTCTGCCGGGTACTATTGACAATGATATTGCCTGCACAGAATATACTATCGGTTATGACACAGCAATGAATACAGCTATGGAAATGATCGACAAGCTGCAGGATACCTGTCAGTCACATGACCGCTGCTCTGTAGTTGAGGTTATGGGCAGAGGTGCAGGTTTTATTGCAGTTAATACAGCTGTTGCCTGCGGCGCTATTGAGATCATCACAAAGGAAGTTCCTTACGACCTTGACGAACTGGCAAAGAGTATGCTGGAATGCAAGAAGAACGGCAAGCAGAACTTCATTGTAGTTGTTTCCGAGAATGTTGGTCACTCCAATGAGATCGCAACAGCTATCCAAGAGAAGACAGGCATTGAAACACGTGCAACTGTACTTGGTCACGTTCAAAGAGGCGGTTCACCTTCAGTTCGTGACCGTATCGTGGCAAGTGAAATGGGTTATTATGCAGTTGAACTGCTGGCTCAGGGTATCGGCAACCGTGTTGTTGGTATGCAGAAGAATGAGATTGTTGACTTTGATATCCAGGAAGCACTGGCTATGACAAAGCCTTATGACATGAAGCTTCACAATATTGCCAAGGATATTGCCTTCTTTTAATTGATAATAATAATTCAGTGAAATAATTAAACCGGCTTGCTTTAGGTAAGCCGGTTTTGTTTATATAAAAAAGAAATGCTGCCCTGCGTTCGGAACAGCATTTCAGATTTATGTAGAATAGTAGAGAAATAAGCTTACTTTCTGGACTGCTCTTTGAGAAGATCACGTATTTCAGTGAGCAGCAGTTCTTCCTTGGAAGGCTTAGGAGGTGCAGGTTTTTCTTCCTTCTTGCGGCGGAAGCTGTTGATAGTCTTAACAACAATAAATACACATACAGCTGTCAGCAGGAAATTGATGATAGCCTGCAGGAAGAGTCCTATAGATATGCTTGCACTGCCGACTGTAATGTTAATGCCTGCAAAATTGATTCCGCCGATGATAAGTCCGATGAGTGGAGTGAAAATATCATTTACAAGAGATGTAACTATCGCTGTAAATGCAGAACCGATGATAAGACCAACAGCCATATCAAGAACATTACCCTTGGAAATAAATTCTTTAAATTCGGTTACAATGCCTTTGGCTTTCTCCTTTCCGTTCTTTTTGGTTTCTTTTGTTTCGTCTGCCATGATTTTTTCTTCCTTTCGTTTATAATAAATATTATCCTACGGCATAAACTGTCGTAGTTGTAGACGCTGATTCACCGGAAACGGTTGTTACCACATTTCCGTATTCATCTGTTGTGATGCCGGTAACTTCCTCCACAGGCTTAGTATAGGAAACAAGCTCTCTTGTTTCCTGAAGATCGATCGTAATAATAAAACCATCGAAATTGTTTCCGGAAATTGTGTAAGGCTTATCGGAAATAAGAGGAACATATGTTACAGTTTTATCCATTTCAGCAGGAACATAATAAACTGCATATGCCTTTCCGTCGCCGTCAACTATTTCCAATGGCTCTTCTGGAGTGTAGTTTTTTAGCTTTTCAATATATTCTTCATAGCACATTCCGCTTTGCATTATATAGTATGCGTGGGGTTTTCCGACATAGCGGTAATGCCAGGATTCATGTTGAATACCTGTAATTTCTGTTTTGTCTGCCGGATAGCGGAGAATGTATCCGTAATCCGCACAGTTTTTATCTATCCAGTCGTAATCTCCTGTTCCGTCGTATTCACCTGATGTTCCGTCTGAAAAGAAAAGGGAAAAATCAAGGGCGTAGCCGGTTTCATGTTCGCTGTGACCCGGTATGGCAACAAGGGTAGAGGTGGTAAGACCTGTTTTTTCAAGATCTGCGTCATAGAGAGCCTGCTGCTGTTCGAGAGTTCTGAATCCGGCAACTATAAGTATATCGGAATGCCCTGTATCTCTTGCAAAGGCGTCAAGCATATTGTTCAGCGGTTCAATGGCTTCCTCCTGAAGGCTGATATCCATTCCGCTAACGCTGTAGGAGTCTGTTTTCTCGTCAAAGAGAGCCTTGATTTTAGCATCCTTTGCGCTTTCAAAAGCGTGTTCGCTGTTCACCAGAATAAGCGGGCCTCTGTAAATTTCCGTATTTTTTATGGAAACAGTATTATAGGAAGAATCAGTAGGTGCTTCTGTTGGCTCAGAAGCGGATTCATTGTTGTCATCAGCAGAATTCACAGCACTGATATTTTCTTTTCCCGTAAGCGGATTTATAGAAACCATGCCTGTAACAATAGGATAACCTACGGCAGCGCAGAATCCGCCGAAAACAATGATCGCAGCCATTCTGTCCATTACTTTTTTAAATGTACGTTTTCTCTTTCTTTTACGTCTTGCTTCCTGATTTAACTGTTGTCTTGTCTTCCGAGTTTTTTTCTTAGCCAAATCACACATCTCCTTTCCGGTGTGCCTAATAGCTTTTACTATATTATTATACCACATTTTTTTCTGATTGAAAAGAGTTTTTTGACAATTTTCAAATTTTTTTCACGAAAAATATTTTCCGTGCTTTATGATGTGTTGCCATAAGTTACAATACTTTCGCCACACGGGGCGAAAAAATGCAAAAAGTTACGATTTTTCGGCACAATTACCCGGTATAGTATTGACAATTTATAATATATATGCTATAATTTGCAAGGTTTTCAGGCAGAAACCGCTTGATTTTACAGGACATATCGGAAAGCGGTATGCAGCGTTTTCCGGTATGCCCTGAACCTAATTATTTTGAAAGGGAGAGTTATATGCAATTCCAACTTTTTGAAGTTCTGGGTACGAATATTTTCAATATGAAGACTATGGCTCTTGTTCTGTTTTTCATATTTGCAATAATCGTAGTCGGATATCTTATTGGCAAGATTTCTGTCAAGGGCGTAACTCTTGGCACTGCTGCAATTTTCATCGTTGCACTGTTTGCAGGTCATTTCCTCAACATCGGACTTGACACGATCTGGGCAAATGTGGCAGAGGACGGCACAACATCAAATGCATGGCCAACTGTTAAGCCATATTTCAGTATGCTTCAGAATCTTGGCCTTGTTCTCTTTGTATCCTCTGTAGGTCTTATTGCAGGCCCCAGCTTCTTCAAGAATCTCAAGAAGAATGCTAAATCCTATGTTCTTCTGGGTACAATTATTATTGTTGCAGGTGCAGGCTGCTGTGCGCTTATCACGATACTCGCTCCGGGCATGAATTCCGCTATGGCAACAGGTCTGCTGTCCGGTTCACTTACAAGTACACCGGCATTTGCAGCTGCACAGGGCGCACTTGAAGGTACTGAATTCTATAATGAAATTTCTGTTGGTCTCGCTGTTGCATATCCTTTCGGCGTTATCGGTGTTGTACTGTTCGTTCAGATCATTCCTAAGATTCTGAAGGCTAATATGGACGAAGAACGTGCTAAACTGGTTGTTGCAGACAGCGGAGCTGATAATGCTAAGAAACAGCTTAAACTCTTTGAGATGGACAAGTTTGGTCTTGGTTCATTTGCTCTTGTTATTATGGTAGGACTTGTTCTCGGTTCAATCTGCATTCCGCTCGGCGGCGGCAACTCATTTAGTCTGGGTGCCACAGGCGGTCCCCTTATAATGGGTTTGATCTGCGGTCACTTCGGCAGAATCGGCAAGCTGAGCCTTAAAGTTAATGAGCATATGATCAGCATCTTCCAGGAACTGGGTCTTGTACTCTTCCTTATTGGTGCAGGTGTGGACGGTGGCCGTGAGTTTGTTGCTACACTGACTGAATACGGTCCTCTGCTCTTCGTATGGGGCGCAATAATGACACTGGTTCCCATGCTTATCGGTTTCTTCTTTGCAAAGTATGTTCTGAAACTGAGCCTGTTCAACAACCTCGGTTCTATCTGCGGCGGTATGACAAGTACACCGGCTCTTGGTTCTCTTATCTCCATGACAGGCACTTCAAACGTTGCATCTGCATACGCTGCAACATATCCGATCGCTCTAATCCTGGTTGTGCTTTTCACACAGTTCCTGACATGGCTTTAATTCCGGTATATAATACTTATTATAATAATCTGCCTGACAAAAGCGGTGCTGACTTACAGCATCGCTTTTTTGTTAATCTGCCCAAAGGCATATTGCATTTTTTGTAATAAATACAGAAAATCATGTATTTTCTTGACAAAATAATA
>JAQXHO010000029.1 GCA_029007315.1 Oscillospiraceae bacterium
ATGCTCTTCGCAGGTACAGATGCAGACAAGGGTATGAACGGCGTTCCTGCAGCAGCAGACGGCAGCGCTCTTGCACAGATGTATTATGATGTAGCAGACGAAGCTTCAGTAATTGCAGCAGCTCAGTCACTTGGTCTGACACTGAAGTCAGATGCAGAGCACGGCTCTTATTATTCATTCCCGCTGTCCTTCGACAAGGGTCTGAACTCAACAGGCGAAAAGCCCGGTCCTGCTTGTGAGGCAGTTCTCACATCAGAAGACAGAGCAGAAATCAATTTTGAAGCTGGCGCAGTAAATATCATGGTTACCAGCGCAGGTACAACAACCTCTACCGTAGATGTAGGCACAACAACAACAACTACAACAACAACTACTACAGTATCATCAGATAACGGAAGCTCAACAACTACCACTACAACAACTAATACAGGCGATCCAAACTGGAATGACCTTATCGGTGATACAAACCTTGACGGCAGAGTAGGCGTACAGGATATTATCTGTCTGAATAAGTACCTCCTGGGTCAGGTTCAGCTCAGCGAACAGGCTCTCAGAAATGCAGCTTGTAAGAATGACGGCGTGATCAACGGTGATGACCTTATTTCACTTATGAATTTCCTTGTGGATCTGATTCCTTCACTTCCCGAGGCATAATCGGCAACTGAATAACAACCAAGAACAGGGCTGCATGGGAAACTGTGCAGCCTTGATTTTTTACTGAATAGAGAGCAATATTGTACTGTTAATATTTGCAATGGAGAAATGGCGAAGCAGAGGCAAAATAATTATTGGTAAAAAGCAACAAAAATTATATAACGCTTTTATAAGAAACTACTGAAATTTGGAAAATTACTTTACTTTATATTACCATTGTGATATAATGAGTGCAACGAGAAGATATCGCAATGAAGCCGTTTATTGGGTAAGGCAGAAATAAACGGCAGTTGTGTTTTGTCTTCCATTTCTCCGTTAGGGGATTACGTAAACGGAATGCAAACGCATTTCAAAAAAATTATATTCATTTATATCTTTAAGGAGGATAACCTATGCCAAAGAACAAAGCGAGCAAGAAATTGCTCTCAGGCGTAATGGCAGCTGCAATGACAGCATCTGCTCTTATGGCTGGCATGACATCTCTGACTGCATATGCAGGTCAGGAACTCGGTCACGGTGACTTCAATGATGGCGCTGGTCTGCCCTGGCACATCTGCGAATCTGCGACCGGTACAATGAAATTCGAAATTGCAGATGGCTGCTACAACATCCTGATTACAAATCCGGGTGGTCTTAGCAATAACGGTGAAGGCCGTTGGGACTGTCAGTTCCGTCACAGAGGTCTGACTATCGAAGAAGGCCATACATATCGTATCACATACTCTGTATGGACAGATGACACACAGGCTAAAATCTATGCAAAGCTGGGCGATATGACCAACGATGACAAGGAAATGTGGCACGGCAACGGTACAGTTCTGAACCTGAAGTATTCTGACGTTGAAGGTAAGGATATGGCTGGCATTGAAACAGCACTGAAGGCTGCATCATCCGGCGGTCAGACTATTGAATACGGCATGGGCTGGGACGCTTGGAAGAACAGCACTCTGCCTTCAAATCAGTGGACAACATATGCTTATGAATTCCAGCCTCAGGGTTCTGCTGAAGGCGTTGGCGAATGGACCTTCCACCTGGGCGGTACTTCCAACTACAACGACTTCATCTGTGTAAATGAGGGCAAGGTAATCAAGTTTGATAATATGTGCCTCATCGATATGACAGATGATAAGTCTGACTACAAGCCCGAAGATGAATATGTAGCTACAGGCATTGAAGTAAACCAGATTGGTTACTTCACAAAGCTGGCTAAGAAGGCTACACTGGTTCTGGGTGAATCTCCTGACACAACAGCTAAGGCTTTCCAGGTTAAGAACTCCAGCGGTGCTACTGTATACGAGGGCACAACAACAGGCGGCGGCACACTCTGCGACGCTTCCAACACATACAACCAGGTTATCGACTTCTCTGATCTCCGGGAAGAGGGTACAGGCTTCTACATTGAATGCGACGGCAAGAAGTCACTTCCTTTCGATATCGGCGATAAGATCTACGGCAACCTGACAACAGAAGCTATGAACTACTTCTACCAGAACCGTTCAGGTGTTGATATTGAAGCACAGTACATTGCATCTGCTAATCCGAACGGCGCTAAGGCTTCCGCAACAGACCTGGCTCGTGAAGCTGGTCATACAAAGGATATCGCTTATGTTCAGTCCAAGTGGGTATACATCATTCCTACAGACGCTGACTGCGAAACATCCAAGTCTGTAGACGTTTCCGGCGGTTGGTACGACGCTGGTGACCACGGTAAGTACGTAGTAAACGGCGGTGTTTCAATCTGGACTCTGCTTTCTATGTTTGATCGTGACGTAAACAAGGGTGACATTTCCAAGTGGGATGACAATGGCAAGACAGTTGTAGTTCCTGAAGCTGGAAATAACATTCCGGATATCCTGGACGAAGTTCAGTGGGAAATCGACTTCTTCAAGAAGATGCAGGATCCTGCTGACGGCATGGTTTACCACAAGATTCATGACTACAAGTGGACAGCTCTGGCTGTATCACCTGCTGACGCTACAGCAAGAACTGCTGCAGGCGAACTGACTCGTATCATCAAGCCTAAGACATATGCAGCTACACTGAACTTTGCTGCTGCACTGGCTCAGTATTCAAGACTTATCAAGCCTTATAATGAATCTGAAGCTTCTGACTGTCTGGCACTTGCTGAAAAGGCATACAAGGCAGCTAAGGATTGCTATAAGCCTTATACAACTATTCCGGATCAGAATGCAGATCACGAATCTCTGTATGCTCCTCTGACTCAGAACAAGGGCGGTGGTCCTTACGGCGATACAAACGTAACTGATGAATTCTACTGGGCAGCTTGCGAACTGTACATCACATCCGGCGACGCTTCCTATAAGACAGATCTGATGTCTTATGATGATAAGTCCGGTAAGTACTTTGATGTTCCTACTCTTCTGTACGGCGGTGAAAACAACGGTTCTTGCTCCGCATTCACATGGGGTACTGTAGGTTCTCTGGGTACTCTGTCCCTGTCTATCAACGGTGCAGACATGGTTGCTAAGGGCCTGCTGACAGCTGATGAACTGACAACAATCCAGAACAGCGTAAAGAGCGCTGCTGACTACTACCTGAAGCTCGAAGAAGAATCTGATTTCGGTGTTCCTTATGTTGGTCACGACTATGAAACAACTGTATGGACTCTGAAGGAGGGCGAAGTTAAGAAGACTCTGAAGAACGGTTATGAGTGGGGCTCCAACTCCATGGTTGTAAACAACGCTATGGTAATGGGTCTTGCATATGACATTGACCACGAAGCTAAGTACATCAGCGGTGTTTCAACTGCTATGGACTACATCTTCGGCAGAAACCTCCTGGAATTCTCTTACGTTTCCGGCTATGGTGAAAACAGCCTTTCTCACCCGCACCACAGATGGTGGTCAAATCAGCTGGATTCTTCATTCCCGTCTTGTCCTGTAGGCGTACTCTCCGGCGGTAACAACTCCGAGATGCAGGATCCTATGATCCAGGGTAAGGGCTACAAGGCTGGTGAAGTTGCTCCTATGCTCTGCTACATCGACAACGTAGAAGCATGGTCTGTAAACGAATGTACAATCAACTGGAACTCACCTCTGGTATGGATCTCTTCATTCCTCGAAGATGAAGCTCCTAACGTTGATTTCACAGGTACAACACCTTCAAAGGATACAACAACAACTACAACAACAACTACTACATCCGGCAGCGATACAACAACATCCGGTAGCAACACAACAACTACTACAACAACTAAGACATCAAACATATCAGGTGATGTTCTGATTGGTGATACAAACCTCGACGGCACAGTATCTATGATCGACGTTATCTACCTGAACAAGTATCTTGCAGGTGTTATCAAGTTCAATGATCAGCAGATGGCTAACGCTCAGTGCGCAGCTGATGGTCAGATCAACTCCGGTGATACAATGGCTCTTCTGAAGTATCTGGTTCACAAGGTAGAAACTCTCCCTGTACAGGCATAATTTCAGCTTAGCTAATTGAATTAAGCTTACATTAAGCGGCACGATTTTCGTGCCGCTTTTTGCGTTTGCCTGACAAAAAACGCTGAAAACTATTGACAAGTAACGGAATATGGGGTATAATGAATATATACCTTATCAAGAGAGGCGGAGGAACTGGTCCTGTGAAGCCCGGCAACCTGATTGCAGTATGCAAAAAAGGTGCTAATTCCTGCGGTGAGAACCGAGAGATGAGGATTTCGAACGCAAACCGAAATCATGCACTCGTCTGTCGAGTGCATTTTTGTTTTTGAAAGGATGATGAAAATGAGTCGTTATTTATTTACATCAGAGTCAGTTACAGAGGGACATCCGGATAAGATATGCGATCAGATTTCTGACGCAGTGCTTGACGCAATACTTGAACAGGACCCTATGGCAAGAGTTGCCTGTGAAACAACTGTTACAACAGGCATGATACTGTGCATGGGCGAGATAACCACCAGTGCAAGAGTTGATATTCCTCAGATTGCACGTGATGTGGTTATTGATATTGGCTATGACCGTGCGAAATATGGTTTTGACGGTTCCACTTGTTCTGTTCTCACTGCAATAGACAAGCAGTCACCGGATATTGCCATGGGTGTAAACGACGCTATCGAAAGCCGTGGAACTGATGAAGCTGATACAGGTGCAGGCGACCAGGGAATGATGTTCGGATATGCCTGCGATGAAACAAAGGAGCTTATGCCTCTGCCGGTTTCACTTGCTCACAAGCTCTGCATGAAGCTTGCTGATGTCCGTAAGCAAAATATTCTTTCATATCTCCGTCCCGACGGCAAGGCACAGGTTACAGTGGAGTATGAAGATAACAAGCCTGTCAGAATCGATGCAGTAGTTGTTTCAACTCAGCACGCACCGGAAATTCCGCTGGAACGTATCCAGAGTGATATTATGAATTATGTCTGCAAGGCTGTTCTGCCGGAGGATATGATCGATGAGAATACAAAGTTCTTTATCAATCCTACAGGAAGATTCGTTATCGGCGGACCCCAGGGCGACAGCGGACTTACAGGCAGAAAGATAATAGTTGATACCTACGGCGGATATGCACGTCACGGCGGCGGCGCATTCAGCGGAAAGGATCCGACAAAGGTTGACAGAAGCGCTGCATACGCTGCAAGATATATTGCCAAGAATATTGTAGCAGCAGGCCTTGCAAAGCGCTGTGAGGTTCAGCTGGCTTATGCTATCGGTGTTGCAAATCCTGTTTCCGTTCTGGTGGATACCTTCGGCACAGGCACTGTTTCTGAGGAAAAGCTTTCAGAGGCAGTTAAAAAGGTATTCCCACTGACTCCGGGAGGCATTATCAAAATGCTTGACCTCAGAAAGCCACAGTACCGCAGACTTGCGGCATACGGTCATATGGGACGTGAAGAGCTTGGCGTTGCATGGGAACGCTGCGACAAGACAGAGGCTCTTCTTGATGCTGTCAGATAATTTTTGTAAGGCTTTTCTCTGCAAAAGGGAAAAGCCTTTTATTTTATCAGAATATCCGCAAGGCACTGACGTTCCTTTTCCATATCCTCAGCAACATCATCTGCCGGACAGAATGTGGAATCGTAGCTGTAAAGTGCAATTCCAAGCCCCATATTGCTTATGATCTCCGCTTCCTTCGAGATAACGGAATTATCACAGAGCCATTCATCTTTGCCCTTTCCTGCATAGATATCCTCTCTGCCCATTTTGTAGGTGCATATTCCTATGATAAGCTCCGTATCCTCATTGGTAACAAGATTTTGCCATAAAGCGGCTGTTTCTGCAAATGGTACAGTTTCATTTTCCAGACCGAAATAGATCTGAGGGACAATATAATCACAGAAACCCTCTTCACTGCACCATCTCTGAACATCGGCATACTGTGAGTCGTTGCCTGCAAGGGTACCCTGGGGACTGATTCCAAATAAAACCTCCGGATTCAGAGCTTTCACAGCATTATACATTTCTGATACAAGAAGACTGCACTGTTCCTTTCTGAATGCTGAAAGGTCGCTTGTACTGCTTTCCGAGAAAGCTTCTGCGTCAAATGAAGGGTCAGCAGTCGGGTAGAAGTAGTCATCTATGTGAATACCGTCCACATCATAATTTTCCACAATTTCAGCCGCACCCTCTGCAATGAACTCCCGCACCTCCGGATATGCAGGACAGAGCCAGTACCGTCCCTCAACATCTGATATGTACCTGCCCTTCTGCTCATTGTACCATTTTTTTATAGTGAAACTGTCGCTTATTTCCTTCATCTGGGTTTCAGACTGACATCTGAGAGGGTTTATCCATGCGTGAACTGAAAGGTTAAGTTCATGGGCTTTGTTTACAATTATCTCCAGAGGGTCATATGAAATATCCTCTGCCATGTAAAGTCCCTTCGGAAAAAGTTCAGATTTGCTGTAATATGAATCGCCATAGGCTCTTGCATGAACATAAACTGTGTTGATTCCGATTGAAACGGCGTCTTTGAAGCGCTTCTCGATATTTTCAGTGAATTCCTTTTCGGTTTTGTTCAGCAGAATATCGGGGTAATCGTTTACCGTAAACCACATGGAGCGCTGAGGAGAATAATTCAGCGACTTATACGTATCAACATTGCTTTGCAGAGAAGTGCCGTCTATTCCAAGCTGCAGAAGGGTCTGCTCATAGTCGTAAAGATGAGGTTTTGCCGGTGTTTCCTCTGATGTTTCTTTTTCAGAACAGCCAAAAAGCGTTACAGGCAAGATCATAGACAGTGCCAGTGTTTTTATTAAAGACTTCATATTGTCATGCTCCTTTTTTAAGCATTATATTTTATATAAGAAAGAAAAATGCAGAAAATATTGTAAAAATCTGTCCCTTTACGCAGGCTGTACAAAGGGTGATGTCAAAAAAGGCAAAATGTAACTGAAAACGACAAAAGCTTTGGCAGCTATTGCAATTCCGGCGAAAAAATGGTATAATAAACTTATGTATTTGAATGTGAGAAATCATACAGGAGGAATATTATGCTTACTGATATCGAAATTGCACAGCAGGCGCAGATGAAGAAAATCGGCGAAATTGCAAAGGGACTTTCCATTGAAGAAGATGACATTGAATACTATGGTCATTACAAGGCAAAGCTCTCAGAGGATCTTTTCAAAAAGCTGGAAAGCAAGCCAGATGGCAAGCTTATTCTTGTAACAGCTATCAATCCTACACCTGCCGGCGAAGGCAAAACAACTATAAGCGTAGGCCTTGCAGAAGCTATGAGTCAGATCGGCAAAAATGCTGTTCTTGCACTGAGAGAGCCATCTCTCGGACCGGTGTTCGGAATAAAAGGCGGAGCTGCAGGCGGCGGATATGCCCAGGTAGTTCCCATGGAGGATATAAACCTGCACTTCACAGGTGATATGCACGCTATCACAGCTGCAAACAATCTCCTCTGCGCAATGCTTGACAACCATATGCAGCAGGGCAATGAGCTGAGAATCGACCAGAGAAGAGTAATGATAAAGCGTGTTCTTGATATGAATGACAGAGCGCTGCGCAATATTGTAATTGGTCTGGGTGGCAAGGTTGACGGAATTCCACGTTCCGACAGCTTCCAGATAACAGTTGCATCTGAGGTTATGGCTATTCTTTGTCTGTCTGCCGACCTTGCTGATATGAAGGAAAGACTGGGCAGAATTCTTGTGGCATACGATCTTGACGGCAGCCCTGTTTACGCAAAGGATCTTGGCGCAAACGGCGCAATGACCGCACTTCTGAAGGACGCACTGAAGCCGAACCTCGTGCAGACCCTTGAAAATACACCGGCATTTATCCACGGCGGACCTTTTGCAAATATCGCTCACGGCTGTAATTCTATCAGAGCAACACGCCTTGCACTGAAGCTGGGTGACTACTGCATTACAGAGGCAGGATTTGGTTCTGACCTGGGTGCTGAGAAGTTCTTTGATATCAAGTGCCGTTACGGCGGATTGAAGCCTGACTGCGTTGTATTGGTTGCAACTGTCCGTGCCCTTAAATATAACGGCGGCGTTCCTAAGAATGAACTTAAAAATGAAAATCTTGACGCTCTTGCAAAGGGAATTGTAAATCTCCAGGTTCATATTGAAAATATGCAGAAGTACGGTGTGCCGGTAGTTGTGGCTATTAACCGTTTTGCAGATGATACAGACGCTGAACTTGCATATGTACAGAAATTCTGTGAGGATCTTGGCGCTGATTTCTCTCTCGCTGAGGTATTCGCCAAGGGCGGCAAAGGCGGCACTGACCTTGCAAAGCAGGTTTGCAGAACTATTGAAACAAAGAAGTCAGACTTCCATGTGCTTTATGATACAAAGCTGTCAATTCCTGAGAAGATCGAGAAGATTGCAAAGGAAATTTACCGTGCAGACGGCGTAACCATTACAGCACAGGCTGCAAAGGCAATTGACCAGATAGAAAAACTTGGTCACGGAGATCTGCCTGTCTGCATTGCAAAAACACAGTATTCACTTTCTGATGATCCGTCGCTTCTGGGCAAGCCTGAGAACTTTAAAATTACTGTCCGTGACGTAACACTTTCCGCAGGTGCAGGGTTCATCGTTGTTCTGACGGGAAATATCATGACAATGCCCGGACTTCCCAAGGCACCTGCCGCACTTCGCATTGACTGCGACAATGACGGCAATATCACAGGACTGTTCTAAGACTATGAAATATGAATTTATAACCCATTCACCGGAGGAAAGCATAGCTCTTGCGGAGAATATCGGAAAACTTTTAAGGGCAGGAGATTGCATTGCCTACTACGGTGATTTAGGCGCAGGAAAGACGACTTTTACAAGAGGTCTTGCCAAAGGCATGGGACTGCCTGATGAGGTGTCTTCTCCTACCTTTGCAATAGTAAATGAATATCACGGAAAAGGCAGCCTGTCCCTTTATCATTTTGATATGTACCGCATTGAAAGCAGCGACGAACTGGAAACAACGGGATTTTACGATTACCCTCTGGAGGAAAGTGTTTTTGCCGTTGAGTGGTCTGAAAATATAGAGGATGCATTTCCGGAGAATGTTATCCGTATAATAATAAGCCGTGTGGACGATGATACGAGAAAAATAGTAATCGAAGGAGATGAGCGCTTTGCGAATACTGGGTATTGATACTTCCGGAACTGTTGCGGCAGCTGCGATTTACGACAGCGAAAAAGATATAATTCTGGCACAGCAGGTTGTGTACACAAAGCGTACTCATTCACAGGTAATACTTCCGCTGGCTGAACGCCTGCTTGATGATACAGGACTTTCTCTCAGTGACATAGATAAAATTGCAGTGGCAGCTGGTCCGGGATCATATACCGGACTGAGAATAGGCATTGCCGCTGTAAAGGCAATGTCCTTTGCACTTGACATTCCGTGCTGTGGAGTATCAACTCTGAAATCTCTTTGCTTTCAGGCAAACACAGCAGGTGAAGGTAAAGTATGTGCAGTAATGAAGGCAAGAAAAGGTCTTGTGTACGCAGGAATATATCATTTTGACAGTGACAGGATCTGTACAGCGATTATGGAGGATATGCTTATTCCGGAGGAAGAACTTCTGAAAAAACTTTCAGAATATGGCAGAGTACTGCTTACAGGTGACGGAGCAGCTGATTTTATGGAAGAATATTCACCGGAAACGGCAGTTCTTGTATCAGCGGAAGCAAGGCTTCAGAACGGTGCAGGGCTTTGCAGAAGCGCAGTATTCTGTGATGAAGAAAAACCGGAAGAGCTTGAAGCGAGATATTTACAGCTTGTCAAGGCAGAAAAGGACAGGCTTGACGGTAAGAATTGAGGTAGTTTTATGAAAATATATATTGGCTGCGATCATGCAGGCTATGAGATGAAGGCGGCAGTAACTGAGCTTCTGACAGAAAAGGGACATACAGTAGAAGATATGGGCGGTGACGGCGGACGTGTGGATTATCCCGTTATTGCTGAAAAGGTAGGCAGAGCTGTTGTTTCAGATGAAGGTTCAAGAGGAATACTCATTTGTGGTACAGGCATAGGAATGTCACTGGCGGCAAATAAGATAAAGGGAATACGTGCGGCGCTTTGCGCTGATCATTTTTCCGCAAAGTACACAAGGCTTCATAATGATGCAAATGTAATGTGCATGGGTGCCCGTACACTCGGCGTTGGAGTTGCACTGGAGCTTGCCGAGCTGTTTGTGGATACGCCCTTTGAAGGCGGCAGACACGCAGTCCGTGTTGATATGATAAGCGATATGGAAGAGAAATTCGGTGAATAAATAAAATTTGTATAACAAAGCGCACAGAAATTAAAAGTTTTTTGGTCCAGCAATTTTTCAAAAATGCTGGTCGCCCTCCGCAGAGGGCGAAATGCTCCATAGTTAAAAATTATCGTGCGCTAAATTAAGAGAATATAATAAAATTCCGCATTGTAAATTAGCTTAATCGTACAATCAAGGATAAATCAGAAAGCCTTGTAAGCCGTACAGTAAAAGCTATCAATGCGGAATTTTTATAGTCAGCAAAAGAGGGAGCATAGCGACCAATTTTTGCGGTCTGTATGAGCCTTGTTAAATTTAAGAGAATTTTTGTTGTTATCTGTTTCAGAT
>JAQXHO010000030.1 GCA_029007315.1 Oscillospiraceae bacterium
CATTAACACGGTTATGTGAATCCTCGTAATAATCCATGCCGGTCAGCATATCTATATCTGTGAAACCATGGACTTCAACCAGATGCTTTGTGATATCAATAATATCAGCTTTTGTATCATTGTCTATTGAAGTAAATTCGGGAAGGGAGGTGCCTACTGAAATAACAGGTATATCAGTTCTGCTCAAAAGTTTATTCTTTATATTTAAAAGAAGATCTTCATTCAGTATTGAATCAGAATTTACTATGATACCGTCAATTTTTTTTGAATCTATGAGATTATATATTCTGTTTTCGACTTCAATATGGGCATGATATTTTGCAGTATTATATATATTTGACAAAATAATAACATCATAATCCATTTCATGGGCTTTTGATATTATTCCGGAAAGGAGCTGTTTTTGTTCATTTTTAGACGCACTCGCAGTTACAGCGCAAATAATTTTTCTGTTATTTGAAACTGACAATTCTACCACCTCACTATTAATAATATAATATCATATATATGAATAAAAATCAAGTAAAATTTCTTCATTTAATCCACCAAATCTGCAAATTTTGAGTTGAAAAAAGAATTTAGTTATATTATAATATACTTAATAGAAAATGCTGGCTAAGCATTCGATATTTCCCCGGGCAAGAGCCGTTCATTCAAAATGAACGGTTCTTGCTTTTTCTTTTGAAAATTTTATATGAAACACGCACAACTTCTTCATTTTGTCCACCAAATCTGCAAATTGTGGGTTGTAAATTATATAGATATATTATATAATAAAATAAACATGTTGTTAGGTGAATATGTAATATATTAAAACAACTAAAGATTGTGAGGAGGAAAAACCAATGAAATTCAAAAAAATCGCATCCTGTCTGACCGCAGCAGTATGCTGTGCAGGACTTGCAGCGTATATGCCTGAACTGAGCGAAAAGGCGTATGCAGCAGAGCTTGTCAGCAATGACTTTGAAGTGAACTTCGACGGCTGGCACGGAAGCACAGAAACAGTTGCACTCATGGCAGAACAGGGCGCAGGCTATGAAGCAACAAGAGGCATGACAGTTACGGGAAGAACATCAGCCAATGACGGCGCAAGTTCTTCAAAGGGATTTTATCTCAGCGGCGGAGTTGAGTATACCTACAGTGTGCAGGTGTACAGCAAAACTGCTGAAAAGTTCAGAGTTTCTCTGCTTTGCATTGATGAGGAAACAGGAGAGGAAACTGAAACTGAACTTGTTTCACAGGACGTAAAGGCTGGGGAGTGGACAAAACTTTCCGCTAAATATACTGCTCCCGAAAAAAGCTATGAGTTCAAACTGACAATCACAACAGACAGTACAAACGACTTTACATTCGATGATGTTGTTGTTTCCACAATTGACACACGTCAGGAGAGCGTTGCATACGCTGCATCTACAGAAAAGGGTCTGAAAAATGCATTCGGCAAGTATTTCAGAGTTGGTAATATCTTAAACGGCGGCACAATAAAGAATTCAGCCATTACAGCAAACATTCTCAAGGACTGCAGCAGTATTGAATGCGAAAACGAAACAAAGCCTGACGCAACACTTGTTCAGTCCGGAAGCTCAAATACTGATATCAAGGTTTCTCTTAACAGCTGTGCAGCAATCATGGAATTCTGCGTTAACAACAATATCGGAATGAGAGGTCATACTCTTGTATGGCACAGCCAGACACCGGAATGGTTCTTCAAGGATAACTTCCAGACAGGCGGAAACTGGGTTTCTTCCACTGTAATGGATCAGAGAATGGAAAGCTACATCAAGAATATGTTTGCAGCTATAAAGGCTCAGTATCCTGCGCTTAATCTCTATGCTTACGACGTTGCAAACGAGTGTATTTCTGATGATTCCAACAGAACTGCAAACAACGGCGGCACAAGAGAACCGGGTTATGGCAACGGTAAATCACCATGGGTTCAGGTTTACGGCAGCAATGCTTTTGTTGAAAAAGCATTTACTTACGCAAGAAAGTATGCTCCGGAAGGCTGTGACCTCTACTACAATGATTACAATGAATACTGGGATCACAAGAGAGATGCCATCTACAATATGTGTAAGGATCTCTACAACAAGGGTCTGCTGGACGGCGTAGGAATGCAGTCACACGTTCCGGCAAATGCAACAGGCTTTGCAGGAACAGATTCCTATATTGTGGCAATGGATAAGTACCTGTCTATCGGCTGTGATGTACAGGTAACAGAGCTTGACATAAGCATTGAAAGCGGAAAATATACATTCCAGCAGCAGGCTGACAAATATAAGGCAATCTTCCAGCACGCTGTTGATGTAAACAAAAGCGGCAAGTATAACGGCAGAGTAACAGCTGTATGCGTATGGGGTCCGAATGACGCAAATTCCTGGCTCAAAGCAGGAAGTGACGCACTTCTCTATGATAAAGACAATCAGCCAAAGGCTGCATATACAACACTTATTGGCATGATGCCTAAGTCTGAATGGGTTGACGAATACGAAGACCCGAATGACGGCCCTGTTGAGCCGAATGAATACGGCTGGTATTTTGCAGACGGCTTTGAGGGCGACCTGTGTTCATGGGAAGCAAGAGGTTCAGGTGGCATAATGACAAGCGGCAGAACTGCTTTTGTAGGCAGCGAGGCACTTCTTGTACAGGAAAGAACAGCTGCATGGAACGGTGCATACAAGACGCTGAGCCCGAAAGTATTCGTACCCGGCAATGAATACAGCTTCAGCGTATGCGTAAACTACTTTGACGGTGATGATACAGATACATTCTATCTGAAGCTTGAATACACAGACGAAAACGGCGAAACACAGTATGCCACAATTGCAGAGGCAACAGGCGTTAAGGGCAACTGGGTACAGCTTGCAAACACAAATTACCTTATCCCTGCTGACGCTTCCAACATGAAACTTTATGTTGAAACAGCAGAAACCACAAACAATTTCTACAT
>JAQXHO010000031.1 GCA_029007315.1 Oscillospiraceae bacterium
GGTTTTCCATCATCATATTTTGACAATGGTCCGATGTTGCAGATAATTCTTTTTCAGATTGCAATTTTCCCTTCATCCGTTTTGGTTCTGTAGCTTTCCATTAATCTGAGATAATCTTTTCCATTATTTTTAAATACTGCGATATACATAGGTTTCTCCTTAATATATAGCCCTAATAGCTCTACATATATTAGATCACATTTCTCTCCATTTGTCAATAGCTTTTCCCCAATTTTTCGCCACTTTTTT
Source organism: Oscillospiraceae bacterium (assembly GCA_029007315.1). Lineage (GTDB taxonomy): Bacteria > Bacillota > Clostridia > Oscillospirales > Ruminococcaceae > Ruminococcus_C. The sequence continues at coordinate 250 of JAQXHO010000031.1, forward strand.
CACTTTTTTTATTGCTTTTTAGTGATGCTAAGTGGCAAAGTCGGGAAAAAATTTGAAAATTGCTTGATTTTTTTGCATAAATGTGGTATACTTGAAATATTGAGATTACGGAAAGGACGATTTCTATGAAACTAAGGAGAATTGCAGCCTGTACTGCAATTTCTGTAATATTGCTGTCAACACTTAATGGCTGCAGCAAGAATGATCCTTTTGAGGGAGCAATTGTAGGTGAAAACAGTTTTATAATAACCTTGTATCCGGATATTGCTCCTATAACCTGTGAAAATTTTCAGGAGCTTGTAGAAAATGGTTTTTACAACGGACTCACATTTCATCGTATTGTAGATAAATTCGTAGCACAAGGCGGTGATCCTCATGGCGATGGTACAGGTGCCAGCGATAATGCCATAAAAGGTGAATTTTCTGCAAATGGTGTTGCAAATAATCTTTCTCATGTCAGAGGAACTGTTTCAATGGCAAGGGCAGAGGATTATAACAGCGCCACCTGTCAGTTTTTCATATGCTATGAAGACCTTACATATCTTGACGGTTCATATGCAGCTTTTGGCAATGTAACTGAAGGTATGGAAGTTGTTGACGGCTTTCTTCAGATTCCAAGAGAAACCGGAAGAATGGGTGAGATTTCTTCTCCGGTGACACCGATCTATATTCAGTATGCGGGAATAATTGAACCAGATTCTGCCGGAAATCCTCGTGTTCAGTTCTTGATCTATACAGAGAAAAATTCAAAAAGCACCACGGATACAAATGAAACATCAGTTCCTGCCTTTGCAACTACTGTAACTTCTGCTGGAACATCGCCAGCAATTTTTACTGATATTAGCAACCAAACATCAGAAACTGGAACTTTAACTGCTGATAATGTTGGGTAAATTATTTTTTCTTATAAAAACACTTGCATTTTTATAAGTTGTATGGTATAATAATTAATTGAAATATATCCTTGAAAGGAAAATAAAACTATGAAGTATACAAGACTTTTTGCTTCAGCAATGGCTGCTGTTTTGATGATGGGAACATTTGCAGGCTGTTCTGAATCCGAAACAATATCAAAAAAATCATCTGATAATGCAGCTGAAATTACAGTTGATGAAAATTCATTTGTCATCACTCTGCGTCCTGATGTCGCACCAATAACCTGTGAAAACTTTGAGAATCTGGTAAGTGAAGGCTTTTATGACGGTCTGACATTCCATCGTGTTGTTGATAACTTTATGGCACAAGGCGGAGATCCAAAGGGTGACGGAACAGGCGGCAGCGCTGAAACCATTAAAGGTGAGTTTTCTTCCAATGGTGTTGAAAATACCCTGTCGCATCAGAAGGGTGTTGTTTCAATGGCACGTTCCATGGATCCTGACAGTGCGTCCAGTCAGTTCTTCATCTGCTATGCAGACTGTTCATTCCTTGACGGTCAGTATGCAGCATTCGGCGAAGTTACAGAAGGTATGGAAGTTGTTGATTCCTTTTTACAGGTTGAACGCTCTGCAAACAGCATGGGTGAAATAGCTGTTCCAACAACACCTATCACTATATCCAAAGCCGTTATGATTGACGCTGATGACAATGGAAATCCACGTGTTATGTTTAAAATGGATGAAATACCTGTAGCTTAAAATTTTTCGAAAAGTCAAAAAAAAGGCACATTTCCATAGTGAGAGGTGCCTTTTTGTGTGTTATTATAAATGATTACGGAGGACAATGCAATGAAGCAGATTGAAGGTTTTTTTAAGGAAATGCAGCAGAAAAAAGTTGCATTTATAGGTGTCGGCGTTACTAATACTGATATTATTCGATTGTTTTTAAAAAAAGGTATTGAAGTAACATTACTCGATAAAAAACAGGCTGAACAGTTAGGCGATATTTACAATGAGCTTAATAATGCAGGAGTTTCATTCAGACTCGGCGAAAGCTATCTTGATGATCTTTCTGATTTTGATGTTATTTTCCGTTCGCCCGGTATGTATTTTAACCACCCTAAACTTATAGAAGCACGTAAAAACGGTGTAGCAGTTACAACTGAAATGGAAGTATTCTTTGAACTTTGTCCATGTAAAATTTATGCTGTAACTGGTTCTGACGGTAAAACAACAACTACTTCAGTCATTACAGAATTTCTTTCTGCATCAGGCATAACAGTTCATAAAGGCGGAAATATTGGACGGGCATTACTGCCAATCATTGAAGATATAAAGGAAACTGATGCCGCAGTGGTTGAGCTTTCAAGCTTCCAGCTTCTTTCAATGCGTCAGTCACCGGATGTTGCAGTTATTACAAATATTGCACCTAATCATCTTGATGTACATGGTACAATGGATGAATATATAGCTGCAAAGGTAAATCTGATCGCTCACCAGAATGCCTTTTCAAGAACAGTTCTGAATATGGATAATGAACTGACAAATAATCTTTCTTCACAGGTCAGAGGCACACTTGTTAAATTTTCAAGAAAATCCGTTCCGGAACGAGGAGCATTTCTCAGAGAAGACGGTATGTTATGCTACAATGATATGGGCAATGTTACTCCGGTTGTACACATGGATGATATCAGAATTCCCGGTCTTCATAATGTGGAGAATTATCTTACAGCAATTAGCGCAGTATGGGGCGAAGTATCTGTGGATACAATAAAGAAGGTTGCAAAGAATTTTGGCGGCGTGGAACACAGAATTGAATTTGTTCGTGAACTGAACGGCGTAAAATGGTATAATGACAGCATTGCCACAAGTCCTACCCGTGTACTGGCTGGACTGAACTCCTTCAGACAGAAGCTGATTGTAATAATGGGCGGATATGATAAAAAAATTCCATTTGAACCTATGGCTGAAACAGTATGTGAAAAGGTAAAAGTTATGATCCTTATGGGTGTAACTGCCCCGAAAATTGAAGCTGCTGTTACAGGCTGCGCAGCATACAGTAATGATCATCCTGTGATTCTTCATGCAGAATCCATGGAAGATGCAGTAGAAAAAGCAAATGCAATCGCTGAAAACGGTGATATTGTAACACTTTCACCTGCCTGTGCAAGCTTTGACCTCTATCCTAACTTTGAAGTTCGTGGCAATCACTATAAAAGACTTGTAAAGGAGCTTTAAATCAGTAATGAATCTTCATAAAATTATTGAAGCTTTAACCAAAACTGACGGAGTATCAGGAAGTGAATTATCTGCCGGTAATACTGCACTCAGTCTTCTGAAAACTTATTGCAGTGACGCCTACATTGACAATTTTGGCAATGTAATTGGTACATTCAGCTCATCTGACTGTAGTGCGCACCATATACTTCTTGACGCACATATTGATCAGGTTGGCTTTATTATAACATCTGTTACTGATGACGGCTTTGTAAAAGTCAGCAATATAGGCGGACTTGATATGAGAATTATGCCTGCCCAGAACGTTCTCATTCACGGAAATAAAACAATAAAAGGTGTAATTGCTTCTGTTCCACCTCATCTGAGCAATAACGAACAGAAAGTTCCTGCTGTTACAGAGCTTCTGATTGATACGGGTTACAGCAAATCAGAACTTATGGAAATTATTACTCCGGGTGACAGAGTATCTTTCGATACACCATTTATGCAGCTTTGCGGAGATCACGCCACAGCACATTCTATGGATGACCGCTGTGGTATTGCGGCAATTCTGTATGCTCTTGAACTTTTGAAGGACAAATCTGTTTCAAATAATGTAACTGTTCTTTTTTCATCACAGGAAGAGGTAGGAGAATGCGGTGCAGAAACCGCTGTATACAACATTGATCCTGATATAGCTGTAGCAGTTGATGTAAGTTTTGCTTTAGGTCATGGTGATGATCCTGTAAAATGCGGAAAGCTTGGCAAAGGCCCAATGATAGGAATTTCTCCCACTCTTTCGGTAGATATAAGCCAAAGTCTGATTAAAACTGCAAAGGAAAATAATATTCCATGGCAAAGTGAAGTAATGAACGGAACTACAGGCACAAATGCAGATAGATTCTCCGTTAGCAGAGGCGGAATAAAAAGCTGTACTTTATCTGTACCGCTTCGTTATATGCACACGCCTTCTGAAGTTATTTCCATTGAAGATATACGTAATACAGGAAAGTTGCTCGCAAAGTGGATTATGGGAGGTTCTGTATGTTAATCAAACATCTGGAAAATCTGTGCCTTTTATGCGGCGCTTCAGGCAATGAAACGTCGGTGCGTGATTATATTTATAATAACGCTCTTGATTATAAAAACAGTATGACCATTGATCCGCTTGGCAGTCTTATTATAGAAAAAAAAGGCATAAAGTCTTCACCAAAAAAACTTATGATAAGCGCTCATATGGATGAAGTGGGACTTATCATAACATATATCAATGATGACGGTACCATGCAGATAGCACCTGTAGGAGGAATAGAGCCTTCAGTTGTAATAGGCAGACCTGTTGTTGTCGGAAACGATAATATTAACGGTGTTATCGGAGCGAAACCTATTCATCTTCTTTCAAATGAACAGCGTCAGAAACTGCCTTCATTTTCTGAGCTTTATCTTGATATTGGCGCTAAAAGCAGGGAAGAGGCAGAAAGTATTGTTTCTCCGGGAACATATGTTCATTTTCTTCCGGGTTTTGACAGAATGGGCAGCACCAGAATCAGAAGCAAAGCACTTGATGACAGAATAGGCTGTGCCATTATGCTGCAGCTGCTGAGTGAACAATTGCCCTATGACGTGACCTTTGCATTTCTTGTACAGGAAGAAGTTGGTCTGCGTGGAGCAAAAGCCGCTGCCTATTCAGTAAATCCTGATGTCTGCATTGTACTTGAAGCTACCACTGCAGCAGACCTTGCAGGAGCAGATGAAGATTCAAGAGTATGCTCGCTGGGAAAAGGTCCTGTTGTACCTTTTATGGACAGAAGCACCATTTATGACAAGAAGCTTTATGATGCCGCATTTTCTGAATGCAGAAGGCTGGGTATTCCATGTCAGACAAAAACCAGAATTGCAGGCGGCAATGACAGCGGAGCTATACACGTAAGCAGAGGCGGTGTGCGTACTGTTTCAGTTTCTGCACCATGCCGGTATCTCCATTCACCGTCATGTGTTGCTGATATTGCTGATATTGAGAATTGCTGTAAACTAACAAGAGCAATGATAGAAAAGGCTGTGGAGATATGATAGTACGAGTATATGATTTCACAGCTGATGAATGCGCAGAGCTTCAGAAAAGCTGGCGTGGAAAAAAACTTCTGGCTTATTATAAAGCATATGGAGGAGAATACGACTTTTGTCAGTTTTTCCGCCTTGAATATGATAATGCAAAGGGATTCATGTTTCTTCTTAATTCCACTCTGGTTATATGTTCGTGCGACTTCCTTCCCACAGAGGAGGCAGCTGATTTTATAAAAATGCACCTGCCGTTTCGAGTTGAATGTCCGCAGTGCATGATACCTGGACTTAGTCAGATATCTAATTATCAGCAATTAAGAAGAACGCTTTTTTCGCTGAAACCACACCCGGTTTCCAGTGATTTTAATGAAAACGAAGTTGAATTCAATCCAAAACTTTCTGATGTTTACGACATATTGAAAGAAGGATTTCCAAATATTACAGATTATCCTCTCTGGCTGACTGATACTTCACACAGATGCAGACACGGTGTAAGCCATGTCATGACTTATAAAAACAGCACCACAGTCACAATAGTATTTGACCAGGAAAATTGTGTTATGATCGGACAGGTGGCAACTCGTGCAGCTAACCGTGGAAGCGGTTATGCAAGAGATTTTCTGAAATGGCTTGCTGCATGGCTTGGCGGCATGGGAAAAGAATCTGTACTATATGCTCTTGATATCAGAAGAAGTTTTTATCAGCAAATAGGCTTTGAGGAAATAGAAACAGAATATGTTCTTGAACGAACAGATATTCAGAAAGAGGATACAGAAAAAGGAGCTTTACAATAAAATGAATATTAAGGATTTTTTTGATATAGATGACCGCATTCTGGAAGCAGCAAAAGCAGCAGAAGCTGACTGCTCTGAAGATTTCAAAAGAATCGTGGAAACTGCTAATTATAACAGTGCAAAGGTTCTTGCTGCATTTCAGAAGAATCGAGTAAGTGAACCCTGCTTTTACGGAAGTACAGGATATGGATACGGAGATATAGGCAGAGATGTTCTTGACCGTGTTTTTGCTGATGCCTTTGGTGCTGAAGACGCTCTTGTAAGGCATAATTTTGTTTCCGGAACTCATGCACTGACTGTAGCACTGTTTGGCATACTGAGAACAGGCGATAAGATGGTTTCAATTACCGGAAAACCCTATGACACATTAGAAGAAGTGCTTGGTATTTCCGGAAAAGCCGGAGATGGTTCTCTCAAAGATTATGGAGTTGAATATGCCCAGGTTGATCTCCTTCCTGACGGAATGCCCGATTATGCTGCTATTGAATCCGGAGTAAAAGGCGCAAAAATAGCCTACATACAGCGATCAAGAGGATATTCACTAAGACCGGCATATACAATGGAACAGATACGTAAAATGGTAGAGTCAGTGCGCAAAGGAAACCCTGACGCTATTATAATGGTCGATAACTGTTACGGTGAATTCGTAGAAGATACCGAACCTACACAAAACGGTGCAGATCTTATAATCGGCTCTCTTATTAAAAATGCAGGCGGCGGAATTGCAAGGACGGGCGGATATATAGCAGGAAAAAAAGAACTTGTGGAAAAATGTGCATATCGCCTTACCTGCGTTGGATTGGGAAAAGAAGTAGGCTGTACTCTTGGCATGAACAGAGAAATGTTTCTCGGATTTTTCCATGCACCGGAATGTGTTGCAAACGCTCTTAAAACCTCTGTGTTTGCAGCTGCACTTTTCAGTAGATTTGGCTTTGAATGTTCTCCGAAAACAGGTGAACAGCGAGGCGATATAGTAGAAGCAATATGCCTTGGGAATGAAAAGAATTTAATTGCTTTCTGTCAGGGAATGCAGAAAGGTTCTCCTATTGATGCTCATGTTGTACCAGAGCCATGGGATATGCCGGGTTATACAAACCAGGTAATTATGGCAGCAGGTGCATTTACTATGGGAGCTTCTATTGAACTTTCAGCTGATGCTCCTCTGCGTGAACCTTACGCTGTCTGGATGCAGGGCGGCGTTACATATATAAGCGGTAAAATTGGTGTTCTTCTTGCTGCACAAAAAATGCTGGAACAAGATCTTATATCATTCTGATAAGTAAGGAAATTTGCGAAAATATTACAAAACAAATACAATATGCAGATATATGATGTCAATTTTATAAATCTGTTGACATAATCGTCTTTGCGTGTTACAATAAAAAGGATTAAGAAAATCTATAAATCTATTGATTCTTATATGTGATATGTGAGAATGGAGGGAAGAACATGGGAGAACGAAAGTTATGCTATGGCTGCATGAGACAGACTGACTATAACGGTGGAATATGTCAGCGCTGTGGATATAATGAAAACGTCCCTGTTAATGAAATATTTCTTCAGCCTGGTGCTGAATTGAATAAAAGATATATAGTCGGAACAGCTCTTTCTATGAATGGAGAAGGTGTAACATATATTGCTCTGGATCGTTCCACAGGCTGCCGTGTACTTCTTCGGGAATATCTGCCTTTAAATTTATGCTCACGTGCAGCAGGTTCATCGGCGATATACATACAAAATTCGAATCTGCCTCAATACAAAGTTCTTATGGAGGAGTTTACTGACCTTAATAAATCTCTGGCACAAATACGTGAACAGGTTCAGATCAATCAGGTTATTGATCTGTTTAATGAGAATAATACAGCATATGCAGTGTATGAATATGTAGATGGGATGCGTTTTGTTGATTTTCTAAAGGAAAATGCAGGGGAACTCAGCTGGGGACAGCTTTCCAGTATGCTTCCTCCATTTCTGACTACACTTAGTATTCTTCATAACAGCGGAGTACTTCATCGTGCAATAAGTCCGGAAACTATCTATGTTACAAAAAAATGTGAACTTAAACTCACAGAATTTTCAATTTCTGCAGTCCGTACTGCAGATACAGAGCTTGAATGTGAAATTTTTAGCGGTTATGCAGCACCGGAACAGTATTCAGCAAGCAACAGACAGGGAACATGGACTGATGTTTATGCTGTTTGTGCAGTTCTTTACCGTGTCCTTACAGGAAGTATGCCTACAAGTGCAATAAGCCGTATGGAAAATGATAATCTTATTGCTCCTTGTCTGTTAAATCCAAATATTTCACGTCATATTTCTGATGTAATAATGAAGGGTCTTAACCTGGTAAGCGCTGACCGTATTCAGACAATAACAGAACTTGTAACACAACTATTTAATGACCAGCACTACAGTTCGGCAGGCTATGTCAGAAATAAATCAAATAATCAAAATCAGAATAATTATCAAAATACAAAAAGTTACAATCGTAATGATTATTACAGCAATTCAAACAGTCAGTATGGCGAGTATGATCAGTCTGAAGAATATACAGATGATTATTCATATGACGGGTATGGAAATGAAAGCTATGAAAGAAATAATTATAATGATTCACAACCAAGTGCAATAGATCGTGTTAAAATCCCACTTATTATTGGTATGCTGCTTTTGGTCATACTTTTAATAGGCGTCTATTTTATGTTCTTAAAAGATAATTCCAATGAAGAATCTCCGGTAACAATGGAAACAACAACTACAACAGTTGTAACCACAGATGAAGCTGCTACGGAAAATACAACACCGGAAGGTGACGGAATTATGCCAAAACTTATTGGCAAAACTTACGAAACACAGCTTGATCGTTACAGTTCATGGATGAAATTTAAAGTTGAAGAAGTTTTCAGCGAAGAATATCCTGCAGGGCAGATAATCTGGCAGGAAATTGCGGAAGGTGAATATTTTGATACTTCAGTTCCTGTAAAGATTCAGGTAAGCAAAGGACCTTCAATGATAAAGCTGCCGGAGTATACCAACGTATACATAGGTGATTATACTAAGCTTCTTGATAAACTTGGAGTAGTCTATAAACTTGAACCGGAAACAACGGCAAGTTGTCCGGCAAATACTGTATCTAAACTCAGCATTGATAAGGATGCGTATTATAATCTTAAAAACCGTGACGAAATCACAGTTTATTATGCAGTTGCGCCAGTAGCAACAACAGAAGCTACAAAAGAAGTAACAACTGCTGCAACAACAGAAGCTCCTGTTACACATACTCAACCAACTGAACCGCCCGTAGTAACTGAAGCGCCTACTTCACCTCCGGATATCCCGGCGGAGCAATAACATAAAAATGAGCTGAACAAAGTTATTTTTGTTCAGCTTATTTATTTAATAGAGAATAGATATGATTTGAAATATTAAGATAATACAATGTTTTGACTAATTATTTTAATCAAAACGGAAATATGACTAAATAAAATGAAATATCGCAAAAATATATGTGATTTTTTATAAAAGTACTTGACAAAGTTAGGATATTATGGTATTATATAAACAAGGAAAGAGAGTGATAAAAATATCACGGAATAATCTTTCAGCGATTTGCTTCACAAGGTTTAAGACAATGTCTTTTGTGTAAGTGATGTCGATCGGTAAGGAGGTTGAGGTCCGATGGCAAATGATGAAACACAGTACATATGCTGTCTGGATCAGTGACAGTTGGTGACGAAAAGCGGAGAGTAAAGGTTGTTGAAAGAAACAACGGACCCCATTTAAGTAATAAATTTCGTACTAATGATTGCTGGTTTAGCGGATGTAGCTGTAATAATGAAACGTTATATCACTGACAGCATAGGTGAACGTAATTCGGAATGATGACGATTTCGAATCTCCGGCAAAGAGCCTTAAAATAGATGCTGACATATAACGAAAAAGGTGATTCCTATGTGCGATTTTACAGTAATTTAACCGTGCATAAATCAAACAGAAAGGGTGAAATCCAATGGCAGGTATAACCCCACAGAATTTTAGCCATTTGGATTGGAATTGTACCCGGTGAGCGAAAAAAAGGCGAGCGAGTACTGCTGAACTGCAGTGAGTGCCGTCAATAAGTAATGGAATTCGTGCTGGTTACAACTAATCTTAATGGTGTTACTGACAACAACTGAATATTTTATAATATAAAATTTATTTAGCGTATAATATTAAAGAAAATGGTGGTTCCCATGGTATAACATTTTCAATATCAGCCTAATTAAACTGAAAGGCGTGATTAAAATGAAAATTAATGTTGTATTTAGATTATTTAATCCGTAGCAATAAGGAGTGAGTCCCATCGAAATCCATGTGAAAGAATGAAAGTTCTTTCAAATTAATATTGATCAAATTGAATAATACAAATAGCTGCCGTGTCTGTGTGATGCGGCAGTTTTTATTGCAGTACACATAGAATATTATAAAAGCCTGAGAATTCTCATAATCTCAGGCTTTTATTAGTATAGAATAATCAGATAAAGCGTAATTTACTCCTCTTCAGACTGAGCAAACTGACTTTCATGGCGTGTAAAGAAATCTGTACGAGGCGGAAGGAACTTTAGTTTGTGATTTTTTTCTGTAAAATAGGTAAGAGGTTCAAAAATTGTATCCCATGACCAGATTCTCTCATCGACCTGCAAATATTCACGAAGCTTTTCAGTACCAATTGGAGCCATTGGATGCAGAAGAATACCTGTTATGCGTATCATATAGAAAATATTAGCAAGAATCTGAGAAAGCTCTTCCTTTGAAAGTTCATCGGGCTTTAGGCTTTTTGCCATATATTTGCTTGAGTTTCTGATATAACTGTCAAGTACATATGTGCATTGATGAAAAGCAAATTTTGACATATGCCTTTCATAATCAAGTACTGCTTTCTTTGCATCAGCAATAATATTTTCCTCTGGAAGCAAATCGGGCATTATGCCGTCAAGTTCTTTTTGAGTTGTATAAAAAGCTGTACGAATGATTCGATTATAAACATTTGAAAGCAGCAGACCATCCTTTACAACAGGATCTGTGTCATCAGGCTTTGCATCGGGATTATAAGGCTTTGGCATAAAGCTTACAGAACGCTGTCCCAATCCCAGTCCAAGCCAGTGCATACGAAGCTGTTCCGGTGTATAATACTGCAATAGATCATCAGCCATAGGAGGTTTAACAGCACCGGAGCTTGAAGCTTTTTTGTCAAGGAAAAGAATGTGATGATTTGCTACAATGACAGGCATCTGAAGTTCTCCCTCAGGCGGATTTGCTGTTTTCTCTGCAGAATTCTGCTGTGCCATCCACATAGCAGGTTCGGCAATACCGTAAAAATAGATATTATCCTGACCGATAAACTGATAAACAGTAGAATCCTTGCTGCACCAGTAATCTTTCCATTCAGACTGATTTCTGCCGTTGCTTTCAAGATAAGTTTTTGTAAATGAAATCGGCGCCCAGAGTGACTCAGGCCACACCCAGACGGTAAGACCTTCTGAATCTTCCAGAGTGGGCGCAGGAACGCCCCATTCAATATTACCTGTAAGTCTGAATGGAACAAGCGTTTTTCCGGTACGATAACGGATCTGATTCTGTGTAAGTATTCTGCAAGCTTCATCGCAATCTGAAAGTGTAGTAAATTCAATTGTAAATGAAGGCTTTTTCTTTTCTTCAAGGAAACTATGTTCCGGCATACTGTCACGGATTTCAAGATACTTTTCCTCAAATTCACGCTTTACATATATAACCGGCGGCTTTAAAAATTCGGAAATTGTTTTCCATACAACAGGACGTACATCCTTGCGTTTCTGCATTTCAGCAACCCATTCTTTAAGAAGGCTTTCATAATCACGAAGATTAAAGTACCAGTTAGAAACAGGTTTCATTGTAGGAGTTTCACCTGTAAGAGTGCTGACAGGATTCAGAAGGTTTTCAGGCATATACTGATGTCCCAGGTCGCATTCATCGGCATAGCCTTTTTCTGAGGTACATCCTTCAACAGGACATTTTCCGATAACCTGTCTGCCATTAAGAAAAACCCCGGCTTTTTCATCAAAAAACTGCATTGTTGTTATGCGTTTAAGCTGTCCTTTGTCATAAAGTGACTGCAAAAATTCTTTTGTATATTCAGCGTGAACATCTTTGGCAGGGTCAAGACCTGATGCGCCGAAAAAGTTTGGCTCAATAGCATATGCAGCAAGTGTTGCCTTTTGTTTTTCATGATTGCGGAGGACAAAATCGACCAGAGAACCTTTGAATTCACCGGAAGCATTTTTTGTTCTCCAGCTTTCTGCAATAGGAGAGCCATAGCAGTCAGTACCGCTTACAAAGATGACATTTTCCCTGCCGATACGATCACGGAGAAAACGTGCATAGGTATCTGCAAATACAAGCATTCCGCCTACATGACCGAAATGAAGTTCTTTGTTGCCGTATGGCATACCGCCGGTGACAACAGCTCTTTTAGGAAATACAGGCCGTGGAATATCAAAATTCTTTTTCTTGGTGTCCTGTTTGTTTGACATATTTTCCAGTCCTTTCGGAAATAAAGTGATTAACTCAATAATTATATCATAACAACCGAAAAAATGCAAGTCTTTACTTAGCTTTTTTTAATGATAAATGATTAATAAAAGATATAGAGTATGTCTGTGAAAATGCAAGGCCCAATTGTGCAATATCACGAAAAGATGCTGGAGTTTAATATTAAACTTGACATATATAATTTAAGTGATATAATATAAAAGGCTTGTAATTTTTGGGAAATTGCTGTCGATTTCCCTTATTAAGCACATTAAATGGCTTAGATTACAGCGAAAACGGGATCATACCGTAAAATTATATTTGATAGATGAAAGGGGTCTTTTCTATGACAGCAGCGTCTATAGTGGCAATAATAATTTTTGTTGCTATGTTCATCCTGATCATCACAGAAAAAATCGAGAAACACATTACCACACTATGCTGTGGAGCACTTACACTGATTTTTGTATTTGGTGTATGTCTGCGGGACCTCGGTGCAATCTGGGATACGATCAATCTTTCAGCAATTGTTAATCCGGAATTCTGGCATTCAAGCGGAGCAGAATCAGAATCAGGAGGTATTGACTGGTCAACTATTTTATTCCTTGCAGGAATGATGATAATGGTTGAAGGAATGGCAAGAGTAGGATTTTTCCGCTGGCTTTGTATGCTAATTGCCAAGCTTGTTCACTACAAAACAATACCGATATTCATTTCATTCATGTGTATGTCCTTTGTTCTGGCGATGTTCATTGACAGTATCACTGTAATTCTTTTCCTTGCATCAATAACAATTGAACTTGCACGTTTACTGAAATTCCAGCCTGTTCCAATGATTCTTGCAGAAATATTCTGTGCAAATCTTGGCGGTTCTGCAACAATGTGCGGAGATCCGCCGAATATCATTATCGGTACACAGCTTGAATACACATTTACAGACTTTATTACACATACAGGTGTTATTGCAGTAATTTCTTTTGTATTTATTCTGGCATATTTTTATCTTGTTATGCGTAAGGATTTAAAAAGCAGCACAGCATCTGAAGACTTTTCAAATCTTCCTTCACCTGCAAGCGCTATAACTGACAAGCCGGGTTTCATTATAAATACAATAATATTCCTTGCAGCTGTAGTTCTTCTTGTAACTCATGCAACAACACACCTGACAGTAGCATTTATCGGAGTATCTGTTGCTGTCGTAACAATGATCACATCCGGAAAGCACGTTCTTGAAATACTGAAGAAGGTTGACTACAAGACACTGCTTTTCTTCACTGGACTTTTTGTAGTAGTATGCGGTCTTGAGGAAACTGGTGTACTTGAAATCATTGCTGACTTTATTGCCAAGGTAAGTGGAGGCAATACTTATCTGATGATTGGAATAATCATCTGGGTGTCTGCAGTAGCAAGTGCCTTTATTGACAATATTCCTTTTGCAGCAACAATGGTACCTGTAATCAAAGCTCTCTCTGCTACTACTGGTGTGCATATTGATGTACTGGCATATTCACTTGCAATGGGTACAGATGTAGGCGGCAGTGCAACACCTATCGGAGCGTCTGCAAACGTTGTAGGTACCTCTGCAGCAGCAAAGGCAGGTCATCCGATTGGCTGGGGCGAATATTGCAAGAAAATGGCTCCGGCAACCGTTATTGTTCTTTTAATAAGCACAATTTATATTTGTGCTTTCTATCTGTAATGACAGGAGTGTGTACATATGAGCAAACAAATGATTATTTCAATTAGCCGTGAATACGGAAGCGGCGGTCACGAAGTAGCAAAACTGCTTTCTGAACGTCTTGGCATTTCTTTTTATGACAGAAATATGCTTGATGATATTGCAAGTTACATGAATGTTGATGCGGATAACCTCAAGAAATATGATGAAAAGAGAAAAAAGCTTATAATTTCAAGAACAGTCAGAGGTCATTCAAATTCACCGGAAGAGGCAATTGCAGAAATACAGTTTGACTACCTCAGAAAAAAAGCTGCTTCAGGTGAATCCTTTGTAGTAGTAGGCCGCTGTGCTGAACACATTCTTCGTGAGTACACCTGCATGATACCGATCTTTATTTTAGGCGATATAAATGAAAAGAGCAAACGTATTCAGATGGTTCGTAACGTTACAGAATCCGAAGCTCTCAGCATTATGGCACGTCATGACAAAACCCGTAAAGCTTATCACAATTCTCATTGTCCGAACAAATGGGGCGATTCAAGAAGTTATGAGATTTCTGTAAACTCCAGTAAACTTGGCGTTGAAAAAACAGTTGATCTTCTGATCGATTTCATCAAAATCAGAACAGAGAATCAGAGCAGCATCTGATCTCATTAATTCAAGCTGCTGTGGCTTTAATATTGGCTGCAGCAGCTTTATTATTGTATATTATAAAATATTCAAAATTATAAAAGGAGAATTTTGAAATGAAAGGTATATGCAGACTAACTTCACTTGCTGTATGCAGTGCCGTATTAACAGGATTATTTACAGGCTGCTCAGAAAAAAGCACTGTACAGCCCAGCAAAGGCGTTTATGGCAGTGATACGCAAGCATACTCAACTGATGCTCAAAACAATGCCTATGATGGTATTCTTGATAATATCAACAACGACGATGAAACCGGTAAAGTGTACTCACAGACAATTATGGTATATATGGTAGGTTCAGATCTTGAATCAAGATACGGTGCTGGAACTATGGATTTGTCAGAAATGGAAAAAGCAATGCCTTCGGAAAACAGTAATCTGCTTGTATGTGCCGGAGGTGCTTCTAAATGGCAGAATTCTTTGATTTCTGAAAATGAGCAATCAATTCTTCATTTCAGTAATGGTTCCTTTAGTGTTATTGACACAATTGATTCATGTAATATGGGAGAATCTGATAATCTTAGTAATTTTATAAATTATTGCATGGATAATTATGATACAGATTTATATAGTCTTATTTTATGGGATCATGGTGCAGGCCCTGTTCTTGGCTACGGAGTTGATGAAAACTATGGCGATATTCTTACGCTTACAGAAATGAAAGATGCCCTTGAAAATTCAGTAGGCAAAACAGGAAAAAAACTCGAATGGATCGGCTTTGACGCCTGTCTTATGAGTTCAATGGAGTTGTGTGATGCTTTTGAGCCATATGCTAATTATATGATTGCTTCGCAGGAAACCGAACCCGGCTGGGGTTGGAATTATGAATTTCTGTCAAGTCTTTCTGAACCTGATATGGACGGTGCGCATTTAGGAAAGGAAATAATTGATTCTTATTTCAGTTACGGAGAGGAAGTATTTGAAGCAAAACCAAATGCTTATGCGGATCTTACACTGTCTTGCCTTGATCTGAGAAAGTATAGTCAGGCTGAAAATACATTAAATTCATTTTTTGAAGAAACCAGCACTGCATTATCAGTTGAAACATTTCCACAGGCTGTACAGGGAAGATGCAGTGTAAAGGAATTCGGCACATATTCATCAAGCTATAATTACTGCCTTGTTGATGCTGTCAATCTGATAGAAAATCTTGCTTCCAAAGATTCTGCTTACGAGGATTCAGTTATTGCAGCTTTAAAAGATATGACAGTATATATGAGAAGCAACGTTGAAAATGCAGGCGGTGTATCAATATGTTATCCTTATGAAGCAGAAAGCAATTATACCGAATACTGCATTGAGCTTGATACAAGCATTAATTTTGCAGATAAATACGTGCAGTATCTTAATGATTTCAATACAATACGTAACGGAGAAACAATTTTCTCAGACTGGAATATTTCCGGTGCAGAAACTTCAGTACATGACATAGCAACGCCTGTTTCTGAACCGGAAGAAGATGAGGAAACAAGCAGTAACGATGAACCTGCTGATGTTCCGGTGATTTCTTCCGGTAAAGATATAACTTTAAAACTTACAGAAGAACAGAAGAAAAACTTTGGCAGTGCAACCTACTATATTTTGTGCAAAGCCAAGGAAGGCGGTTTTTTAAATAATATCAATGATGAACGTGAAGATGATATGTACATATTTATTCACGGCGGCAAAAATGTTAAAATGGATAATTCCGGTGTACTTCATGCGTATTATAACAATAATGTCGTTTATATGAAAGATAAAACTACAGGAGAGCTTTCAGATATACCAATGGTTCTTGTTGATAATGATTCGTCATCAAAGGAAAAGCGCTATCTCTGTTCTGTTGTATTAACTTATATTGGAGAAGAGATCAGCGACTGGAAAACAGAAGCAGCGCAACTGCAGATTGTTGTAGATAATAAACATCCGGACGGTGAGATCAGAAGTGCTGTTCCAATTATTTCAGAAGATAAGGTGCAACGTGCTAATAAACAACTCCTGTCACTGGATGATTATTCGATAATGGCTGTAGCAGGAACCTGTAATTATCTGACAAGGGATAAAAACGGAAATCTTCTGCCATTCTTTAATTGGGACCGTTCTGATTGGATATTTGGTTTTGAACAGGATCTTTCAGAAGATTATGCACTTGAGGTTACATCAATAAATAATCCGGAAAATTATGTGTGTATGTTTGTAGTAACAGATTCACAGGGCAACACTTCTGTTTCTGAGCTTATCCCACTTGGATAATATATATTTTTCTATTAATATTAATATAAACTGTAACAGAATAAGTGGTATATAAATGATTTGAATAAAAGGCTGCGTATATCTGCGCAGCCTTTCTATTTAATATGAATTTTCTGTGTTCAATTCCCACAGCTTTTATTATATTACACCATAATTATTAATAAATATTTTTTTACTTGACATTTTAATTATATTATGATATAATTGTGATTGTTAGATTAAAGTATAAGATATGCCGCCGTGACGGAATAGGCAGACGTAGCGGACTTAAAATCCGCCGATCATTGAGATCGTACCGGTTCAAGTCCGGTCGGCGGCACCAGATTTGCAGTCATTAACAGTCAGATGTTAGTGACTGCTTTTATTTTCAGCTGAAATATTCTGTCTGATATCTATATAAAATTAATCATAAAACAATGTATTAGGAATTTTTTTTACGTTTTTATCAAGCTGCACCTTATCTTTAAGTGCATCCATTCTTGCATCAAGATCAGCGCTAAGCTGCGCACATTGAAAAAGTTCCTTAGCCATTTCATCAGTAAATTCGATATTTTTCTTATATCTCAGCTGATGTTCCAGAGTTGCCCAAAAATCCATTGCTATCGTTCTTAACTGAATCTCCACCTTCATTATTCTCTTCTCATGAGCAAGGAAAATTGGCACAGTAACAATTAAATGAAGACTTCTGTATCCGTTGGGCTTTGGATTTTTTATGTAGTCTTTTCTTGCTATTACAGTTATATCATCCTGCTTGACAAGAGCGTCGGCAAGCATATATACATCATCTGGAAATGAACATACAACACGTATTCCGGCAACATCATTAAGGTGATTTTCTATTGATTCCAGTGAAAAGGGATACCCATTCTTTTCAAGCTTTTCCTTCATACTGGACACTTTTTTTAAACGGCTTTTAATGCTGCTTATAGGATTTCTGTCATATTGAAGTGAGAATTCTTCATTAAGTACATTAAACTTTGTAGAAATTTCCATTATCGCACAGCGGTAATATGCCATAAGCTTTTGATACTGATGAAGTTGTGAATTCTGCATACGATCTGATTCATTTTTAAGCAGATCATATATGTCTAAATCGCTTATTATGCTTTCACTGTTTTTGATTTTTTTTATCATTTTGCAACAACTCCTTATGATCATTATACAACATATTCAGTTAAAATGCAACATTAATGATTAAATTGTGCTTTTTTGTTTGTTTTATACAAAAAAACAATAATGCTATCCATAATTATAGGACAGCATTATTGTTATCATGGGATAATATATTCAAATTTGGAGATATCATAACAATATGCAGAAAACAAAATATCTGTTTTTTGTATATCTGCAGTGGAATAAATTTAAACTTTTAATTGCAATGGATTAATTATAGTAAAAATCAAAAATTTTGTGATATAATTGCCCGATATGCAGGGACCAAAGCCTGTTTGCGTATCTGCAAGGGCATTAAAATAAATTATAATAAATACTTTGTATTTATTATAGCATATTATTCAATAAAACACAATTGCATATATGACTTTTTTTATTGCATTATTTATCATACGCAATTATTATATTATATGCAAATGTGTTAAAATATGTTTAACTCGATTTCTTTACTTGACTTTCTTAAATAGATATGATATGATATGATAAAGAAAAAAATAAATATTACAATCCTTTTTTATTTTATATTTTTGCTTATTAGAGAGGAAATCATATATGAAAGCTTTTTTGTGTTTTATATCCGGATATTTGATTGGATCAATTAGTCCATCAGCGCTTATATCCAAAATAAAAAATAAAAATCTGCGGGATAACGGAACAGGAAATTTAGGTGCAACAAATGTAATGCTTAATTTCGGCAAATTATACGGCATATTTGTTATGATATTTGATATATTAAAGGCTTATATTACTGTCAAGGTTACAGCTTATATATATCCGTCAAACAATCTTATTCCTTTAATGGCAGGTACAGCAGTTGTAATTGGTCATATATTTCCCTTTTATATGAAGTTTAAAGGCGGAAAAGGTCTGGCATCTTTTGGAGGATTGATATTAGCCTATGAACCAATGATATTTCTTATTTTGTTTATTATAGGCATTTCATTAATGCTGATACTGAATTACGCTGTTTTTCTTCCCGTTTCGGGAGCATTGCTTTTCCCGTTTTGTCTTTTAAAAAACTCAGATTTTTCGGTTTTCATAACAGCTGTAGTTCTTGGTATCATTGTCATATTTGCCCATTTGGAAAATCTTTCAAATGTATATAATGGCTGTGCTCCGAAGATAAGAGATTACATAAAAAATGATTTATTTCACATAGCAAATAAATAATCAGACGATACTCATGTCAGTACTAATATGATAGTTTTTCAAAAAAATTATGTTGAAAAACCTTTACGGAGGTATATGAAAAAACAGGCAGATGCTTCATTACGAAGTATCTGCCTTATTCTGTGTACTTATTTTTCTTAATATAATAAGATTCCTTCCCACAATTACTCAGTCTAACGTACTATTTCTTAATCACTATAATAAATCTGATTGTATTCATCTTCCGCCTGAGATGCCTGCCTTTGACCTCTTCCGCATCTTGGAAAAAGTAGGGAACATCGTTTTTATCTGAAAAAATCTCCTTATCTGATATATTCTTGTATAATGCAAGTGCAGTGAAACTACATTATTTCCTGAATTACCGCTGCCTTCCGGGATTTGCATACCGCCCTGCATATCCGGAAGGGCAAATTGACCAAAACCGCCTTGTACATTTTCTATATCAGCAGAATTTTCAGCATCTCTGGAACCAGACTGATTCATAAAATCCTCAATTTTAAAATCCATACCGTTGCCCCTGCGCCGCCGAAGCTCATACTATCCGGTTTATAAAGCTCACCGTAATCACTGCCATAGTTTCGTTTAAGAAATGCCTCTTCAACGCCTTCCACAGCAAGATAAAGACCCCAGTCTTCGCCGTTTACTGAAATGTATACATAACTGCACAAGGGAGTATCCACACCAAATTTATTCATCATCTGATAGGTCAGATAATCTTTCATATAGGTGTTGTCCTGAATGATATTGTTCAGACACTGCTTATCAAGCCCGTAGTAGCTTTTGTTTTTATCGTATTGATCAAACTCAATTTTAAAACTGTAGCGCTCACTGTTCATTGACTATTATGACCGCACATTCTGAGTATTCCTCGCTTTGTGCAGTATCAATAAAGCTGTCCTAATCCTCCATAACAATATCCAATGTGTGAACTCTGGAAGTGTCAAACAAGCGGTTTTTATAACCCATTGCGCTGACAGTCTGAGTAATTCCAATAGCTTCACCATTCATCTTGAGGCAATAAGACGCCTTGGTTATCATCTGGAGGCTGAAGGCAATGATAAATAAGTTAAGAAGAAAATTTATTCTTGTTAATATGCTGATCGTTACCTTTTATGTAAAGCTTCCTGTAAGAAAACCATTATACCGCACCTGTTTAATATAAGAATAGAATTAAGTCTGACCCTTCTTAGTGAAATCATCAGCAGGGTCAGATTTATTTTGATATTACAGATAATTTATTACATTCTGTGAATGCTTTTCATTTTATGGGAAATAGAAGAATTATACATTGATGAAAAATATGTTCTGTTTTTATGTATGTCTGAATTCTTTCTGATGTATTTGCTGATTATAATATGATATGCAGTACAATTAAGCGAAATCGCACCTATCCAAGCAACTACATCGGCATATGCTGTTGCGCTAAAGCCGATTTTATCTATGAAAAGAACAATTACAAGGATTCTCATACACATTTCTATTATGCCTGAAATCATTGGTATAACCGGTTTTCCCATGCCTTGTACCGCACTTCTGAAGACAAAAAGAAAATCTACAGTAAAAAGCATTGCGCCGCATATAGGTAGATATTCTTTAGCAAGAGATACAGGTTCGTTGCCTGTAAGCATAAGTTTTGCAAGTGCTTCCGGCATAAAGCACATTACTGATCCAAGAGCCAGGTACGAAACAAGTGCAATTGAAAGGCAAACCTTGAGACCGTCCTGGATTCGGCTGTATTTTCCGGCTCCATAATTCTGGCTTGTAAATGAGGACATAGTAAAACCTGCTGTACACGAAGGCTGCATAAACAAATTAATAAATTTACTGCAGGCTGAATATGCAGATGTATAAGCCACTCCAAGTCCATTTACAAAATACTGAACTACCATACATCCCAGAGCAGTGATTGAATTCATTAATGCCATAGGAAGACCATTTTTAAACAGCTCCTTATACATAAAGGAATTATTTCTGAAATCACTGATTTTCAGTTTAATAATATCAATTTTTCTGAGTCTGAGGAAACATACAAAAGCGGAAAGCAGCTGAGAAAAAATTGTAGCGGCAGCAGCACCTTCAACACCTGTTTTAAATCCGAAAATAAACACTATATCAAGAATGATGTTCAGTATGGTTGAAATAATAATTGCAATAAAAGGTGTTTTGCTGTCACCCAATGCTCTCAGAACTGATGAACAAATATTATATGCAATAGTAGCAGCAAGACCTCCGAACATAATGTATCCGTATGTAAGGCTGTCGTTCATAATAGAAGAGTCAGTACGTATGGTTTCAAAAAAATCCGGCAAAAACAGTGTGCTTAAAACTGTAAGAATAACTGCAACAATTACAGACAATATAACAGAAGAAGCTATAGCTCTTCGAAGATTGTCATAATTTTTTGCACCGAATTCTTTTGCAATAGAAACCGAAAATCCGTTTGCAAGTCCCATTGAAAATCCAATAACAAGGAAATTTAATGATGACATATTCCCTACAGCAGCCAGTGCATTATCACCAAGACCTTTTCCAACAATAGAGGTATCGGCAATAAGATAGATCTGCTGGAGCATATTTGTCAGGAACATTGGAAAGAAGAATTTCAGAATCAAAGGTGTAACCTTTCCTTTGGTTAAGTCATAAGTCTGTGCCATAAGAATACCTCCCGCTAACTGAATTTATAACCCAATTATAGTAGAAACAAAAAGGATTTTATATCAAATAGATTGCTTTTTTAACAAAAACGTGATACAATATAAAGGTAAACTTATGGCAGAGAATACATTCTGTGCAGAAAAATACTCTTCTTTGGTGATAATATGAATACAAACCGTGATCTCAATTACAGACTCTACGTTCAAAAAACAGATGGATTTATAAGAACTCCATTCAATACTGAATTCGAACATTATATATTAGTTAAATCCGGCAATGTTGAAAAGGTAAAAAATGATTTTGACTCAGTTAGAAAAAATTTTTTTACAGGAAAAGGAAAACTTTCTGATGATCCCATACGCAATATAATGTATCATTTTGTTGTAGCAGCCGCTGTTGTAGCCCGGGTATGTGTAGAAGGCGGTTTGGGACATGACACTGCCTACACATTAAGTGATATATATATTCAGAAGGCTGACAAATGCAAGTCAGTTGACGCTATAATAGATATGCTTGGAGAAATGATGGTGGATTTTGCTTCAAGAATGCACGAGCTGAAAAAAGATAATGTAGTTTCTATTCATATAAGAAAATGTATAGATTATATATATGATCATCTCCACGAAGATCTTTCAATTAAAAGACTTTCGGAGGTTATCGGACTTAATTCATCATACTTGTCAAAACTTTTTGTAAAGGAAAAGGGTATCACTATTAATGAATTTATCACACGTACAAAAATATCCACAGCAGAAAATCTACTGAAATTTTCTGATTTCACTTCGCTGGAAATATCCATGGCTCTTGGATATTCTTCACAAAGCGCTTTTATCAGCGTATTCAAAAAAATCAATGGCGTTACACCAAAGCAATACAGAGATTCACAATATATGAGCAATATTACAAACACGTAACCGCCTATATTATTGACACCATATAATTAATAAAGATTATTGACTGAAATAATTCTTTGTGATATAATATCGTAGCAGCAGAAGTAACCATTAATATTTTGAAAGGAACAATAGTATAATGGATCATTTTGAACTTGTTTCAGAATATAAACCGGCAGGCGATCAGCCTCAGGCCATAGATGAATTAGTTAAAGGAATACAGGAAGGCAACAAAGAGCAAACTCTTCTTGGTGTAACAGGTTCGGGTAAAACATATACTATAGCTAATGTTATTGCCAGGGTCAATAAGCCTACTCTTGTTCTTGCACATAATAAAATCCTTGCGGCACAGCTGTGTTCAGAATTCAAGGAGTTTTTTCCGAATAATGCTGTAGAGTATTTTGTATCATATTACGATTACTATCAGCCTGAGGCATATGTTCCCAGCACTGACAGCTACATTGAGAAAGATTCCTCAATTAATGACGATATTGATAAGCTAAGACATTCTGCAACCATGGCTCTTGCAGAAAGAAGAGATGTAATAATTGTAGCAAGCGTATCATGTATATATTCACTTGGAAGCCCTGAAGAGTACCGTTCTATGGCTGTTTCAGTAAGACAAGGAATGGAAAAATCACGTGATGCACTCATAAATGAGCTTGTAGGAATACAGTACGAACGCAACGATATAAACTTTACGAGAAACAAGTTCCGTGTTCGTGGCGATGTACTTGAAGTATTTCCCGCAAGTTCAAATGATACTGCAATACGCATTGAGTTTTTCGGAGATGAAATAGACCGCATCACTGAAATAAACGTTCTGACAAGCGAAGTACTTGGAAGAATTTCTCACGCAGCAATTTTTCCTGCATCTCATTATGTAGTTGGCGGTGAAAAAGTTACACGTGCTGTTGAGGAAATTGAGAAGGAACTTCAGGAGAGAGTAGCATTTTTTCAGCTGAATAATAAACTTATAGAAGCTCAGAGAATTGAGCAGCGTACTCATTACGATATAGAAATGCTCCAGGAAATAGGTTTCTGCACAGGAATAGAAAATTATTCAAGAATTCTTGCAGGAAGAAAACCGGGAAGTACCCCAATGACGCTTATCGATCATTTTCCTGAGGATTTTCTTCTGGTAGTAGATGAAAGCCATGTTACACTTCCGCAGGTAAGAGCAATGTCAGCAGGCGACAGGGCAAGAAAAAGCACATTGATAGAATACGGATTTCGTCTGCCCAGCGCACTTGACAACAGACCTCTTAATTTTGATGAATTTTACTCCCATATAAATCAGGCAATATATGTAAGTGCAACTCCCGGAGATTTCGAGAAGGAACATTCTGCACATATCGTAGAGCAGGTAATTCGTCCCACCGGACTTGTTGATCCGGAGATTATTGTGAAACCAGTCAGCGGTCAGATAGAAGATCTGTATTCTGAGATACAGAAAAGAACGGAAAAGGATGAAAGAGTCCTTGTAACTACGCTTACCAAAAAGATGGCAGAGGATCTCACTTCGTATCTGGAAGGCATGGGTGTTCGTGTAAGATATCTGCATCATGATATAGATACAGTTGAACGTATGGAAATAATCCGTGATCTTCGTATGGGAGAATTTGACGTTCTTGTGGGAATAAACCTGCTCCGTGAAGGTCTTGATATACCGGAAGTGTCACTGGTGGCAATACTGGATGCCGACAAGGAAGGATTTCTCAGAAGCGAAACCTCTATGATACAGACTATAGGTCGTGCCGCACGTAATGCCCATGGACAGGTTATAATGTACGCTGATGAGGTAACCGGTTCTATGGAAAGAGCAATTACAGAAACAGAGCGCCGCCGTAAAAAACAGATAGAGTTCAATAAAGAACACGGCATCATTCCAAAGACTATTCGAAAGGATATTCGTGATATAATAGATATTCGTTCAAAGGAAGAAGTTGAACAAACCGTTTCGGCTAAACCAAAGATGTCTGCCAAGGAAAAACGTGAGCTTATTGAAGAGCTTACTGCACAGATGAAAGAGGCAGCTAAACTTCTGGAATTTGAACACGCAGCATATCTGAGAGATAAGATTCAGGAACTGGAGGGAAAGAAGAAGAAATGAACGATAAAATAATCATTCGTGGTGCAAGATCCAATAATCTTAAAAATATCAATGTAGAAATTCCCAGGGATAAGCTTGTGGTAATGACAGGACTTTCCGGTTCCGGAAAATCTTCTCTTGCTTTTGATACTATTTTTGCAGACGGACAAAGACGTTATATGGAGAGCCTTTCATCATATGCAAGAATGTTTTTAGGGCAGATGGAAAAACCTGATGTTGACAGCATAGAAGGTCTTTCTCCTGCAATATCCATTGACCAGAAAACGACCTCAAAGAATCCGAGATCAACAGTAGGCACAGTTACGGAAATATATGATTATTTAAGACTTCTGTATGCCCGGATAGGAATTCCGCACTGTCCCGTATGCGGACGTGAAATTCATCAGCAGACTGTAGATGAAGTTGTTGATAAGGTTATGCAGCTTGAAGAGGGAACACGTATTCAGCTGCTCGCACCCATTGTAAGAGGACGAAAAGGCACTCATACAAAAGAACTGGAAAATGCAAAGCGTTCAGGATATGTTCGTGTTCGTGTTGACGGAAATATATATGATCTTTCTGAGGAAATAACTCTCCAGAAAAATATAAAGCATAACATTGAAATAATAGTTGACCGTCTTGTGGTAAAGGATTCTATACGTTCAAGACTTTCAGACAGTCTGGAAACTGTTTTTTCTGTCACAGGAGGCCTTGCTGTTGTGGACGTTATTGACGGAGAAGAAATGCTTTTTTCTCAGAATTATTCATGCCCTGAACATGATGTTTCAATAGAAGAACTTTCACCGAGAATGTTTTCTTTCAATAATCCCTTCGGAGCCTGCGAAAACTGTACAGGTCTTGGCGTATTTAAAGAAATCGACCCTGAACTTATTATTCCGAATCCTGAACTCAGCATAAGACAAGGTGCAATAAAAGCTCCAGGCTGGAATACGCTCGATGAAAAGTCAATAGGCATGATGTATTACAATGCTATAAGCGCACAATACGGCATATCTCTTGATACGCCGGTAAAAGATCTTCCTGGAAAGTCGCTTAAACCGTTTCTTTACGGAACAACAGAAGAGCTTTTTCTGCACCGCATTCAGTCTAATGGACGCACAACCGGATATAGAGGGAAATTTGAAGGCATTATCCCTAATCTTGAACGTCGATACAAGGAGGGAGCTGAATGGGCAAGAGAGGAAATTGAATCCTGCATGAGCAGTGTAAACTGCCCTGTCTGCAAGGGAAAACGTCTGAAAAAAGAAGTTCTTGGCGTAACAGTAGGTGACACTGATATAATTGAACTGACAGATAAATCTGTAGCTGAGTGCATTGATTTCTTTGAAAACCTTAGTCTTACAAAGCAGGAAGCACTTATCGGATCAAGAATTATAAAAGAAATCAGAGAACGACTTGGATTTTTGAAAAATGTGGGACTGGAATATCTTACTCTTTCAAGAGCAGCCGGAACTCTTTCGGGCGGTGAAAGCCAGAGAATACGCCTTGCAACACAGATAGGCTCTTATCTTATGGGAGTTCTATATATTCTTGATGAGCCGAGCATAGGACTTCATCAGAGGGATAATGACAAGCTTATTGCCACACTGGAAAGACTGCGTGATCTTGGCAATACACTTATAGTGGTGGAACATGATGATGATACAATACGAGCTGCCGATTATGTTGTGGATATCGGTCCTGGAGCTGGAATACACGGCGGAGAGGTTGTTTACTCCGGAAATGTTAAAGGATTGCTTGAATGCAAAGATTCTATAACTGGTCAGTATCTCAGCGGTGAAAAGGAAATCCCCCTGCCCGAAAACAGGCGCAGCGGAAACGGAGAATTTCTCACTGTAAAAGGTGCAAGAGAACATAATCTGAAAAATATTGATGTTACAATACCTCTGGGAACATTCACCTGTGTTACAGGAGTATCCGGTTCAGGAAAATCTACCCTTGTAAATGAAATAATTTACAAGCATCTCACCGCCAAGCTTAACCGTACAAAGGTAAGGGCAGGAGAATTTGACGAAATGTGCGGAATTGAAAATCTTGACAAGGTAATTGCAATAGATCAATCACCTATTGGAAGAACACCTCGTTCCAATCCCGCAACCTATACAGGCGTATTTACAGATATACGTGAATTATATGCTAAAACAAATGATGCAAAGGCAAAAGGTTTTTCCTCAGGACGATTTTCATTTAATGTTAAAGGAGGCAGATGCGAAGCCTGCCAGGGTGACGGAATTCTAAGAATAAAGATGCACTTTTTGCCTGATGTATTTGTTCCATGTGATGTATGCGGAGGAAAAAGATACAACCATGAAACACTGGAAGTAAAATACCGTGGGAAAACTATTCACGATGTACTGGAAATGACCGTTGATGAAGGTGTTGAATTTTTTGCACAGCACCCAAAGATTGCAAGAAAACTTAAAACATTACAGGAAGTGGGTCTTGGATATATAAAAATCGGGCAGCCGGCAACAACTCTTTCAGGCGGTGAAGCTCAGAGAGTTAAGCTTTCTACAGAGCTTTCAAAGCGTTCTACAGGGAAAACAATTTATATTCTCGATGAACCTACAACAGGTCTTCATACAGCAGATGTACACCGTCTTGTGGAAGTCCTTCAAAGACTTGCTGACAACGGAAATTCTATCCTTGTAATAGAACATAATCTGAATCTTATTAAAGTGGCAGATTATATAATCGACCTTGGACCTGAAGGAGGAACCCGTGGAGGAAATATAATTGCCTGCGGTACACCTGAGGAGATTGCAGCCTGCAGTGATTCCTATACAGGTCAGTACCTCAAACCATATCTTAAAATCTAAAAAATACCGCAGACTAAGATCCGTTTTAAATAAAGCACCTTAGTCTGCGATTTATGTTTAATTCTTATATGAAATACTCATTGCATTTAAAAACGCTTCATGTAAAGACGGAGATTTTTTACTTATTCGTACCGGACGCATATCACTGTCAGTAAAGCAATGGCATGATTCAGCTGACGCACAAAGTTCTTTTGTTTTACTGTTATAAATTTCATATGAAATCTTCATTTTGAAACCATTGTATTCCGATATCACTGAATATACTGAGAAATCATCTCCGTAAGTCAGGGATTTATTATACCTGCATTTAACTTCGATCACAGGAAGCATATATCCCGTTTCCTCTATTTTGTGATATGGAATACCGATCTGTTTTAAAAAATCAATACGAGCTTCTTCCATCCATCGAATATAATTCGTATGACTTACAACATTCATACGATCCGTTTCATAATAGTATACATTCCTGCAATAAGGTGAAATGTTCATTTGACAGCAGTCCTTTCCATGTAATATAATAATTTTAACACATCATATATTTCTTGTCAACAAATTAATGAATTGTCATCTTAAACAAATATAAAAATTTCATTGACTTAAAAATGTATATATGATATAATAAATGCAGGCATTTATTATAGTTTATTTTAATGCCCTTGCAGATACGCAAATCAAAGAATTGCTTTCTGCATATCGGGCAATTATATTACAAAATCTTCGATTTTATGATATAAATAAAACAGAATATTTCCAAAAGGAGCCATAACAATGATATATAATAACATACTGGAATGTATTGGGCATACTCCTCTTGTCAGACTTAACAGAATGACTGATGCTGACAGTGCCGAGGTTCTTGTTAAATTTGAAGGACTTAACGTAGGCGGGTCAATAAAGACCAGAACAGCTTACAATATGATAACACGTGCAGAAGAAAAAGGGCTTATTAATGAGAATTCTATTATAGTAGAACCCACAAGCGGAAATCAAGGCATCGGACTTGCACTTATTGGTGCAGTAAAGGGATACAGAACTATAATAATTATGCCTGATTCCGTTAGTGAAGAACGCCGTAAACTTGTAAAGCATTATGGTGCAGAGGTAATTCTTATCCATGACGCCGGAAATATTGGTGATTGTATAGAAGAATGCCTTAAAACTGCTTTGCGTATGAAAGAAGAAAACCCAAATGTATATGTTCCTCAGCAGTTTGAAAATACCGCCAATCCTCAGGTTCATCGACACCACACAGGAATTGAAATAATGGAACAGGCAGGAAAAGAAATACATGGATTTTGTTCGGGCATCGGAACAGGAGGAACTATAACAGGTATAGGAGAAGTTCTGAAAGCACAGAATCCGGAAATAGAAATATGGGCTGTAGAGCCTGAAAATGCAGCCATACTTGCAGGCGGAACTATTGGAACACATATCCAGATGGGAATAGGTGACGGAGTGATCCCGGCTATTCTCAATCAGAAAATATATGATTATATATACGTAGTAACTGATGAAGAAGCAATCGAAACAGCACGTAACCTCTCACGACTCGAAGGTATAATGTGCGGAATTTCCAGCGGTACAAACGTAGCTGCAGCTCTGAAGCTTGCAAAGAAACTGGGCAAAGGGAAGACAGTAGTAACAGTGCTGCCTGATACTGCTGAACGTTATTTCTCAACGCCGCTTTTTGATGAATAAATTAGTTATTATCAATTTTTTTGATACAAAACTAAATTTAAAATATAATTAACAATATAATATCTTGTTATAATTGACATTTTTTACGCAATGTGATATACTTTTTATATGGTTTAAATAAAATATTTTGTTTTTTTGGGAAAGAAGTTTAATATTAAGGAGGAGTTAGGGATGTATAATCAAAATAATTTATTGTGCAGCAATGGATTTCGTGAATTTTTTTTACAAATTAAGAATAACTCTGATTCCCCATTCCAAATTGCTAAAACAATAGAAAGAAATTATCATTTGATAGCTGACGAACTGCCTATTGCAAAGATGTATATTCATCTTGATGTCCCTGATAATATTCTTGATCCTGTTCCTCCGGACGGTCGAAATCTTGAGATAAAGCTTTGTTCTGATGAGAATAAGACAGGTAATGATTTTATCTATTTTTGTCACACAACAGGCGATCACGGTCTTGCAAAGATTGATATGTATCCACCTGCTGGATACACATGGAATGAAAATGAGAAAAAAGCACTGGAATTCTTTTCCGAAATAATATTTATGGTGTTCGGAAAGTCAAGACTTGGCCGCATGATGAGCAGAACATTCATTATGGATATGCTTACCGGTGCAGCAAATGTAAGAGGCTTTAATATGTTTGGTGATATGCTGTATAAAAGCGGCAGATTATCTCAGTATGTAAGTATGTTTTTCAACATAAAAAATTTCAATTATATCAATCGTAATGTTGGTTCCAGAGAAGGCGACATCATACTGCGAAAGTATGTTAAACAAATATCCAATGAACTTGAATCAGATGAGGAGATCATTTGCAGGCTTGGCGGCGATAATTTTATAATACTTGTAAAATTTTCAAACTCAGAAAAAATTCTTGAGTATCTGAAATCAGTACAGATAGACTGCGTAAAAAATAATTTTAAGCAATCATTTGATATCCGTGTTCGTGCCGGAATTTATAAGATCCAGGAAAATGATGCAATGTCTGATGTAATTCACAATGCAAATATTGCATTTCATCAGACAAGAATAACCGGAAATGGTGATTATATCTGGTTTAAAGAAAGCATGAAAAACCAGGTATTGAAAAACAATGAAATATCAGCTGTATTTCCAAAAGCTCTTGAAGAAAAAGAATTTGTGGTATATTATCAGCCTAAAGTTATGCTTTCAAATAATCACCTCTGTGGCTGTGAAGCCCTTGTAAGGTGGTTCAGAAACGGCAAGCTTGTACCGCCTATGGAGTTTATACCAACACTGGAGCAAGAAGGAAGCATATGCCGACTTGATTTTTACGTTCTTGAACAGGTTTGCAGGGACATTAATTACTGGCTGGAGAATGGTATGCAGCCGTTTTGTGTTTCTGTTAATTTCTCAAAGGCACATCTGAGGCATTCTGATTTTGCTGACAATATTATTTCTATTATAAAAAAATACAATATTGACAGCAAATATATTGAAGTTGAACTTACCGAAACTTCAAGTTATGAAAACTTTGAAATTCTCTCAAAATTTATCAATAGAATGAAGGAAAACGGTATATGCACATCAATAGATGATTTTGGAACAGGCTATTCTTCTCTGAACCTCCTTAAAGATCTTAATGTAGATATTATTAAACTTGACAAATCATTTCTTGATAATCTTGAGAGCCATAACAAATCTGATGAAGTTCTTATCAAACACATTGTAGGAATGGTTTCAGACTTAAATATGAATATTATTGCTGAGGGTGTAGAAACTGCAGAACAGGCAGATTTTCTCAGAAGCGTTCATTGTAATATGGCACAGGGTTATTTGTTTGACAGACCATTGCCACGCAATGAATATGAAGACCGGCTTCGCAATGGTGTTTATAATATTGCTGCCACATGATATGTTGAGTATAAAATAAGTGCTTCGGATCAATGTTCTGAAGCACTTATCATGTACATTAATTATAACGTATTTACGCCTGCAAGGTAAACATACTCACAGGCGTACTTACTATTTTCCTCAAATACGGTCAAGGCTTCAAAAGATTCTGACTGCTTCCTCAATTCAATCAGGAATCTTTTTTTGTAATTTAGCAAGGATCTTACTTAATTACATTAATATAATAACATATTCAAAACAATAATTCAATGATAAAACAAACTGTCTTTGTTGCATTTTTAACTATGTTATTATTTCACTGACCCATTTAATAATAAAAACAGGAGAGTATCATCATGAGTAGGAACATGAGAATTGGTGTTATAATTAACCGTGTGTACCGTGATATGAATCATAATATTATTACCGGAATTCTCAGACAAGCCTATTCTTTAGGCTACAGTGCTGCTGTTTTTTCTACTGAAGAGGAAAATCAAGACGAAATGGGTACTCAGGGTGAAAATACAATTTTTTCACTTATTAATTTTGATTTATTTGATGGATTTATTTTTGTTCCATTTACATTTATTAATCTCAATACTGTTGAATTTATAACGAATTATCTTATTGAA
The DNA here is from genome assembly GCA_029007315.1 of Oscillospiraceae bacterium. Taxonomy (GTDB): domain Bacteria; phylum Bacillota; class Clostridia; order Oscillospirales; family Ruminococcaceae; genus Ruminococcus_C. The sequence continues at coordinate 32,358 of JAQXHO010000031.1, forward strand.
AAATGTACTAAACCTGTTGTTTGCATAGGAATAGATTATGCAGGCAATTCTTTTGATAAGTTCAGCTGCATATGGCAGGAGGACAGAGCCGAACTATATAAAGTTGTTGAACATTTAATACAAAAACATAACTGCAAAAGTATTATTTGCCTTACAGGTCCGGAAAATTCAATTATTTCTCATGAACGGGCTGACGGTTATCGTGATGCAATGAAAAAAGCCGGCCTGCCAATCAATGAAAATGATATTATTTATGGTGATTTCTGGATAAAATCCGGGGCAAAACTTGCAAATGATTTAGTTACTGGAATAAGACGTATGCCTGACGCTGTGGTATGCGCTAATGATTCTATGGCTTTTGGCCTTTGTGATACACTAAAAAAACATGGAGTGAAAATACCGGATGATATAAGAATAACAGGATATGACGGGTCTACTGAAGCACAATACCATATTCCAGGAATTTGTACATATAAACCTTCATATTTTATGTTAGGAATAAATTCAGTTTGCAGATTATACAGCATTATTACTGGAAATACCTGTAAAAGCTGTTGTGAAGAAGATGGAATACTGCTCGTCAACACAAGCTGTGGCTGTGAATCACAGCCACCTGTTGTAAATTCATATATGATTACAAACAGTGAATATATTGAGCAGCGTTTTTTAGATAATAATATGTCCAATCGACTTTTAAATACTAACAATCTTAATGATTTTGCTGTCGCTGTCAGCCATTGGTTTTTTATCTTTTTAAATGAAAATTACTATGAGAATGAAAAAATAGATATATGCCTGTGTACTGATTGGGATGTAGTTGATTCTGACGGATTATCTCATAATAGCAGAACAGAAGGCTACTCAGAGGACGTAATTTCATTGTATAGTAATGACGGTTTTTCAAAGTTTCCATCAAATAATATGTTCCCGCCTGATCATCTCAGGGAAAATGAGCCTTCGGTTTCGTTTTTTGCACCCATTCATTACGAAGAAAGAGGATTTGGGTATGCAATTCTGACACTTTATGGCATTGTAGACAGCTTTACAATGTCGTATCCTCGATTCTGTAAGGATCTTGGAAACAGTCTTGAATGCCTTTGTATACGAAATCGTCTAAAGAGTATGACATACCGTGCTTTTTTATCTGAAACACGTGACGCATTAACTGGTGCATATCGTGCTGCTACACTTCCGCAATTCTGGGACGAGATTACTAAAAAAGTAAAACTTTATGATGAAACACTAAACATCTGTCTTTGCTCGGTATCAGGACTTCAGCAGATAAATGAAGCATATGGTCAGGTAGAAGGTGACCAGATTCTAATGCAAATTGCAGCAATAATTATGGGTTGCTGTCATAACGGCGAAATCTGTGTTCGTTCAGCCGGCAATGAGTTTTTTTTAATAGGTTCAGCAGGAAAAACGTCTTCTGATGAAGCTTCTCTTGAAAGCAGCATAACTTCTCAAATTGAACGATATAACCAAACTTCCGGTAAACCCTATCGGGTTAATGTTTATGTTGTATCAGATTCTGTACCTGCACAGCTGTTAACGGAGCATAAGATAATATATGATAAATTAAAAGAAACTCTTATTAAAAAGAAAAATAACCGACATTCACGTGCTGAACAAGCATATTACGGCAATTTTTCTAAATTACGCCATGATATTTACAGTCATCCTGAGGAGGATTGGTCAGTAAATATATGCTGTGATAAACTTGGAATGAGTATGTCACATTTTCAAAGAATTTACAAATCGATTTTTAATACAAGCTGTATGAAGGACATTCAGAGCAGCAAACTGTGCCATGCAAAAAATCTTTTGCTTCATACAGATGAAACTCTGCAAAGTATTGCTGCAAGGTGCGGATATGATTATTCACACTTTATGCGTCTGTTTAAAAAAGAAGAAAAAATGACTCCTACAGAATACCGCAGCGGTTTTAGACACTCTCAACCTGACTAAAGTTCTGATAAATATGAATAAATTTAATAAAAAGCTTCCAAAGCATATCTTTGGAAGCTTTTGTATTGATACTGTATATTGAAAGTTATAATTAAAAGAAATGGTGTATATATTTCATAATCAAACGTTCAAAAGGATTTTTGTTTTTTCCTATGAATTCAGCAAGAGAATTTACATATTGTATTGACATAAAAACATCATCATTTGAAGGAATTTTTCCGCCCATATCTGCTGCAAGAGCAGTCTTAATGATAAAAGAAGCACCATTTCCATCGAAACCGGATTCAGAAAGTTTTTCTTTTGCTTCAGCAGCAAAATCAAGAAGCTGACTGTTTCCCGGACAAATAGACTGATATTTAAGCAGGGTCATGAGGAAATCATAAATACTCAATATGCCAATAGCTGTATTGGAATTATAAAAATTTCTATTGCGTTTATTAACAGCATAATTACGTGATATAACAAATATTGAAAGTACTGCAATGACAAGTAAAATGATTATTATTGCCGCAAATAATATTTTGAAAAACAAATTTCCAGTTCCTTCTGATATTGTTTGTTCACTGTTATCTGTAACTATCGTTTCTTCTGATTCATTTGCCGGCTGTTCTGTAGTTATGGCGGATTCAGATGTTGCAGTAGTTGATTCTGTTTCTGTTTCAGTAATAGTTTCAGTTTGAATTTCAGTCTGTTCCGGCGGTTCTGTTATCATCTCATCAGTATTTTCAATATTTTCAGATTCAGAGATATTTTCATAGTATCCGGGAGTTAATTCATAGGGTACCCAGCCATAACCGTCTATATAATACTCACACCAGGCGTGTGAAGCAGAGTCTGGAATATTAATTGTGACAGAACCGTCACGGTTCTTTTTCCCTTTGCTCATCATATCTTCAGAAACAATATAGCCTTCACAGTATCTTGCAGGAATGCCAAAATATCTTGCGAGAATTACTCCTGCTGTTGCATAGTGCATACAATAACCTTTATTATTTTCAAGTAGAAAATAATTTACAAAATCACGTGTAGAAGGAGTTTCTCCCGGTGCTGTAGTATATTCACTCATTTGTGCAAGATATTTTCTGATAGCGCCAAGAGTTTCAATATCATTACCGCTTTTTGAAATATTTATCAATTCAGATGGCAGAGAAGAGTATACTTCTTCAAGTGGTTCAGAAAATACGGGAGATGCATATTTTTCATGTGCAAACTGACGATAAGCATAGCTTTCTGTTAATGATGCCTGAAGTGCCTGTGTTTTATATTTGGAATTTTTCAGATATGGAGGTTTGATGGAAGAAATGCAAAGTGAATCCTGATTCATATCTGCTTCAAGATTATTGAAAAAAATTGATGTGGTTTTGTCATTAAAGTTAAAACCAGAGGAGGGAATATAATAGTAATTTAACGGCAGAGAAGATATCTTATAAAAATTCTGATTTAACGATATGGTAAAATCGTACTCCTCATTATTTTTAACTGCGCATCCATAGTCGTAAACATAGCCGCATGATTCTCCATAAGCAGCATATGGCTGCAATGTAAGACTTGAGTTATCTATCGGCTGAATTTTAATCTGAGCATTATTTTCGGAACCATATAAGCTTTGATTACTCATAAACGGAAGTATTTGAGGAACACATTCAAATTGTGAAAATAAAGCTTTAAATTTTTCATTATTTTTCCATTCATCTTCCGGAATAATATTCCAGCTGTTATCCTCATAAACAGATCCGGTATAATTTTTGAGATAAATGCTGTGTTCAGGCAGTTCACTCAAAGTGATTTTGACTTCATTCTCTTCACTATAGCTGATACTGTTTTTTGTTCCGAGTTTACGTGAATCAGGATCTTCAAAAATACCCAGCGATATTCCGATTTTAGATATACTTTCAATAACGTTATCCAAACGAAATTCTTCAATTTCCTTACGTATCTCACTGCGTTTCTGCTGTATATTTTGGTCGGTTGTCAGATTATAAGCATTGCAGATAAAAACAGAGGAGATAACCGCTGCAAGGGTAATAAAAAGACCGGCTATACCGCATTTGGAAGAATTATATGAACTTACAGCATTGGAAACTGTTTTTTTCTTTTTTTGAATAGCTAACTGAAGTGAAAGGACACAAAACCATGTTGCTACAAGAATCAGAATTGCCGGAAGGTTCATTGGTAATCCTTCATATAAACCAAACTCCACAGGGAAAAATGTCAGAATAAAATAAGCAATAAAATAAGGCTTTCTAATAACAGAGCGTGAGATAAGACAGCATAAAATTATTGAACAGCAACATAAAAACCATGTAGTATTATACTCTCTGTCTGTTGGCATAATATCATTAATTTTATAAAACTCAACTTCAGAATGATGTATCGCATTATAATAATAATTATAAAAAATCTTTGCTCCTGAAATAACATTATCTCTTTTTGCCAAAGATAAAACAGCACCGATCAATAAAGGGACGAATCCTGTTAAATGCAGATGCTTTGGCATAAAACTAAGCAGAGATGTACATAAAGCAGAAAAAACAGTTACAAACCAAAAAACAGTTTTGTTGTATTCAGGATTTATCATTGAGAAGCACACATAGAATGTGCATATACAGCCTGTTAAAGCAATCAATATAAGAAAAGGATATTTAAATGAAAAGATTCTGTTTTTAGTAGTTATAGTAAAAGTTGGACTCACATAGATTTGATTCATTCATATTTCACCTCCGCTTCAGAAAGTTTTTTCAAATTATCTTCAATTGAGTCCTCATTTACATAAACTATATTATTGCCGGATAGATTTCTTTTTTCAAAATCAGCAGTCAAAATATAAATACAGTTTTTACGGAAGATATTATTAAGTTTTTGAATATTTTCATTACAATAATCAGGTGTACAATAATAAATTGCATTATTTGAATGCAATTCAATTAAATCAGCAGCTTGTACTATAAACTGTCTGGAAGAATTAACAGGAATATTTGATAAAATTGCCGCAAAACAATCGTTTAATTCAGATACAGAATGGATTTCATTCCAAACTATTTTATTTGTCTTTGATGAAAACCAGTATATTGCCGCAGGAATTTCCTGCTTTATAAGGGCTGATGAAAGAGTATATGCTGTTTCAAGAACTGTATCAATTACATCAGCCGAATAATTGCCGGAAAAAGAATAATCAATCAAAATAGCAGCTTTCTTTCTTATAGGTAAGCTATACTCTTTTACCCAGACAGTATCTGTACGGCAGCTAAGTTTCCAGTGAATACGCTTCTGCACATCTCCAGGCTGATATTCCCGAATGCGATACACTTCTGAAGGATCATCTCCGGACCGTATTCTGGAATAAATGCTGCCTTCATCGTCTGATTTACTGTATGGAATATTAATTTTATAATTAAGTACCTTACCGGACGGCAAAGTCAAAACGGAAACAGATGAGTTCGATTTTATTTTTTTCTTAAATAATCTGATATAGTCTGTGTATATAAGGTTCTGAAGAGAAATTTCAGTTATTCCGCAATGAGGAATAGTGATAGTGAATTCTATTGTTGTTGTATTTCTCGCAGGAATAGGAAATATCAGATAAACAGGCGCTTTTTCACCTGTCATAATATTGGAACAAATAACACAGGCAACAGCTTTTCCTACAGGAAGGAAACCATTATTATCTACAATAAGCTGTATTTTTCTTGGATTATTACGTTTTAAAGAATCATTATTTGATTTTAAAGATATATCTATACATAATTTAATATAAATAATACTAAGCCAAAGAAAAACCGGAAGCACCAAAAGAATAAGAAGTAATAATACAGAAAAATCTCCAAGATATAATACTGAAAATAAGAGTACGATCAATAAAATAAATATATAAAGAATTTTCATCCAGGCGGTATACATCATACTCTGCTCCCATCAGGGCGTGGAACCGGTATAGTTCGCAGAATATCCTGTATTACTTGTGAAGCAGCTCCTGAGCCTTTGCTCTGCTCACGCATTATAAGCCGGTGAATAAAAACATCAGGACAAATAGAAGCAACATCATCAGCTAGAACATAATCACGGCCTCTCATAAATGCCATTCCTCTGGCAGCATCCGTCAGTGCAAGGGTTCCACGTGGACTTATACCTAAAAGAATCGCCGGATGATGTCTTGTAGCATCAACTATGCTTGCAATATAATGATAAATCTTTGGACTTATTGTAACACGTGAAACAGCATCACGCATTTCCATAAGCATATTTGCATCAAGAACCTGATTAATTGTATCGAGAGGATTGCCGTTTTCTCTGGAACGAAGAATTTCAATCTCATGCTGCATATCAGGGTATCCCATTTCAAGCTGAAGCATAAAGCGATCCATCTGAGATTCAGGGAGAAGCTGGGTTCCGATGGAACCTATAGGATTTTGTGTTGCTATAACTGTATGAGGCTGAGGAAGCTGATATGTTACGCCATCAACAGTAACACTTCCTTCTTCCATAACCTCAAGCAAAGCAGATTGTGTTTTACTTGAGGTACGATTAATTTCATCAGCAAGAAAGAGCTGACAAAAAAGGGCTCCCGGCTGAAAAACAAACTTTTCAGTTTTCTTGTTATATACAGAAAAGCCTGTGAGATCAGCCGGAAGGACATCAGGCGTAAATTGCATACGTTTGCATTCCAGTCGCATCACCTTTGAAAAAGCCAGTGCAAGTGTTGTTTTTCCTACTCCCGGTTTGTCTTCTATTAAAATATGCCCCTTGGAAATAATTGCAAGTAAAACTTTGGCAATCATTACATCCTTTCCAATTACTGCTTTTTTAACTTCTGCAATAATACGGTTAATATACCGGCCATATTCAGCTGCATATGAATATTGCATATTATCTCCTTTCAATAAAAACATTTAAATGCTCTATATTTGTATTATATTTATTTCATTATACCATTTTTACTATTTGATTGCAATAGAGAAATAAGAGAATTTATTTTTAGTGTTTTTATTATTGCAATATTCAAATATATATGTTATAATATAAAATAATATTAAACTGAAAAAAGTTTATTACTTATAAGTGAGGCATTACTTTATGAAAAAAAAGATTATTTCTTCATTAATTTCATGTTGTTTTATTTGCAGCATTGTTTCAGCTCCGTTAAGCGCTGTTTCAACTTATGAGTTTCCGAACCAATACATCATATCTGATCCGGAAGATTATGGAAATCAGATTTATATCCATAATGATAATGACTCTGTCTTTCAGTCAGATGCTGAAAACAGTGAAGATGAAGAAGATAAAAAATCTCCTGATGACATACCGATTAATGATTGTATCATTGGTCTTGATGACAGCATAGTTAAAGTGATGATTGACCCAGGGCATTATGGATATTATAACCCATCGCCTGTATACGGTTCATATTACGAAAGCGTAATGAACTGGAAGCTTTCAAACTATTTAAAAGATGAACTTGAGGCACTTGGTGCTCATGCAGATTTAACAAAGTCATCCCTTGAAGAAAATCCGGATCTGATACCAAGAGGAAATAAATCAAAAGGATATGACTTTTTTATATCGATTCATAGTAATGCCGCATCATACTCATCAATTGACGAACCAGTAGCAATATGTTATCAGGACCTGGAATGGACAACAATAGATGACACAAGCCGTGAAATCGGACAACTTATGACTGATAAGGTTGCCGAAGTAATGCAGACAAAAGACAAAGGCATTACATATCAAAGACTTTCTGTAGAAGACCGTGACGGAAATGGTGTATGGGATGATGAATGGTATGGAGTTCTTTGCGGTGCAAGATATGTAGGAACACCCGGAATTCTCATGGAACACTCATTTCATACAAATTACAGAGCGACTGTATGGTTAAGTAATGATAATAATCTTAGAAAAATGGCGAAAGAAGAAGCCCTTCTAATTTTCAATTACTTCACTGAAAAAAAGGCAAAGGAAACACCTGTTCGCACAGATCCGATACCGCAGGAAGAATATATTCCCGGTGATGTTGATGGAAATGGTGCAATTGCTTTGAATGATGCAATTCTGATACTTGAATATTATTCAGAAAGCTCCACCGGAATTGAAGCTAAATTCATACAAAATCAGGATAACGCATATTATGAGGAACTTGTATTTAAAGCGGCAGATATAAATGAAGACGGAATAATTAATATAGATGACGCTATAAAAGTACTTCTTCTCTATTCTCAAAATGCCTCAAATGATTAAAAATATAAAGCCTTCTGCAGCAATAAATATACTGCAGAAGGCTTGTTTTTCTATAAATATCATCTTTAAAAATAGGTTTCAGAAAGAAGATTATAATTTGTTTTCCGCATCATCAAGAGAATTATAACCATACAGCTTTACAGTATTCTCCATTGTTAAATATGCAAGGTTTTTTCCTTTCCTGGCAAGTTCAACTACAAATTGTGCGTACATACTGAGCATATTTCTTGAATAGGTAAGAAGTTCGCCACGAAGATATGTTTCATAGGACGTTGAAAATTCAGTATCCTCATAGCTGTGAACAGCTCTTGCATTAGCAGAAAGCTTTGGATATTCGCTTGCAAATTCTTCCATCCAGCCTACCTGTATTTCACATACGGCATTGCAGATTTTAAATGTATCTTCATCAATATCAGGTAATTTTTGTTCGAGTTCTGCATATTTTTCAGGTGAAGTTGACTTCATCATTCTTGCATATTTTTCGGTTATTGGATTTCGTCCCTTTAAACGTGCATTTTCGAAATCACTGATATACATCTCAAGCATATGAACATTCCATGTGAGGTACTGACTTCGCCTCATTATTGAAAATGTTTCCCAATCATCCTGACAATTTGCTCTTCCGCCTTCATTCTGTACTTCATCAAACGCCTCGAATTCCATTTTTGCAATCCGCATTGCAAGTTCTTCTTTCCTTGAAATTTCATCAGCTTTATCGGATAATTTATGTGCAAGTACATCAAGATAATCACTTTGAGAGCTTAAATCGTATTCAGATTTAATAATATCAGAAATAGTTCTGCATACTTCACTTATAATATTTTCTTTTTCACCGTTACTGCAAAATAGTTTTTTAATTTTTTCATTTTGAGCACTTTTAAAAAGCCATTTATAGTAAGGATAATATCTTCCTTCAAGCAGATGACAGCACCTGAGAGATGCAAGCATAAATTCTGAAAAACAGATTTCTGATGTTACAATACACCCACGTTTTATCATTCTATTGAAATTATACTGTCCGCTTTGTGCCATCAGAGCAGTTTGCTGCGCAAGATGTCGAAGTCTGACTGTTTCCGGAAAATCATTAATAAGGTGATCCCTTATTTCTGTAAACTGATTTTTGACACTTGTAAATACGCATCCGTTTGTACATACCGCCAGTTTTTCTATTGGAATGGACAGCCATTCACTCTCTGTCTGAGGAATTTTTGATGTACCAAGAAGGGAAGTATAAAACTCACTTGTCCTGAAAACACCGGTACGCTTACCGGACTGCAGACTTTCTGTTCGCTTTATTCCCATAAAGTACTTTGGCAGCAGATTGTATGCCCGTTCAAGCTGAAGCGCTATTGTATCATAAATATCATCATCTATCCATATACAAAATGCAGGGCCGTAATCATGATCCTTTGAGTATTCATCGTCAAATCCGAAGCAGTCTGAACCTTCTCCAACCATTCCGCAGGATATTCTGCCTTCATATTCAGCAAAATTCCGATGAATCATAGGACGTCCAAATGCTTCATAATATTTTTGGCAAAGTTCTGTTCCGGAAATATTTTCATTATAACTAATTTTAAGTTTAGCTGTTTTAATGTTTTCCGAAATAATATCATAAAAATTATTTTTTCCCATATGCAGTTCTGTTTCAGAACGAGCCATTTCATAGAAATCAATAGCTTCCGGATACTTTCCTTTATAATACAGAATATCTCCCATAGCAGAAAGTGCAGCACTAAAATGAAAATCAGAAGGCGATAAACCATAAAAATAATCGATTGCTTCAGAAAGCAGTTTTTGAGCCTCATCTGTTCTGTCAAGTCTGATAAGTGATACTGCAAGATTGGTTTTGGATATTGCTATTTTTTGCAGATCATTTTCCTCAGTTACAATTTCGAGAGCCTTTTGCAGACATTCACAGGCTTTTTTCCAGTCCTGTATTTCCTGATAAAGAAGGCTGATGTTATTATAATAGCTTGAATACAACATTTTATCAGTATTCTTATTTGAGTCATATATTCTTTTTACTGTATCATATGCTTCAAAGGAATTGTCATATTTTCCGGCTGCTCTGTAAGCATTGGCAATATTCAGAAGAGTGGTGGCGTGTTCGGAAGTGTTTTCAAGATGGCATTCGTATATAAGTTCACTTACTTTCTCACAAGACGCAATTGCCTTTTCAAACATTCCGCAATCTCTGTAATATCCTATTTGTTCATTATATAGTGTTATGGCATTATGATAGTTTTTGGATTCCATAGCGTCGGATATGGCTTTGTTTAAAAATCTCTCTGCTTCTTCAAGCTGACAATTTTCAAGTAATGCATCGAGTTCATTAAGTATATTTTTTATATTCATCACGTACTCCTTTTCTATAAAAATATATATTGTCTTATATAAAATATATTACAGCATTTCTTAATAAAAGTCAACAAACATTT
>JAQXHO010000032.1 GCA_029007315.1 Oscillospiraceae bacterium
TACCAGATAGTAGTCGTACTTATTACCGTTTGCCTCGTACTTTGAGAATGTTGCAGCGCCGTTATCATCTGTAACTAAATCACCCTCAAGCTTTATGCCTTGTACTGATGTATGAGGAATGGTAACTGCACCACTTTCACCAGCTGCAGCAGTTCTGTACAAATCAAACTTTGCACCGGCAAGCTTTGTGGTTTCAGAGCCATCCTTAAACTTATCAATCTTAATAGCAAAGGTTGTAACTTCGGCTGTATCAGTTTTCTGCTCATGTGAATTTTCTACATAAGGATAATTGGAATAATCAAATGTTGCTGTGTTTATTTCCTTAACATTAACTTCGGTTGTAGAATTATCATTAAGTGTTGCAGTATAGGTAATAACGAGCTGTTTTCCGCCGTTTGCAGACCAGCTGGCTGCATACTGCTCTGTGCTGACGCTTACTTTAAAGGTATATTTAGATGTTGCTGTTGTATCAAGAGTGTAAGCATCTGCAGCAACATCTGTGCCTTCAATCTGAACCTTAATTGAATCAGTATCAAGAGTCAGACCGTCAGGAAGAAGGTCTGCTACATAGAATGTCTTATCAGTTGCTTCTGATGAATATGTAGGAATATCAACAATTACTTTGTAGGCTACCTTTTCATTCTTGGTAACACTTGTTTTGTCAGCAGTCTTGGTGATAGTAACTTCCTCTTTTTTCGCCGTAAAGGTTACATCATCAATTACATATACTCCGTTTTTAGCAGTCGGCTCAACCTTCTGGAGCATCAGCTGATAAACAGATGTGGTAGATGTGGGTCGGATAAAATATTCGCCCATTGCAAGACCTGCAAAGGTGGCTGTGCCGTTTGCGGCAACAGTCTGTATATCGACAGGAGAGATACTGGTATTAGCTGCAATATAATTCGGCAGACCGGCAAGCAGGGTTTTCAAATCATCGGAATCACTTTTAAGTGCAGCAAATGCTTCAACCGTATAAGCTGTATTGTTATAGGAAGTCGTGCCTGCAAAATAATCAGCAAAAGCACTGTTCCAGGCATAGGTAAGGTTATTGCTGCTTGCATCATAAGTGATGTCAATAACCTTGTACGCCGCAAGCTTATCATTTTCAACGGCATTATTAACTGTTATAGAGGCTGTTGAACCAGCAACAACATCTCTCTCTGCCGCAAAAACGTTCATTGGAATCATACCGATTGCAAAAATAAGGGTAAACAGGAAAATCACTAAACTTTTCTTTTTCATTTTAAATATTCCTTTCATTTTTTATCTATGCTTTTAAACCGGTTTAATTTAAGTATAAACAAACCGATTACCGCCGAAGTAAGTATTAACAGTCCAATAACTGCAACCCGGCTGCCTGTAAACAACGTTCCCGAAACAGGCATTGTCAGGGTGAGGTAGTTCGCAAGCTCAATGCTCAGCTTTTTACCAGTAATTTCTTTTGATTTACCGTTTATCGTGGCAAAAGTTCCTGTGCTGTCAATGGTGATTTTTACAGGGCCTTCCAGAAATCTGTAGCCTGTAGGCACTTTTGTTTCAGCAAGATAATAATCTGCTGACGCTGCAAGCATATCATCAAAAACTGCGGTAGCTTCTGAGCTTCCTTCTCTGATAACTGTAACATCAGAGTGAACAGCATAACACGGTATGCTTTCGCCATTATAGGTGAGCGTTACATCTCCTGTTTCATCAGCCTTATACAGAGTAAACTCAACGCCCGGAATCGACACTTTTGTTTCTTCAGTGGATTTGTCACCGTTAATTTTACTTACGCTGAGAGAATAGGCATTTTCAAAACGTGCGTAATAGGTGGCATTTCCTGTGGTTGTGTATTTTATAGTCTTGCGGTAATTTGTAAGCATACCACTGCTTACCTTATTGCCTTCTGCATCATACCAGCCTACAAATACATAACCGGCTTCTGCAATAGCTTCGGACTCAACCTCCTGCAGTACCTCCTCATTCTCGTGTAAGTAAAGAGAAAGCGTGCCTATTGTATCATCAGTAATATCTTCCCAGCTGTCACCATTCTTTATCTGACGGATAAATCTCTGAGTAACCAGTTTCTTTGAGAATCTTGCATAGTAGGTTTCATCTTTTGTAGTATTGTATCTAATGGTTTTGCCGTTGTCAGTAAGTTTATCTTCGCTTACAGCATTACCGCCTGAATCAAACCAGCCATCGAAATTATAATACTCTCCCGGTTCTGCTTTGGATTTTACATTTTCAAGAGGCAAACCGGTATGAGTGTAAAGCGTAAGAGTACCTACAGCATTATCTGTGGTATCTTTCCAGGTGTCACCATTTTTTACCTGCCGGATAAAAGTCTGTGTGATTTTTTTAGCAAACCTTGCGTAATAAGTGGCATCACCGGTGGTGGTGTAGCTTATAGTAGCACCGTCGTTTATAAGCATATCATCGGCGACTTTATGACCCTCAGAATCAAACCAGCCTACAAATGTATAACCTGTTCCGACATTAGCAGTGGAACTGATTGGTTTACCTTTTGAGTCGGTATATTCGTAACGTCCAAGAGTTGCTATTGTATTATCTTCGGTGTCTTCATATTGCTCAGTAGCCGGATTCCAAACCTGGCGAATATATTTCTGTGTTACGCTGTCTGAAAATCTTGCATAAAAGGTCTTTACACTTTCCTTTGATTCAGAATAGCTGTATTCATCATTGGTAGTGATAAGCTTTCCGCTTTCGTCATACCAGCCTTCAAAAGTAAAATTCTCTTTTGGAATTGCTTTAATGGTTACTTTTTCATTAGTTTCAGCGTGATATGATTTACCGCCGTTTGCATTATATGCGGCGTTGTAATTCTCATTTAACGGATCTGTTACACTTGTAATTTCAACTGTGCCGCCTACATCAGATTCGTCGTAATCAACACTTGCTCCGGTTTTTGTCAGCGGTATAGCCGCCTGCCGCCAGCGCCACTGGGCAACCATTGTTATACCTTTATGGAGGTTGGCATAATTTACTATTGTACCCTCCGGAGCAGTCCACTGAACAGACTGAGGTTTGCCCTCAGAATTATTATTAATGCTCTTTGTAAGCGAAACATTTTGGTTGTATATTTTGAAATACTGCATTTTTTCATCCTGCCCAATATCTTTAAAAGCATAGTCACAGGATATGGTATGTTCAGCAGGAAGTATCATACTGCCAAGCTGATCACTATTAATTATGTCGTAATTTTCGGAAGGGCCGTTCTCGTCACCTGTCAGAAGCCAGCCGAGAAACTTCCAGCCGTCATTTTGTCCCTCTGCTGCGTGAGATACATAAGGATTTATAAATATAACTCCGTTTGCCTCGCTTGCTTCATCAGCGCCTACACCCGGCTTAAAGCTGTATACATTCTGAGGTTCATTAGTATTATATTTCCTTTCGACTTCATAAGCTTTTCCGCCGTTAGGGTCGTATGTAACTGTAGGACTTTTGATAAATATAAATCGCAGATCAGTAGCCGACGTAAGATTATCAAGCTGATAAGTATAAATTACATCGCCGTCAGCATTTACAGTTTTTACCCATTTGCCCTTTTTATCTGCCTCTGTCAGATCATCACTGTAATCTATACAGTTTCCGCTTAGTTTAAGCATTTCAACTACAGGGTTTCCGTTTTCATCCTGTTTCGTGTAATATGTACCGACAAACTCGCAGCCCTGTTCAAAGTCATCTTTTTTTATGATAGCCTGAATTGTCAGAGGTTCACCGTCTTTAACATAGGTTGCAAGTTTATTTTCAACTGTAACCTTATGTCCATTTGAAGAACCGCCGCCACCGGTTGTTCCGTCGCTTCCGCTTACAACAGCACTGCCGTGAATTGTGGTACTGCCCGACAGAGCGTGATAAATCTGGAAGTTTATATTGTCGAGGAAGTTGCCGTAGGTTTTAGCTTTATCCCCAGAAACTGATGGCTCTACATATCCCACCGACACAAAACCAAACAACGTTTCAGTCTGACCCGCCGGGACGGTATAGTGATAATATATATTCTCGAATCCTGTACCGTTTCCATTTTCCTCCGTGCTTTCTGCATTAGAGCCGTAACTGTTCCATGGATTCGTTCCGCTTGTTGCCTTTGATGAAGCCATTATCCAGATATGCCATTCCTCAGTATAAATAGTACTGGGCGTAAGGCTGAAAGCATTGTTGCCTGCATTATCTGCAAAAGTGCCGCCTGCGGCAAATTTTTTACTGTAAACGACAAGATGTTCACCCAAGCCGGCAGAAGTTTTAACAGATGTTTTTCTCTGTGCTATCAGCCAGTCGATCATCTGCATGAAGTGGTCACGACCATCTTTACTGGGTTTTGACGGCTTAACGTCCTGGTTTGGTCCTATAACCAGCGCCATAGTGTCAGTGCCGTTTCTTGCGCCGTGGTCAAGTCCCCACTCGTAAATACTGGAAGGCATTGTATCTACAACCTGAAAGAGTGTACTTTCTTCATCGGCGTTAAGTTCTGCAGCATAAAAGCCGTCAGTAGGCGATAAAGTTACATTTGTTAAATATGTTCCAGAATTTTCTCTGAACATCTCAATTTTGCCTTCAAACGCTGTGGTATTCCAGGCAGGCACATTATCCTGATTAGGCTGCTTATATTTTTCAGTCCATGTCTGACCCTCTTCAAAACTACCGTTCTGCAGTCTGCGGTTATCTGTTGTTGTGGAAGAAGGTTCTTCAGCATAGACCTGTCTGACAGGGAAACTGAACAGTGAAACAGCGGTGCATATTATCGTAAGTGCCATGATAAGGAGCAGAACTCTGCGCATTGCACCGCCGATTTTTTTGGTAATACCTTTTATTTTATACAAAATCTGCCCCTCCTTTTTGAATTTCAGAAAAATATGAGAAGCCTGCAAAATAGCATCAAGCGGACTTTTCAGTCGCCGTAATGATTTTTATATTTAATATCTGCGTCAGTATTGTATATTTCGAACAAACAAAGGGTTAAATAAACATTTCTATTAGCGCTATTATATCACTTGTTCGCTGATTTTTCAAGTAGTTTCAAAAAAAAGTTACATTTTTATACGTTAAAACATAACATTTCCATGTGTTGAAAATTATTTGTGCGGTATTGCCTTTGTAAAATAATCCAAAAAAGCAGATTTATTCAAGATAAGTCACATAATCGGAATTATAGTATTCCCAGCTGTTTGCAGGAATCAATCCCTCGCCATAATCCACAAGGTTATTTTTCACGGAAAAATTGCTGTACCAGCCGTCAACCACATACATACGGCGGTTTGTATCCACAGCACCGTATGGCTGATCCATATAGAGGGTATTGTCTGTAAAGGTACAGTGATAACCCCAGCCTTCAACCTGTTCGTGAAGCTCAAACGCCGCAACGATATTTGCGTTGCCGTTGCGATAGCCGGTATTATCGTGAACATTTACATTATTGCCTGCAATATCCACAAAGCTTCCTGCATAATTGGCTCCGGTCATGCCTTCTCCGTAAAACACGCAGTTTTTGATTTCAGTACCGGTTGTATATTCCTTAACGTCAATATGCTCAGCTGCAACATTTCTGAATGTACAGCCATCTACAATGTTGCCGTCGCATTTGTAGTCAAAACCTGTTACGGATTTGGCACTGCCGATATATACGCCTTCACCGTAGCCGGGTGTAATTGTTCCGGTATCATGAATATATGTGTCCTTCACTGTGCAGTATGAGCTGCCGTCACGTATAGCAATTGCTTCCGAACCGATATTGTACACCTGGCAGTTTCTTATAATAGAATGATTTGAATTATCAAGGACTATTCCCTTCTGGGAAGTTGTTATCTTCAGATTATCAAGGATCCAGTAATCACCGGTGATATGGAAAACATAACCGTTTTCAGCATTTGCGCCTGTAATAATCGGAGGATCATTCTTATCCGCAGCAGTCAGCGTAATAGGTGCGGCTTCTGTGCCTTCGGCAGATGTATCGATCTTCTGCGCTCCCTGATATGTTGTGTAATCATAGGTGCCGCTTGCAAGGCGAATAACATCTCCCGGCTGAGCATTTCTCATTGCAAGGAAAAGCTCCTCCGTTGTTGAAACGTCAACATAATTTTTTGTACTTTCTGAAATAAGCTCCTGTTTCATAGCGCAGAGATCAAATATATCCAGCCTCCCATTCTCACATAGATCTCCTGCATTACGGTTGGCAAGTGATGCACCCGGCACACAGAGCAGCCATTTCTGAAACAGAACAATATCAGAAACAGAAAACTTACCGTCTGAGTTTACATCTCCGCGAACAGGATTATTGCTGTTTCCAGGAACTATCCAGCCGCCGTCATCTGCAATAAGACACAGCATAGTAATGGTATCGCCAAAGTACACATCTTCACCATAATTAAGACACATATCCCTTACACTGTCATGCCATGCAGCATTCTCACCGCAGGCAGCTGAAATCATAAAGGGCGCATTGAAACAAAGATCGTTCCAGTCCGAAACGGCAGTACCCTCCGGTGTATAGCCTGCCATTATTTTCCATGGATCATCGCCTGTTTTACTGATAATAAAATCATTGATCTTATCAGCAAATTTCTTTGCGTCAGCATTTCCGTTTACGAGGTAGTCCATACTGATACGCCATGGTGTACGGCAGGCATTGTAATAGAAATTTCCGTCATTTTCACTTT
>JAQXHO010000033.1 GCA_029007315.1 Oscillospiraceae bacterium
GGATACAAAGATCGTATCCAAGGTTGATTCACATGAAGCAGGTTATCTGAACAAGGATCTGGAAAAGATCGTTGGCTTCCAGACAGACAAGCCTCTGAAGCGTTCACTGCAGCCTTTCGGCGGTATCCGTATGGCAGAGGGTGCTTGCAAGTCCTACGGCTACGAAGTTGATCCTGAGATCAGCTACATCTTCAGGAACTACCGCAAGACACACAATGAAGGTGTATTTGATGTTTATACTCCTGAAATGCTGTCTGCTCGTCACAATGCTATCATCACAGGTCTTCCGGACGCATACGGAAGAGGCAGAATCATCGGTGACTACAGAAGAGTTGCTCTGTATGGTGTTGACAGACTGATCGAAGACAAGGTTTATCAGAAGTCCACAGTATACGGCACAATGACAGATGACAAGATCCGTCTGCGTGAAGAAATCGCAGAGCAGATCAAGGCACTGAAGGCTCTCAAGAGCATGGCTGCAAAGTACGGCTATGATATTTCCAAGCCTGCTAAAAATGCTCACGAAGCAATCCAGTGGACTTATTTTGCATATCTGGGCGCAGTAAAGGATCAGAACGGCGCAGCAATGAGCCTTGGCAGAACTTCAACATTCCTGGATATCTACATCAAGCGTGATATTGACAACGGTGTGCTGACAGAAGAACAGGCTCAGGAATACATCGATCACTTCATCATGAAGCTGCGTATGGTTAAGTTTGCAAGAACTCCTGAATACAACGCACTGTTCTCCGGCGACCCTCAGTGGGTAACAGAGTCTATCGGCGGTATGGGCATTGACGGCAGAACTCTCGTAACAAAGACCAGCTTCCGTTATCTGCATACTCTGGAAAACCTGGGTACAGCTCCGGAGCCGAACCTTACAGTTCTGTGGTCCAAGAGGCTGCCAACAGCATTCAAGAGATACTGTGCTAAGCTTTCTATCAACACTTCTTCATTCCAGTATGAGAATGACGACCTGATGAGAGTTACTCACGGTGATGACTATGCTATCGCTTGCTGTGTATCTTCAATGAGAGTCGGCAAGGAAATGCAGTTCTTCGGCGCTCGTGCAAACCTGGCTAAGTGCCTGCTGTACGCTATCAACGGCGGTGTTGATGAAAGAATCGACGCTAAGACAGGCAAGCATAATCAGGTAGGTCCTAAGTTCAGACCTGTAGAAGGCGATTACCTTGATTTCGATGACGTAATGGATAAGTACGTTGACATGATGGAATGGCTGGCTAATCTCTATGTTAATACTCTGAACTGCATTCACTATATGCACGACAAGTATTGCTATGAGTCACTGCAGATGGCTCTCCACGACAGAGATGTAAAGCGTTACTTTGCAACAGGTATCGCAGGTCTGTCTGTAGTAGCTGACTCACTGTCTGCTATCAAGTATGCAAAGGTTAAGTGCATTCGTGATGAATTCGGCGTAGTAACTGACTTTGAGGTTGAGGGCGACTTCCCGAAGTACGGCAACAATGATGACCGTGTAGATGAAATCGCTGTTGATATTCTTAACAAGTTCATGGATATGGTACGCAGCAATCACTGCTACAGAAACGGTGTGCCTACCACATCTATCCTTACAATCACATCAAACGTTGTATACGGCAAGAAGACAGGCAACACACCTGACGGCCGTAAGATGGGCGAACCTCTGGCTCCTGGTGCAAACCCGATGCACGGCAGAGATTCTCATGGTGCAGCAGCATCCATGGCTTCTGTTGCTAAGCTGCCTTGGTCTAACGCTCAGGACGGTATCTCCAACACATTCACTGTAATTCCTGACGCTCTTGGTAAGGACAGCGGTGTATTTGCAGGTGATATTGATATTGAGTCTATCAGAGAGGCTATGAAGGACTAAGTTTTGTCTGAAACAGATGGGAGGGATACCAATGGCTTTAGAACCTGAAAACAAACAGCAGGAGGACGACATCGTAGAGATGATCGAACGTCTGATGTCACAGGGAACAGGACACGTTACTGTCACACCTGAGGAACTGGAAAACGGCGGAATCAAGGTTGACACATACAGGAGCATGGATTGTTCCAAGGGTAATATGGCTTGCTGCCAGCCCACAGAATTTTTGGATGAAGAATAATTTTGGTCACCTCTGATAACCGGCTCAATCGCCATATGCACTGCATCTGACGGATTCGGAGTATTCAGAGATGCCATTTATAAAAAATTTTTAGGAGGAATTTATCATGGCAAATGAAAAGCAGATCGATAACCTGGTTGAACTGATTGACGGTTACGCTGAAAAAGGCGGTCACCACCTGAACGTTAATGTTCTGAACAGAGATACTCTTCTGGACGCTCAGCAGCACCCTGAAAAGTATCCGCAGCTGACAATCCGTGTAAGCGGATATGCTGTTAACTTCATCAAGCTGACAAAGGAACAGCAGGACGACGTTATCTCCAGAACATTCCACGCTGCTCTTTAATTCAGTGCAGGGTAAGTTCGGTTAAGAACCTATGAATTTATGCGGGCGTGCTTAAGGTACGCCCGCATTTGTGTTAAATAAGGAGGAAAAGACATGGAAGGCTATATTCATTCAACGGAAAGCTTCGGAACCGTGGACGGACCGGGCATACGTTTTGTAGTGTTTTTTCAGGGCTGTCCAATGAGATGCCAGTACTGCCACAATCCGGATACCTGGAAGTTCGGCGCAGGCGAAAAGCGTACAGTGGAATCTCTTTTGGAAGAATATGAAGGACTGAAGGAATTTTTGAAAAGCGGAGGCATTACCGCAACAGGCGGCGAACCTCTTATGCAGATGGAATTTGTAACAGAGCTTTTCCGTGAGGCTAAAAAAAGAGGAATCCATACCTGTCTGGATTCATCTGGAATAATGTTCAGCGAAAGCAAAAAAGCTGAATATGACGAGCTTATGAAGTATACGGATCTGGTAATGCTTGACATAAAGCATATTGATGATGAGGAGCATAAAAAGCTGACAGGTCATTCAAACAAGAATATTCTTGCCTTTGCAGAATATCTCCGTGACATTGACAAGGAGATATGGATACGTCATGTAGTGGTTCCGGGTATTACGCTTAAAGAGGAATATCTCAGAAGACTTGGCTATTTTATCGGCGGACTTGATAATCTCAAGGCACTTGATGTACTGCCCTATCATACAATGGGTGTAGTGAAGTATGAGAATCTTAACATGGACTATCCGCTGAAGGGTGTGGAGCCTGCCACAAAGGAACAGGCTGTGTGGGCAAAGAATATTATATTTGAGGGCCTTAAAGAAAGACTCCGGGACGAGAATAAAAAGAAGTAAAAAAGATTTTACCTTTTAAGGCTTGCAGAATATAATACAATTTGTTATAATATATAATACAGGCTTTTGCGTCTGAATATTTTTATGGAGGTATATTATGAACGCTGACCCGTATCCTGCGGAAGAATTCAGTATTGCAGGACTGCTGCGGCGAAAAAGCGCAGCACGATTAAAACAGTAAAGGCAGCGGGCATGGTATGCCCTGACGGTTGCTGCCTTTGCGGAAAGGTGGTAACCGTGATAGAATATTACAAGACAATAGACGGCAGACTCAGACAGATCGAAAAAATGGAAGCTGGCTGCTGGGTGTCTGTTGTTGACCCTACGGCAAAAGAAATGAAAATGCTCATTGAGGATTACGGAATTGACAGTGGATTTCTGAAATCCTCACTGGACGAAGAAGAATCCTCACGTGTGGAACAGGAAGAAGATCAGACTCTGATAATTGTGGATACAGCAGTTTCAGAGGTAAGTAAAAATGAGACTCTGAAGTTCTACACCATGCCTATAGGCATAATCATAACAGCTCAGCAGGTGTTTACTATTTCCCTGAGAAGCAGCAAGGTTGTTGATGATGTCATTGCAGGCAGGATAAGAAATGTGCAGACTGGTTTCAGAACTCAGTTTGTGCTAAGACTTATGATGTATATTACATCGACATACCTTGTTTATCTGAAACAGATCGACAAGGCTTCTGACGTTCTGGAAAGACAGCTCCACGGAGCAGTAAAAAATCAGCAGCTTCTGCAGATGATGGAACTGGAGAAATCACTTGTCTACTTTACCACATCTCTGAAATCAAACGACCTTACGGTGAATAAGATACTCCGAGGAAGGGTAATAAAGCTTTATGAAGAGGACCAGGAGCTTCTGGAAGACGTGCTGATTGAGCTTAAACAGGCGCAGGAAATGGCGAGCATATACTCCGGGATCCTTGCCGGAATGGTTGAAGCCTGCGGTTCAGTTATTTCCAATAATCTGAACTTTGTCATGTGGCGTCTTACTACAGTAACTATTATACTGGCTATACCTACAATGGTATACAGCTTCTACGGAATGAATACGGCGGATCTGCCCTTTTCGGAATACACCATGTTTCCCACGATCTTATCAGTTGTAGTTACAGCTGTGGCGGCGCTGTTTTTATTCAAATTCGGAAAGTTCAATAAAAGATGATACAGAAAAAGCGGGTTGCTGCATTTCATGATCTGCAACAGCCCGCTTTCATTATGGCTTTTGTCAGTTTAATCTTCCCTGTCAGTATTCTCCGGCAAAGGCTCAACCCAGAGTCTTACCTTGCTGACAGTAAGGTTGTCTGCTTCAAGTACGGTGAAATGGAATCTTTCCCACTGGGCTTTGGCGCCTTTATCGGGAATGCAGCCAAGTATTTCAGTAACCCAGCCTCCTACTGAGGTTGAGGCAGCTTCCGGCTGTTTTTCCGGTATATCTTCATCATCAAGGCCGTTTTTCATATCGCTTATGCTGAATGAGCCTTCTATTTCGTAAGTATGAGGCGCTGTTTTTACGAATTCATTGAGAATCTCATCGCTTTCATCGTAGATATCTCCCACAAGCTCTTCAAGTATGTCTTCGAGAGTTACAATGCCCTTTGTACCGCCGTACTGATCTACAACCACAGCCATGTGGGTTTTGGATTTTTTCATGTCCTGGAGTATTTCGCTTATACGTTTTGTGGCAGGTACGTAGATAACGTCCTGCATTATTTCGTCAAGACTCTGATACATACCGTGAAGCAGTCTGAAAAACTCCTTGTTGGTGATTATTCCCACAATATTGTCAAGGGTCTTGTCGTACACAGGGAAACGTGAAAAATGACTGCTGAGGAACATATCCTTGATTTTGTCAAGGTCTGCGTCCAGTGGAATGCCCACAGTTTTTACACGTGGAATGAGAATATTGTTTACCGTTGTTTCATCAAACTGCAGTGCAGAAAGTACAAGATCACTTTCCTGTTCTTCAAGAACACCCTCTTCTTCGATTTCGTCTATGATATATTTAAGCTCATCTTCCGTCACAGAGGGAATGTCATTTTCTGATTTGAATACTCTTGATAAAACATCAAATATCTTTACAAAGGGCTTCATAATAATGATAAGTCCCGATAATGCTGAAGCGAATGCCAGTGCCAGTTCTTCCGCATGGGATTTTGCATAGGATTTCGGCAGAACTTCACAGAATGTAAGAACTAAAAGCGTCATAATCACTGTGGATACAACAGGGCCTGCGTCGCCGACCCATTGTGTAAAGAGTACAGTGGCAAGAGATGATGAGCCTATATTGGCAATGTTATTGCCAACGAGAATGGCGGTAAGTGCGTCCTCATATTTATCTGCAATTTTTAAGGCACGGTCCGCGCGTTTGTCGCCCATATCGGCTCTGTGCTTTAATCTGATTTTGTTTACGCAGGCAAATGCAGTTTCCGAACTGGAGAAAAGAGCTGAAAGCACCAGCAGAATAACTAAAAGAATGACCATATAAACCTCCGAGGTTAAGTATTATAATGCTATAATAGTATCATATTTTGCTGATATAATCAAGTTAAAATTTAGTAAAATAAATAATTTGGCATAATGCACCAAAAGGAAAGGATCTTTTAAAATGAATCGTCTGATTTTATGGTTTGTGCGGCTGATGCCGAAAAAAATTCAAAGCATTTATTTTAAGTATGAGGAAATCTGGCTGTACCTGTTTTACGGTGCCCTCACCACTCTCGTTTCAATGGTCACTAAACTCATACCGTTATATCTTGCAAATGCAGACGCAATGGGTGATTTTTATACCATATATTCAGGCGCCTGTGCCACCTTCTCATGGATATGCGCTGTTACCTTCGCATTCTTTACAAACCGTGCCTACGTATTCAAGAGTACGGCGAATACAAGACGTGCCTTCTGGAAGGAGTTTATAAATTTCTATGCAGGGCGTCTTCTGTCATTCTTTATAGATTTAGGAATCACAATGGTATTTATCGGCTGGCTCAGATGGAGTGAATTCTGGGTAACTCTTGCGGCGCAGATAATCATTCTCATAATAAATTACGTCATAAGCAAGCTTTTTGTATTCCGAAAGACTGATGATAATACACAGACTGAAAAGCAGGGATAATTTTTCGTAAAACAGTACATAATATAAGCAGATACGGGCAGCACATACCAATAAAGATGCTGCCTTTTGCTTTGAGGTGATAATGTGAGTACTGTTTTCATTCGTTCCCTTATACTTTATGCAGTTGTAATATTTTCAGTAAGGCTCATGGGAAAAAGGCAGCTTGGCGAACTTCAGCCCGGTGAGCTTGTAATAACGATTCTGATATCAAATATTGCCACTCTTCCTCTTGAGAATACATCTGTGCCGCTGCTTGTAGGGATACTGCCTATACTTACCCTTGTATGCCTGGAGGTGCTTATGTCATGGTTTTCAATGAAGTCAAAAACCCTCCGAAGGCTTGTTTCGGGCAGTCCGAAAATTGTGATAAGGGACGGCAGGATCATTCAGCAGACTATGCTTGATCTCAGACTTACGGTAGACGATCTGCTCATGTCCCTACGCAGCAACCAGATATTTTCACCTGATGAGGTTCAGTTTGCCATAGTTGAAACTACCGGTACCATTTCTGTTTATCCGAAGGCTGCATACAGAAATACAGTCCAGGAGGATTTAGGCATTCAGAACAAGTCTGAGGATCCGCCATGCGTAGTAGTTTCAGACGGCGTAATAATGGACGAAACTCTGAAAAGCATTGGCAGAGATGAAGAATGGCTCCATAGTGTCCTAAAGCAGAATGATCTTACAGTAGATGAAACATTTCTTGCAATGGCAAAGAAAAATGAACTGAGCCTTGCAATAAGAAGAGAAGGGAAAGGAAATAAAGGGCAATGACTCATTTAAAGGCTGCCTTTGCTATATTGGTGCTGCTCATATTAATGAGCGCAGGTTCGGCGTTGCTTGTCAGAAAGGAATGCACAGGACTTCTTGATATACTGTCTGAGATAAAGTCGGCGTCGGATTCCGGCGAAAGGGAAAAGGCACAGGAACTCTGCGATGCTGCTTTTGAAATCTGGAATAAATCAGAAAAGATACTTTTATGCACAGTATCTCTTGAAAAGATCACAGCAGCGGAGCAGATTATATATCGTTTAGGGCCTCTTTTCAGAGAAGACTGTGATGAATTTGAGGCAGAGCTTGCCGCAGCGGAGCTTATGATAAGAAACATTTCCGACGGCGAAATACCATACCTTACAAATATTCTTTAAAAAAATAAAAGGCTTTCTGTTTTTGGGTTTACACCCTCAGAAAGCCTTTTCATTACTTATACAATAGCTGCCTTTGCCTTGTTTACAATATTCTTGTCATTTTCATATGAAAGAATATTGGAAGCGTAGCCGATATCCACCCAGCGAATCTCGGAGATTTCCTCAGCCTGTGGAGTAAAATCGTAGTTTTTGGCACGTGCAATAAAATATACTACTGTTTTCTGCGTATCACGCTTTGGATAATAGGAAACTGTTTCACGGAACGTAGGATCAATAAGCACATCAAGAGATGTTTCTTCTTTGATCTCACGAAGAGCAGTTTCAACTTCCGTTTCATTGCCTTCAACGTGACCCTTAGGGAAAGACCAGTGACCGCTGTTGATATGTTTTATCAGCAGGATCTCAGTGTTTCCATGAAATTTTCTATATACGATCGCACCGCAGGATTTCTCATGGTACATATGAAAGCGGCTCCTTTCATCAGAAATGTGTTGTTAATAACATTATAGCACATTTTTTTCTGTTTGTCTATAGCAAAGATTGGAGTAGCGCAAAATTATTCTTCATCAGAAAGGTTTCCAAGAAGCCTGTCTGCTGAAGCTGCGTCCAGTTGCTGTACCTCCCGGAGCTTTCTGTTAATTCCTCTTGTACGAACGCCTACCAGCTTGTCAAGGTCGCTGTCCAGCTGGCGTATGCGGTTTTGTGCAGAAGCAAGCACCGAATCAAACTTTTCAAATTCCGTCTTGACTGCGCCGAGAACCTGCCATACCTCATTGCTTCTCTTCTGTATCTGGAGGGTCTGGAAACCCATCTGGAGTGAATTCAGCATAGCAGCCATTGTGGAGGGACCTGCAATATTAACATGGTAATCCCTTTGCAGATCAGTCACCATACCCATGTTCACAACCTCGGCGTAAAGTCCCTCAAAAGGCAGAAACAGTATACCGAAATTAGTGGTGTAAGGCGGTGCTATGTATTTGGTGCTTATGTCCTTCGCACATTTCTTTATAACTGTTTCAAGCTGTTTTCTTGCTGCGGCAACTGCTTCAGCACTGCCGCTTTCGTAGGCGTTTTGCAGGGCTGAATATGTATCTCCCGGGAATTTGCTGTCGATGGGAAGATAAATAAAGCCGCCGTCCTCAGCTGCGGGAAGTTTAACGGCAAATTCAACATGGTCACGGCTGCCGGGAACAGTCACAGCCTCCGTATCGTACTGCTCCGGTGCAAGTATCTCTGAAAGTATAGCACCCAGCTGAATTTCACCGAGAATTCCTCGTGTTTTGACATTTGACAGCACCTTTTTAAGGTCGCCTACGCCGGAAGCAAGGTTCTGCATTTCGCCGAGTCCCTTGTAAACCTCCTCAAGACGTTCGCTTACAAGACGGAATGAATGGGTCATTTTCTCTTCCAGTGTTTTCTGAAGCTTCTCATCAACGGTATTTCTGATTCCTTCAAGCTTCTGTGCGTTGTCACTTTGAATATTTGACAGCTGCTGAGCCATTGTTCTGCGCATATCCTCCAGCTTCTGCTGATTGGTGGATTCAAGGGTTTTCAGCCGTTCTTCAAACTGTCTGAGCTGTGAGGAAACAGAATTTCCCAGAAGCTGAACGTTTTCCTGCTGAAGCTTGGCTGACTGGCTCTGGCTTTCGGAGAGAAGCTTTCCCAGGGTTTCCATGGAACCGGCGGTGGAGGCATTAAGCTCCTGTTTCATACGGCTCATGGAATTATTCATATTCTCCTCCAGCTTTCCGGACATTGTGCGGAAGCTTTCCTCCATGCTGTCATTTTTGCGGACAGAAAACATCACAAGGAGAACTACGGTAAATACGGCTGTAAGAAGTGATAAAATAAAAACGGCAGTTATCATAAAAAAAGATCCTTTCAATAATGTTTTTATAAGTATATCACAAAAAAGTCAACTTTGCAAGGGCAAAATCGGTTTTATTTTTATAGAATATCTGTTTACGAAGCCAAAAAAATATGGTATAATAAAAAAAGTATAGTTGTTTGAAAAAGATTTATTTTTTCAGGAGTGTATATATTATTATGACAGACATAAGAGAAAAAAGATTGAATCCCTATGATCCTTTTGATAATCCGACGGAAAACTGCGCAGACCGTACTGATTACCGGGAAATCGAACCGAAGACAGGCACTCCGGGTTATGAGCTTCCGCTGATACCGGAAAAGCAGGAAAGAAAGAGAATACGGCACTTTTTCAATGCCGCCGGTCTTGGACTTCTGGCAGGTGCTTTAGGAGTAAACATTGTATTTATTATCGTGACATTAGTTCTGGAAATGATAATGGCAGGCTCCTTTGATTACGACGCCCTCATGGACGCAAATCAGTATCTGAATTTTGACTCATCTATACTGATAGCCTTAAACGGTCTGATGTTCCTTTTTGCCAATCTGATACCTGCTGTAGTGGGCAGCCGTCTTACAGGAATAAGGATAAGGTCCTATTTCCGGCCTATGAACGTAAAAAAAATACAGTTTGGCAAGTATATGCTCATAGGCATATTTATCCAGGCTGTTACCGGCATACTTTACGAAATAGTACAGTCTGTAATGCAGTCCGGCGGAATCAGCGATTATACTTCGGATATAGATACCTATGTGAATTCAAGGGCGATAATTGCAACAGCCATATATACCTGTATAGTTGCACCGGTGACGGAAGAGCTTTTATACAGAGGATTTGTGCTTAAAAATCTTTCCCGTGTAAGCCTTCGCTTCGGAATCATAGGCAGCGCCCTGCTTTTCGGACTTGCCCATGAGAATATTGGTCAGTTTATGTTAGCAGTGCCTGCGGGAATATTTATGGCACGTATTGTAACAAAGCATAATTCTATTATTCCGTCTATCCTTGTTCATATGGCGTTGAATACCACAGCATTCTTTACTAGCTGGATAGCTGAAAGTCTTCCTGTAAGCAGAACAGGCACAATTATTTCCTTTATTGTGGATGTCGTGTACTACTTTATAGCAGGTGCAGGAATGATATTATGGATAATGGAGGTAAGAAGAAACAGGCTGCCTGCAAATACCATCAGACAAAGCTACAGAGGAGTACGCATAGCGCTTACATCACCATTCCTTATGGCGGTAATTATTTTTCATACAGGCATGGCAGTTATTGCAATTGCAATGCAGAACATCTGACAAAATAAAAAAGCCTATTGACGAAAAAGGAAGAATGTAGTAAAATATAACTGATAATAAACATAACGGAGGTAATTCCCATGTCAAAAAAATTTATTGTTGAAACATCAGCAAGGCACGTACATCTTACAGCAGAGCATTTTGCAGTTCTGTTCGGTGAGGGCAAGGAGCTTACAGTAAAGAAAATGCTTTCCCAGCCCGGTCAGTTTGCCTGTGAAGAAAGAGTAACAGTAGTAGGTCCTAAGAAGGAAATGCCCGGCGTATCAATTCTCGGTCCCTTCAGAAACGCAACTCAGGTGGAGCTTTCAGCAACTGACGCCCGTTCAATCGGCATTGCTGCTCCTATCCGTGAATCCGGTGACGTTGCCGGTTCAGGTGCCTGCAAAATTGTTGGTCCCTGCGGTGAAGTTGAAATAAGCGAGGGCGTTATCGTAGCAAAGCGTCACATTCATCTGACTCCTGAGGACGCAGCAGAAATGGGCGTAAAGGATAAGGATGTTGTATGGGTAAAGGTTGACACAGAGGGCAGAAAGGCAATTCTCGGCGATGTTGTATGCCGTGTTTCCAAAAACTTTGCAACTGCAATGCACATTGACACAGACGAATCAAATGCTGTAAGCGCACCTCGTGACCTTATGGGCGAGATCGTCAATATCTGATGAATACATATTAAAGCAACAAAGACTGCTCAGGATATAACTCCCGGGCAGTCCTTTTTTTGTATTGCGATTGACATAAGCCTTTGTTTATGATAACATATAGTTAATAAGAGAATATTATGCGTTCTGTAAAGGAGGTGGTGATCTTGCGTCTGAGAAAAATTCTGAAAATGATTTTTTCTTTTCTTATCAGTATATTTATTTTTTCAGATCTGATTCCTGTGGGTATATGTGTTTCAGCTTCTGAAATTGAATCAGAGGAATTTCTGTACAACGGAAATATATATTATCAGATAAATGAGCTTGGCGAAGTGATCATCACCCGATCAAGAGCCTCTGTCACTGTGGCGGAGCTGCCCTGTGAAATTGACGGAATGCCTGTGACTGAAATAAAAAGCAACGCCTTTCAGGGAAGAACACGTCTTGTAAGAGTTGTTCTGCCGGAAACTGTCACGAAAATAGGTGACTATGCCTTTCATCAGTGTACCCGTCTTGAGGAAGTGTATATACCGGACGGCGTAACAACGGTAGGCTGGAGTATTCTCAGCGGAACGCCATGGATGAACAATCAGCCGGAAGGCTGCATAATAGTCGGCAGCGGAATTGTAATAGGGTACAGCGGCGAAGGAGAGCATATTGCGATACCGGAAGGAGTAACGTCTATAGCCGGCTGTGCCTTTGAAAATATGAAATCCCTTATGTCGGTCACTATCCCTTCAAGTGTGCAGAATATAGGAGGACTTGCATTTTCCGGCTGCACCAAGCTTACGGAATGCACCATACCGGAAGGTGTAAGGACAATAGGAGCATACGCCTTTAACTGGTGTTCTGCGCTTCAGAGGGCAGACATAGCGGACAGTGTTGAAATCATCGGGAATCATGCCTTTTTAGGCTGCAGCAGTCTGATATCCGTTAAGCTGCCAAAAAATCTTTCCAGAATTGAAACTGCAATGTTCTGCGGCTGTCTAAGCCTTACGAAAATTGCGATACCTGCATCTGTGACGGAAATAGGAAGCCAGGCATTTATGGAATGCATATCTTTAGGAGAGATCTCTCTCAGATCTACAGTGGTGTCAATAGGAGCAGACGCCTTTGAGGGCTGCACCGGTCTTCAGCGGATCACGGTGTTTAATGCCAACTGCAAAATTGCCGATTCGGAAAAAACTGTTGCTCCCAATGCTGTGATATACGGACTTCGTGAGTCCACGGCACAGATATATGCCCAGTGCTACGAACGTCAGTTTGCCCTTGCAATGCCTCTTGCCGGAGATATGAATGAGGACGGCATAGTAGATATCAGCGACGCATCAAAGCTTCTGTCATTGTATGCAAAATTCAGCGCCGGAAGCGTCAGTCAGGTGAGCGCATTTGAAATGTCGGCAGGCGATGTTAACAGGGACAACAGTATTGATGTTCCCGACGCTATTCTGATACTGAAGTGTTACGCTGAACGCAGTGCCGGAATACGAAAAGAACAATGAGTTTTATGAACAGGGGTGTTTTTATGAAAAATAATATGAAAGGAAAAAAACTGACGGGATTATGTCTGAGCTTAGCAGTGCTCTGGACATTATGCCTTACGCCTGCACTGGCAAAAGATGTTTTTGCAGAGGAACAGGACAGTCAGATCTCAGACGGTACACTGATTTACAGAAGATCAGATAAGCTGGACGTACTTGCAATAGCAGGTTCATGCTGTGAACTGACAGGCGAACTTGTACTGCCTTCTGAATTTGACGGTATGGAGGTAGTGGAAATATCCGGCGGTGCATTTGCAGGGCAGACAGGGATAACCTCATTGTCTGTTCCTGTTACCGTTCAGAAAATAGGAGATGAGGCGTTTAAGGACTGTACGGGACTTACAGAAATAAATATTGAAAGCACCGTGCAGTCAGTGGGCAGGGACGCTTTCTTCAATACCGGCTGGAGCGCTGAACATGAATCAGACAGTCTGAGGATACTTGACGAAACTGTTCTTATATCAGTGGCAGAAGGCGTAAACGAAATCATTCTGCCGGATTCAGTGCGTGTAATTGCAAACGGTTCATGTGCCGGAAATACCGGGATAACATCGGTTATAATGACCGAAAATACAGGATATATAGGCAATGAATGCTTTTTCGGCTGTACGGAACTCAGAGATGTTATACTTCCAAGCGGTGTGAAATTTATTGGAGATCTGGCGTTTTCAAATACATCAATCAGCAAGGCTGTTGTGCCGGGAACAGTGCTTTCTATAGGAAAAAGTGCATTTATGAACTGCCCGGAGCTTTCCCAGGTAATGCTGTGGAACGGACTTGACAGAATAGGCAGCAGCGCATTTGCATTATGCCCTATGCTTAAAGAGGTCATAATTCCCGATTCTGTTACGGAAATGGGTGCGTCTGTATTCAAACAGTGCAGCAATTTGCAGAATGTAATAATAGGCAGCCGCATTGATACTCTTCCTGATTATGCCTTTCAGGAATGCACTGCCCTGTGCAGTGTTGACATAGGAGGAAAGCTTCTGAAAATAGGCTCTGGAGTTTTTGATAAATGCACTGCTCTTCAGTCGCTTGATCTGCCTGAAACAGTGACGTCAATTGGCTCGGAAGCCTTTCAGTCCTGCATGAGTCTGTCTGAGATCAACCTTCCGGAAAATATAATTGATATAGGCGCAAACGCCTTTTTTGGAACGTATTTCTACAATAATCTGAAAGAATCGGCGCCGGACAGCAGCTTTGTAATATATGACGGCAGGATTCTCCTTGGATATTACGGCGATGATGTTGAAATTGATATTCCTTACGGCGTTGAGGTCATATGCGGTGCGGCGTTTTCTTCAAATGAAACTATTGAAGTGATAAAGCTGCCGTCAACTATAAAAAGTCTTAGCTCGTATGCCTTTGATAATCTCTTTACCCTCAGAGAACTGGAAGGCTCTCAGCTGGTTTCATATATCGGATCATATGCTTTCTGTGACTGTATCTCGCTTCACAGCATCAGTCTTTCCGGAGAGATCGGCACTATAAGAAACGGCACGTTTTTAGGCTGTGACTACCTGGAGAGTGTCACCATGAATGAAGGAATACATACGATAAAACAGGACGCATTCAGCGGCTGTCTGAGCCTGGGCAGAGTTACTCTTCCCACGAGCCTTACAAATGTAAGCGCAAATGCATTTGATGAAAGCCTGTCTGAAATTGTTATTAATAATACGGAATGCGTTCTTGAAAAAGGCTGTCTTCACTCTGATACCCTGATCTACGGATATATGAATTCAACTGCCGATACATACGCTTCAGATAATGATAATCCGATTGAATATCTTGATGAAATAGTAAGCACTTCTCAAACTACAACCACAACTACAACCACCACAACTACCACCGTAAACACCACCACAACGACAACTACCGCCACAACAACCACCACAAGACCTGTATATACAAGCACAACCACCACCACAACTACAACCACAACGCCTGCATACACAAGTACAACAACCACTACAACTACAACCACAACGCCCGTATATACAAGCACAACTACCACCACCACAACAACAACCGCAATACCTACTTATACATCAACTACACGTACCACAACAGTAACAGTGCCTACATACACCACAACAGGATATTCCACAACGGCTACGATACCTACCTACACTACAACGGTAAGCAACACCACAACAGCTACAGTTCCCACATACACAACCACAACAGAATCGTTTTCTCCTTCTGCCGGAGATCTGAACGGTGACGGTACAATATCGCCTGAGGACGCCGGTACAGTACTTATGCTGTATTCAAAAAATGCAGCAGGAACACCGGTTGATGATATTCTTTTAAGGGCTGCGGATGTAAACAGGGACGGAAAGACTGATACATCCGACGCAGGTTTGATACTGAAATATTACGCCGCCCGTGCAGCGGGACTTACGGAAACGGAGTTTGAATACTGGCGTGATGGGCAGTAAACAGCGGTAAAAAGTAATATTTATTAGGAAAATGTGAAAAATGCAAAAAAATGCTTGACAAAGAGAAATAACGGGTATATAATGAGATGGTATGCGGTACAATACTGCATATCATCTCATATTTTTTTGAAAAGGAGGAAGATTAATGCCTACGTTTAATCAGTTGGTACGTAAGGGAAGAAAGATGCTTGAGGACAAGTCTACTGCTCCGGCACTTCAGAAGGGTTACAATTCTAAGAAGAAGGTAACTACAAACCAGAGCTCACCGCAGAAGAGAGGCGTGTGCACAGCTGTTCGTACAGCTACACCTAAG
>JAQXHO010000034.1 GCA_029007315.1 Oscillospiraceae bacterium
GATGTATTCAGAATAAAGGCAATACCGCACAAAGCACGTCTTAAGACTCTGCACGTAATCTGCTTGCATATTTTCCGTCATATTTCACAAAAAGCCTCGCTGATACACAAAGTAGCAGCTGCGTTTTTTGTTTCATCTGACAAAAAATCTGACTGCGCATCTTACGCACAGTCTTTGTGCGGTATTGCCTAAAAAGCGAGCCTGTCATTTTTACGTGACAGGCTCTTTCTTATGTTTTTTAAAGCACGACATCTCTCATTATGATATAGGTCAGATATACGCCGTAACACAGAAGGAATATCAGTCCCTTTACCCTTCCGATTTTCTTTGTCGCCGCAAATGCGTAGCACAGAATCGTGGAAGCAAGTACAGCCAGTGCGTCGAACATATTGTCCATAGTTACGCTGAAGGGTGAAATGAGCAGCGACAGTCCCAATACAAACAGTATATTGAACAGATTGGAGCCGATAACATTGCCCAGTGCCAGATCGCTGTTGCCTTTCCTTGCGGCAACCACCGAGGTTATAAGCTCCGGCAGAGAGGTTCCCAGTGCAACCACTGTCAGTCCTATGAGAGATTCGCTTATGCCGAATCCACGGGCAATGTATTTTGCACAGTATACAGCAAGCTGTCCTCCGCCTATTACTACAGCAAGTCCGCATACGGCATACAGAATGCTTTTCAGCCTTGACATAGGCTCATCATCTGTAACCTCGTCGCAGTCATCTGCTATCATTTCCGCCATCTGAACACGTTTTCTGCTGGAAAGGGCGTTCATAATTGTCCACACCATAAACACTGCGAAAAATGCAAGCACTATCACGCCAGCCAGACGTGTTCCTCTGTATCCGAAGACATAAAACAGCAGCGGAACAAGTATTGCAGAGCCTAAAAGCAGCGGAAAATCCTTTTTCAGAAGGGATCTGTCTGCGCTCATAGGCACGATAACCGCCGACACGCCCAGAATCAACAGAATATTCAGAAGGTTTGAGCCAAGGAGATTGCCGAGGGTTATGCCTGCGTCTGAAGGGTCTGTAACTGCACCGGAAATACTTACTGCCGCCTCCGGTGCGCTTGTTCCCATTGCCACAATTGTCAGTCCGATAATGAGATTAGGCACTTTCAGAAGCTTTGCAATGGACACACAGCCTTCTACAAAGTAATCAGCACCCTTTACCAGAAGCACAAAGCTTACTGCAAGTCCTGCCGCTGCAAGGAGCATATAGAGATTTATCATGTTTATTATCCTTCCTTTTTCATATTATAAAGTCTGAGGGCGTTTTCAAAGGTCTGCTTCAGTACCTCCTCTGTACTCTTTCCCAGGACTCTGCCTGCCGCTTCCGCTGTATATGCTATCATACTGCTGTCGCAGCGTTTTCCTCTGAATGGCACCGGCGCCATATAGGGACAGTCTGTTTCCAGAACAAGTCTGTCCTCCGGAACTGCTTCCAGGGCACGAAGCGCCTTCTTTGCATTTTTGAAGGTCAGCACTCCCGTAAAGCCGATATACATTCCCAGGGAAACAACTTCCCTTGCGGTTTCTGCGCTGCCGCTGAAGCAGTGCATAACGCCCATGGGCTTATATTCCCGCAGAATATTCATGCAGTCCTCAGTGGCGTCACGGCTGTGTACGATAACAGGCAGTGAAAGCTCCCTTGCCAGCTCCAGCTGCATTCTGAAAAGCTGAATCTGTGCTTGTCTGTCGTAGCCTTCATAATGGTAGTCAAGACCTATTTCGCCGATTGCAAGAACCTTTTTATGCTCTGCAAGTTTTTTCAGCCTGTCATACAGATCCTCCGGCAAAGAATCTCCCATATTCTCCGGATGAACGCCTGCTGACCCATACATGAAATCAAACCTGTCTGCCAAAGCCTGTATTTTTACAGCGTCTTCAAGGTCTGTACACGCCTGCATTACAAGGGAAACGTTTTTGTCCCTCAGAGATGATATGAGAGTTTCCCTGTCCTCATCAAAGGCACTGTCGGTATAATGAGCGTGGGTGTCAAAAATTTTTTCCATAAATTTCTCCTGCTTTTCCGTTTTTAATATTATACCACAGCACAGTGGTCTTTGCAAGATTAAATAATATTATTCAGCATTTAATGTAAAAAAAATGCCGGAGCAGAAACTCCGGCAGAAACAATTATATAAAAAATAGAACAAAAGAAAGGAGACAACAAAACGAGTGATAATAATTCAATATTAAATATGGATTACTCTCACTATGGTTATTATACACTATTTTATGCATACAGTCAAGGGATTTTGGAAAAAAATTACTTTTACGCCTTCGTTTTGTTTAATCTGCACATATTTTCAAACACACGAAAAGTATGGCGTTTCCTTATTTTTGCAGAATATATACGTCTGAAATGTGCAATAATATCATTGCAGGTAAAACCCTATTCCTTCGGAAAGAGGTGAAATTTATGTGGGACAAGCTTGCACTTATTCTTCTCATTATAGGCGGGATAAACTGGGGTCTGGTGGGTATTTTCCAGTTTGACCTTGTTGCATGGTTATTCGGCGGCGCCGGTTCTCTTATCAGCCGTGCCATTTATATTATCATTGCAATCTGCGCCGTCTGGTGCATATCCCTCCTGTTCCGCCGTGAAGCAGTGGCGGATACCGGCACATCGGTTTAATATGAGAGCTATGCCGCACAGAATTTCCGCTTAGGGTTTTGTGCGGCTTTTGCTGCATTTATTTTCAGAAGACTGCATATACATATATCCAGAAATATAATAACTTACCGGAGGTGCCTTATGCCTGCAAAAACACCCGATGATTACATGAGAGAAATGATGGAGCTTTACAGCCGTTCAAGCTCAGGATATGAGCCGAAGCCGCCTATCAAACCTGTGCCGGAGCCTGTGGAGCCAATGCCGGAGCCTGTCAAACCTGTACCCGAACCTGTCGAGCCTGTACCAGAACCTGTACCAGAACCAGTTGAGCCAATGCCGGAACCTGTCGAATCTGTGCCGGAATTCGTCGAATCTGTGCCGGAACCTGTTGAACCAATGCCGGAGCTTATTCTGAATCCTGTGCCGGTACAGAAGCCGTCTGCGGAAACTCCGGCAGAAACGGAAACCTCCTTTGGCTGGATACAGGTTACTGCACGTACAGCCGGAAATGCACTTCCTCTTGAGGGCGTTTCGGTGCTTATACTTAAAAAGACGGGTATGGATAACGAGCTGCTTATGACTCTTGTCACCGACAGCAGCGGTTCCACTCCGAAGGTAAGACTTCCTGCACCTCCTGTAGGCGACATACCCTCTCAGCCCTACAGCACTTATGAGATAAGGGCATTCCTTCCGGGATACAGCCGTATGGAAAGCACTTCTGTTCCTGTTTTCTCCGGGATAACATCTGTACAGCCCTTTGAGCTTATACCTCTTCCGGAAGGTTCCGGCAATGACCAGCCTGCTATCATCAACCAGAATACAGAACCTAAGTTTTAGGAGGTGAAGCAATGCCCATAGGAGAACCCTATATACCGGAATACATTACAGTACATCTGGGTACTCCCGACAGTCCGGGAGAAAACATAACCCTGCCCTTTCCGGAATATATAAAAAACGTAGCGTCAAGCGAAATTTTTCCTACATGGCCGGAAGCAGCCATACGTGCAAATATTTATGCCATTATAAGCTTTGCCCTTAACCGTTACTACACTGAATGGTACCGTTCAAGAGGATATAATTTTGATATTACCGACAACACCCAGTATGACCAGAAATTCGTAAAGGGCAGACAGATATTCGAAAATATTTCTCAGATAACAGACGAGATCTTCAACAGCTATGTCCGCAGACAGGGCAGTGTAGAGCCGCTTTTCACAGCATTCTGCAACGGTACTACCGCTGTCTGCGACGGACTTTCCCAGTGGGGTACAGTTGCCTTGGCGGAGGAGGGTCTTGTACCCTACGAGATACTTGCCCGATACTACGGCGATAATATAGACATTGTCAGTGACGTTCCCGTCCGCACCGGTACGCCCTCCTATCCAGGCTTTCCCATATCTCTTGGCTATTTCGGAAACGAAGCACGAACCATACAGGTACAGCTTAATCGGATTTCGGGAAATTACCCTGCCATTCCGAAAATCGCAGACGTCAGCGGTGACTTTGACTACGCCACTGAGGACGCTGTACGTGTATTCCAGGAGATATTCGGTCTTGAACCCACCGGAATAGTGGACAGTGCCACATGGTACAAGATTGCATATATTTTCACCAGTGTGAAAAAGCTTTCCGAGCTTAATTCAGAGGGTCTGCGTGAAGAGGAGGCTGCAAGGCAGTTTACGGAAACCCTCAGACCTGGTATGCAGGGCGACAAAATCCGCAACTTACAGTACTATCTTTCAGTTATAGGTGCATATTACGACGCCGTACAGCCTGTTGAAATAACAGGCTACTACGGACAGGAAACGGAAAATTCCGTAAAGTCATTTCAGCAGGTTTTCGGTCTGCCCCAGACCGGCATTGTTGACAGGACAACTGCAAGGGATATTTACAGGGCATATTTCGGGATAATAGACAGTTCTCCGCTGTCGGAGATAAACCCGGAGGAAGTCATTCTCTTTCCCGGCGTTGTACTCAGAGAGGGTTCTTCAAGCGAGGCTGTAAAGTTCCTTCAGACATATCTCAGCTATATTCACCAGACCTATCCCGAAATAAACGACGTTTCTGCCACCGGCTATTTCGGTCCTGTGACAAAGGCTGCTGTCATGGCATTCCAGAAGCTTTACGGTCTGCCTCAGAACGGCGTGGTGGGTTCCACTGTATGGGACGCAATAACAAAGCTTTACTCTGACCTGCGTTTCGGAATGGACAAAAGACCCTATCAGTCACCGGGCTACACCATAACGAGATAAAAGAAGGGAGCGTTTCATTTATGGCATATACACAATACCAGAGAAGAGAGCATATACGTGAACTGCAGAAAATGCTCCACGGTCTTTCCCGTTTTGACAGGAATCTTCCTGCGGTAATACCCGACGGAATTTACGGAAGGGAAACTGCATTTGCGGTAAAGGCGTTCCAGCAGCGGAACGGTCTTAGACCTACCGGTGAAGCAAGTTCTGCTACATGGGAAAAAATTCGCTCTGAATATTCAAGAAAAATTCTCCAGCAGCCTGCCGCTGTCAGTGCATATCCGGAAAATACGCTGAATATAGGACTGAACGACGAGGGTCTGGCGGTTTTCATGATACAGGCAATGCTGAAGCTTCTGAGTCTCAGCTTTTACAATTTAAGAGATGTGCAGGTCACGGGACGATACGACAGCGCAACACAGCAGGCTGTAAAGGAATTCCAGAAGCTCAGCGGTCAGCCTCAGACCGGCAAAACAGACGTTGCCACATGGAATCTCCTTGTCGCCGCAGCAAAACATGATAACTGACAAAAAAGCCTCCTCTGTCACTGACAGGGAGGTTGATTTTTTAGGCAACACCGCACAAAGCACGTCTTACGACTCTGTACGCAATCTGCTTGCAGCTTTTCCGTCATATTTCACAAAAAGCCTCGCTGATACACAAAGTAGCAGCTGCGTTTTTTGTTTCATCTGACAAAAAATCTGACTGCGCATCTTACGCACAGTCTTTGTGCGGTATTGCCTTTATTGTCTTAACGCTTTTTCTGAAACTATCTCCAGGGAAACGTCCTGTTCATTTCCTGCACCGCAGAGGGATATTACATATTTTCCGTCCAGCACATACTGACGGAAAAATGCACCTGTTACATTTGTGAGAATATTGTTTTTATCAAAGGAAAAGGAAACATTCCTCATAGGGTAGGAAATCCCTCTGCCCACTGCTTTTACAAAGCTTTCCTTCAGCGTCCACATTCTTGTGAACACAAGCGCCGGGTCAGATGAATTCTCTATCTCATTTTTCTCCGTTTCCGTGCATACACGCCTTACAACGCCGCTTCTCACTTCTCTTATGCCTTCGCAGTCTGCACCCAGCGGAACATTTCCCGTACCGCATACGGCAAGGCCCTTGCAATGGGACAGGTTGATCTTCACATCAGGGTGATTTTCAAGATAAGGCTTGCCGTGCCTGCCCTTTCCAAGGGAATACTCCTCTATTCCGTACTCCTTCATAAGACAGAACCTAAGCAGTCTGTGGGCGGCTTCATGCTGGCTCACCCAGTCCTTTTCTCTGAAAAAACAGGCATAAAGCTTCATCTCTGTCCTCCTATGATATAAGCCGTATGGCTGTATCAAGCAGTGTATCCTCTGTAATACTGCGGTTTATCTGTTCAAATAAAAGCTCCGGTCTGTCGGTTATGATATGGTCAGCGTTTACTCCCAGGACACGCCGCATTTCTCCGGGACTGTTTACCGTCCATGCGTAAACCTCCTTGCCCTGCTGATGGGCATTATTCACCACGCCGGCATTCACAAAGATGCTGTTTATGCTGAAGGCGTCTGCCGCTTCAAGGCTGTAAAAATCTCCTGTGGCTATGCTCATTATAAGACCTGTCTTTATATCAGGATCGTATCTCTTTATGCGTTTAAGGGATTCATAGGAAAAGGAAGTGACGCAGCAGTCATTCTCAATGCCGTATTTTCTTATCAGATCCACTGTTTTCTGCTCTATATTCCTGTTCAGCGCTCCTCTTTTCAGCTCTATGTTGAGAAACACCTTTCCGCCGGCAAGTTCAATTACATCTTCAAGCTTCATTATGGAAGCGTCACTGTATTTTTCATCAAACCAGCTGCCGACATCCAGCTGTGAGATCTCATCATAGGTAAAGGAGGAAACCTCCCGGTTTATGCCTGCGATCCTTTTAAGGTTGATATCATGGACAACCACAGGCACTCCGTCCTTTGTCTGCTGTACGTCAAGCTCTATACCGTCGGCTCCTGCTTCAATGGCAGCATTGAAGGCATATATGGTATTTTCCGGTGCTGCAAACGAGGCTCCTCTGTGAGCTATTACCATTGGCTGAACGTTTAGCACGAACCGGACTGCCGCTTCACCGGAGGCAAGTCTGTAGATATATGTTCCGTTCACCAGTATAAGAGCTGCCGCTGCCAGAACTGCCGGAAGATGCCTTGTCTTCCTTTTACGGGCAGTTTTCTTTCCCTTGCTGACGCCCACAGTTTTTCTTCCGGAAAGGTATTTTTCATACCGCACAAACATTCCTGCTGAAAGATAAGGTACTGCCGCAGCTGAAAATAAAAACGCCACAAACAAAAGACAGTATCTTATTATCTGAATGTATTCGCTTCCGTAGGATACATAGCCTACCGTTCTGGAAATGCAGAAAATTCCTGCCCATGTCACAAATATTACGGACAGGGCAAAGGCACCGAAGAAGGCAAAGCTCCAGGCAAGAAATCCTGCAAAAACTCTCAAGGATCTTCCGGAGATAAGACGTATGCTCCGTCTTCTTGCTGCACGGAAACTGCATCTGCGGCATACGTACACAGGGATAGCAGTCATCCATCTTAGGCTCAGAAGTATTGACGTCACCACAGAGTCTGAATATATCAGCACCAGTGTTTTCGGGTCGCTTATTATCCTTGTGAGAACGTCCGGTATGCCGGATATGGAAAGCAGTCCTCCTGCCGCAGGAACGAATATTGCAGGCATCAGCAGCAGAATATGAAGCACAAGGGTACAGGCTCCCGGTGCGAACATTCTTTTTAATGAGGAGGCAAGCTCGTTTATAAGCTCACTGAAACTGAGCTTATGTCCGCTTACAGAAGCTCTGAAGCA
Source organism: Oscillospiraceae bacterium (assembly GCA_029007315.1). Classification (GTDB taxonomy): domain Bacteria; phylum Bacillota; class Clostridia; order Oscillospirales; family Ruminococcaceae; genus Ruminococcus_C. The sequence continues at coordinate 7,730 of JAQXHO010000034.1, forward strand.
TACTGTTGCACCTGTGAAATGCAGAAGCGTCTGAGCTGTGATTATCAGTATAATAAGCGCCGCCGCCGGCAGAGTCCACACAGATTTCAGCAGTTTTACGATATTTTCATTTGTAAGATATTTAAGTCCTGCCAGATGAACAGCACCTTCAGCAACAGCGCCTATAAAAGGCACCAGTACAGCAAAGGTCACCAGCTGCACACCAGCTTCAAATAATATAAGGTTTTTTCCTGTTTTTCGCAGAAGCCTCATGCTTTCCCGGAACATTTGCCCATGCCTCCAATTGCCTTATCTGTCTTCAATAGCTGTATATGCCCTTGGTTCCCTTACAGGCAGATATGATGGTCTTATTATTTTGGCGGAATTTATAAGCTCCTCCAGACGATGTGCAGACCAGCCTGCTATTCTTGCAACGGCAAACAGCGGAGTATACAGATCCATGGGTATTCCCAGCATTTTATATACAAAGCCGCTGTACAGGTCTACATTCGCACAAACGCCCTTGTAGATCTTTCTCTTCTCTGCAATAAGCTCCTTTGCAATTCTTTCCACATCTGCGTAAAGCTCGAATTCGTCGTGGCAGTTCTTCTCCACAGACAGCTTCTCTGCAAATTCCTTCAGAATTACTGCTCTCGGGTCTGATATCGAATAAATTGCATGACCCATACCGTAGATAAGACCGCTTCTGTCAAAGCCTTCCTTATCAAGAAGCTTTCTGAGATATTCACGAAGAGCGCTTTCGTTTTTCCAGTCCGGAACATTCTGCTTCAGGTCTTCCATCATTTCCATGACCTTGAGGTTTGCGCCGCCGTGCTTGGGTCCCTTCAGAGAGCCAAGTGCCGCAGATATTGCAGAATAGGTATCAGTTCCGGAGGAGGTCACAACATGAACTGTAAATGCAGAGTTGTTGCCGCCGCCATGCTCTGCATGAAGCACCAGCGCCAGGTCAAGAAGTCTTGCCTCCAGCTCGGTATACTGTCCGTCGGGACGGAGCATTATGAGAAAATTCTCCGCAATTGTCTTTGAAGGATCCGGTCTGTGGTATACCATGCTTTCACCCTGGCGGAAATACTGTGCCGCCTGATAGCTGTATACAGCCATTGCAGGGAAACGTGCTATAAGCTCCAGACTCTGGCGCATTACGTTTTCAACCGAAGTATCATCAGCCTTCGGATCCACCGCATGGAGGGACAGCACGCATTTTTCCATGGTGCTCATAATATTATCGCTGGGCATCTTCATGATAATGCCGCTTTTGAACTTCTCCGGAAGGAACTGATACTCTGCCAGAAGCTCATGGAAGCTGTCAAGCTGTGCCTTTGTAGGCAGTTCGCCGGAAAGCAGCAGGTAAACTATCTCCTCAAAGCCGAATCTGTTCTGTGCAATAAAGCCGTTTACAAGGTCCTCTATAGAAATTCCTCTGTAAAGCAGTCTGCCTGCTTCCGGAATGCGTTTTCCGTTCTCCTCACGGCTTGCGGTTATCTGGCTTACAGTTGTAAGTCCTGCCACAACTCCCTTTCCGTCTGCGTCACGAAGTCCACGCTTTACGTCGTACTTTCCGTAAAGCTCCGCAGGTATGATGTATCTGTCGTAGGATTCTCTTGCAAGCTCCGCAGCCTTTTCCTGGTTTTCCCTGAATTCCCTTACAATATTCTCTATACGTTCTCTTACAATTGCTTCGTTTTTCTTTTCCATGGTACTCCTTTCATGTGTGTGCGTTTTTGTTGTTTTATCAAAAACAGGCTGTCATACGGCGTACAAACCCCTGACAGCCTGATGTTTTTATACTATAGGGTCCTGTTATCAGCCAAGACCGCATTCGTCATATTCGCTCCATCTTTCGTTATATGCACGTCTTTCCATTACCTTGCATACGAAATATGCTACTGCTGAAAGCGAAATTATAGCTGCCAGCAGAAAGGAAATGCCTGTAAGACCTCCTGCCTTTTTATCCATTATAAAGTGCCTCCCTCTGTATCGGAAACAGCTGTCTGTCCGCCGTTCATCTCTGCCATAAGGCGCTGAAGCTCTGCGTCCACCTTCATATCATTTTCAAGCTCCTCGAAACTCTTCATATCGCTGCTTCCGCCTGCAATTTCAGCAAATGCAGCAGCTTCCGCTTCCTGTCTTTCAATTTTCTCTTCCATGCGATTAAACTTGTCAAGCGCTGCAGAAGCGTCTACTCCGCCCATGGACTGAGCAAGGTTTTTCTGGGTCTTTGCCATCTGGGAACGTGCAATAAGCATTGCCTGTCTGCTCTTTGCCTCGTCAAGCTTAGCCTTCAGAGCCTCCACCTGGTCACGGACTGCCTCAGTCTGGGTCGTAATGGTTTCCAGCATCTGGGCGGTGGATTCAACATCAGCGTCAGCCTTTACCTTATAGGAAAGAGCCTTCTTTGCCATTTCTGTATCGCCTGCTGCAAGAGCAGCCTTTGCCTTTGATTCCCAGCCTGCAGCTGTACGTACTGCCTGTTCATGCTGACGCTCTGCTATTCTCTGGCTTGCCATAGCCTTTCCCAGAGCTTCTGTGGAAGTGCGGACGTCCTTCTGCAGGTCAAGTATGATCTGCTTCACCATCTTCTCAGGATCTTCCGCACGGTCTATCATATCATTAATATTTGCCTTCAGTACATCACCTATTCTTGAAAAAATACCCATAGCAATTTCCTCCTGTTCTGTCCGGAAAAAGAATTTCAATATGTATTTATTATATCACAAAACGCCTGTTTTGTCAATTATTTCATGCCTTTTTCACCGCATTTTCATTCTCAGATCCGTCGGAGCTATTTTCGTCGCTCATGCGTTTTATCGCCTTTGTATTGAGGTCTGTATAGAGTCTTATCTGATTGATAACATTCTGCATATTCTTCATATCGTGAGCCATTTTTTCGAAAAGCTGACGGTTTCTCTCCTTTTCAACCTTCAGCTGGGCTCTGAGCTTGTCATTCTCCTCCTGCAGTTCATTTATTTCGCCCTGAAAACGGCGGCATACAGACTGCACTGCCTGCATTCTTGCCTCCATATTGCGGTTATAGGCATTCTGCCTTTCGCCGAACTTATGCACAAGCACCATTGAAGGGCTTTTGGAAAGCGTGGATAATTCCTCGGAATATGTTTCCACTATTACACGTTCCTCTGCCTTTGTGCCTTCTCCTTTTCCTGCCACTGCATTCACTCCTTATTATTTTTTATCCTGTCAAGCTCATATTCAAGCATTTCACGAAGGGTCAGAGCCAGCGGAATTTCCCTTTTCCAGCCTGTATCCCTCTGAAGTCTGGATATATCCGCACGAATCTCCGGCATATCGGAGGGCCTGAGTTTCAGAGGGTCTGTTTCATGCCTTATTTCTGCGCCGCTTTGTTTTATTATCTCCTTCAGAAGCTCCTCTATGGACAGGCATTCGCCGCTGCCTACATTATATGTCACTCCGTCCCTGCCCTTTTCTGCCAAAAGTCCATATGCTCTCACCACGTCACGGACGTCTGTGAAATCTCTTTTTGCACTGAGATTGCCTGTACGGATAATATTTTCACGTTTTCCCGCCATTATCTCCGCTGTCTGCCTGCAAAAATCTGCCGCCGCAAACTGAGGAAGCTGTCCCGGACCTATGTGGTTAAAGGCTCTCACCATGACAATGTGCATTCCGTAGCTTCTGGCGTAGACTGAGCCAAACATATTCTGGGCGGCTTTTGTAACAGCGTAAGGGTTGCCGGGATTCAGAGGAGTATCCTCCGAAACGAGAGTTACGCCATCGGGAAGGAAACCGTATTCCTCACCGGAACCTATCAGCAGTATTTTCGGAGAATACCCCTCTATGCTCCTTACTGCTTCCAGGAGATTCAGACAGCCTGTAATATTCACCGCCGCCGTAAATCCCGGATCCTTCCAGGAAAGGGCAACAGAGCTTTGTGCCGCCAGGTGGTATATCTCCTCCGGCATTAATTTTTTCAGAAGAGAATATATATCATCCTGCCTTAAAATATCAAGATCGTATACAGGAAAGCCTTCGCTTTTTATGCTTTCATGGGAAAGCTTTGTGAGAACAGTATCTCTGCCCAGATCATTTTTCAGATGCTTTGCAAGATATCCGCCCACAAATCCTGCCGCACCTATTACAAGGGCGGTTTTGCGGCTGTCTGCTATCATTCTATCACGCCTTTCTTCAGGACATCATACAGCCTGTCAAGCACTTTTTTTTCATCAAATTCATTTTTAACACGGAGAAAGCCTGCTTTTCCGTATTTTTCACGGATATCCCTGTTTTCCGCAAGATAATTTATCGCCTTTGCAAGGGCGTCAGAGTCCTTCGGAGGAACGGTAAGTCCTGTTTCCTCATGAAGGCTCACAAAGGGTACGCCTGTGGGCAGAGCTGTATTTATAACAGGCTTGCCGTAGACCATTGCCTCCAGCTGGACTATTCCGAATGCTTCGCTGTTTTCCACGGAAGGCAGCACGAATATATCGCAGTCGGAAAATGCGGATCTCAGCTCTTCATCAGAAAGCACTCCGAGAAAATGCACCTTTTGCTCCATTTTCTCAGCTGATTTTTTAAGCTCCTCCTCCAGTACACCTGTACCCACAATGAAAAGCTCGCATCTGCGTACTTTTTCAAAGGCACGGAGAAGAACGTCTATGCCCTTGTAATACACAAGCCTGCCTGTAAAGAGAACCTTCACAGCCTTTTTGTCACAGAGCTTTTCTGAAAGCACCGGTGCAAGCGGAGCATTTATGTATTTGTCAGCATTTAAGCCGTAGGGTATAACAGAGCATTTATCCCGGAATTCCGGCAGAAATGCAGAGCTGTCAATATGTCCCTTTGTGGCTGTTACAACAGCGTCGGCACGTTTAAGAAATTTCTTCAGCACAGGCTTATAAAACGTGAGAAGCTTTTTCTGCTTTACAACGTCGCTGTGCCATGCCAGCACCACTCTGCCCTTGAATCCCGACAGCAGACAGGCAAGGTCACCCAGCGGAAAGGGCATATGAAAGAGAATAACATCGGCGTTTTTCGACAATTTACGGAACAGACGGAAAAATGACAGTGACAGCGGACAGGAGGCGAATGTACCCATACTGCCTGCTCTTGTGACAGGTACGCCCTCTATTATTTCATGTGTGGTTTTTCCTCTTTTATCCTGGCATACAAGCACCTGCATCTGAACGTCAGGGCGTTTCATAAGTTCCACAGCATATGTTCTCACAAGGCTCTCTATACCGCCGATATGAGGGTAATATGCCTTATTTACCTGGAGAATACGAAGTTTTTTCTTTTCAGCCACCAAGTGCCTCCTTATAGACGTCATAGAGAACAGCCGCCGCATTTTCCCATGAGAACATTCTTGCCCGTTTAAGACCTGCCTCTGAAAGCTGACGTCTGAGCTTTGATTCCCTGTAAAGTCTTTCAAGGCAGTCTGTCATCTGTTCCGGGTGATACGGGTCGCATATCATTGCACAGTCGCCCACCACCTCCGGCAATGACGCCGCATGAGTAGTAAGGACAGGTACGCCGCAAGCCATAGCTTCCAGCGGCGGCATACCAAAACCCTCGTATATTGACGGAAAGACAAACGCCAGCGCACCGGACATAAGAGTGCATATATGCTCTTCCGGAACGTATGATACAAGCTTTACATCTGTTTCCAGATGAAGCTCCTTAATTGCAGCCATAAGCTCGTCATTCAGCCAACCTTTTCCTCCTGCAAGCACAAGACAAGGGTATTCAGACTTTCCTCTGCGGAAGTCGTTGTAGGCAACAGCTAAACGTCTGAGATTTTTTCTGGGTTCAAGGGTGCCGAGATACAGAAAATATTCCCGTTCTATGCCAAGGAGCTTTTTTGTTTCATCAATGGCGGCGGCATTTTCAACAGGGTGAAACCTTGCTCTGTCAACGCCGCAGGGTACGACTCTCAGTTTATTTTCCCACTGAGGAAAATATTTCACTATCTCTGTCCTTGAAAATTCCGAATCCGTAACAATAAGGTCTGCTCTTTTCATGGAGCGTTTCAGACCTGTTTCCAGCATATATCTGGTTCTTCCTCTTACAGTTTCGGGAAAGGTCTTGTACACCATGTCATGAACCGTTACAACAGTTTTTCCGCTTACCTTCGGCGGAACTATATAGTTGAAGAAATGGGTTATGTCAGCGTCCTTGCCGAAAAAATAATTGTAAGGCACAGGAAGGAAATTCGACACAAGACGATAAAGATAGCCTGAGCATTTGCCCTGCCGTATCTCTGCACGGTTATCCTCGTAGGACTGGAGCCGTTTCCGCTTTTCGCCGCCATCGCCTGCGGCAAAGAACTGCATGACATAACGGTTTTCCGGATGAAGTGCCATAAGAGCCTGTATCTGCCCTGCCTGACAGTAGCCTATGCCTGTCATTCTTTCGCTGATAAGCGGCAGAGCGTCAAATGCGATTTTCATGGCGTCCTCCGGTTACTTTTCAGCGGCAACTATTGCCATATCATTTTTAACCATTCTCTCCACAAGCTGTGAGAATGAAATTTCTCTCTTCCAGCCGAGAGCAGCCTCAGCCTTTGCAGGATTTCCGAGGAGAACGTCCACCTCTGCCGGACGGAAGAATCGGGGATTTACCTTTACAACGGTTTTGCCGTTTGCCTTGTTGATTCCAATTTCGTTTACGCCTTCACCCTGCCATTCGATTTCGATTCCTGCATGACCGAAAGCTGTTTCCACAAATTCTCTTACAGTTCTTGTTTCGCCTGTTGCGATAACGTAGTCATCGGGTGTATCCTGCTGAAGCATGAGCCACATTGCACGGACATAGTCCTTTGAATGACCCCAGTCACGCTTTGAGTCCATATTGCCAAGCTCCACGCATTCCTGTTTGCCTGCGGCGATTCTTGCAACGGCGTCGGTTATCTTTCTTGTAACGAACTCCAGACCTCTGCGTTCTGATTCGTGGTTGAAGAGAATGCCGGAGCAAGCGAAAAGTCCGTAGCTTTCACGGTAGTTTTTAGTAATCCAGTGACCGTAGAGTTTTGCAACGCCATAGGGACTTCTTGGGTAAAAGGGCGTTTTCTCTGTCTGAGGCATTTCCTGCACCAGACCGAACATTTCAGAGGTTGAAGCCTGGTAGAATCTTGCCTCAGGCTTTACAATGCGGATAGCTTCAAGCATTTTTGTAACGCCGAGGGCGTCAATTTCCGCTGTAGCCATAGGCTGTTCCCAGCTTGTGGCTACGAATGACTGTGCCGCAAGGTTATACACCTCGTCAGCCTGTGAGATCTGCATTGCAGAGATGAGGGATATTTCATCTGTCATATCAGCATAGATGAAGTGAACCTTGTCTTTGAGATGTTCCACGTTTCCGTAGTCCATAACGCTCTTCCGGCGCATAATGCCGTAAACCTCGTAGCCCTTTTCCAGCAGAAGCTCTGCCAGATATGAACCGTCCTGTCCTGTGATACCTGTGATAAGTGCGTGTTTTGCCATTGTGAAAACTTCCTTTCTGTTTGTGGGGCGTATTTGATGAACCCTTCAGTCACGGCTTCGCCGTGCCAGCTTCCCTTTCAGGGACGCCTTTCATAGCCCTCCTGTAGGGAGGGACGGACCGCCGAAGGTGGTGGGAGGGTTACAGAAGTGCCGCCCTGTTGCATATTTTCAGATTTTCTATTACCTTTTTAACGTCCTGGGTGTGGTCCTTGGCACATATGAGAATGGCGTCGTCTGTATCCACAACGATGATATTTTCAATTCCCACCGCCGCAATAAGGCGTTTTCCGCCGCATATGGTGCTGTGCTCCGTGCCTATGGTGATAACGTCGCCTTCAACGTAGTTGCCAAGGTCGTTGGTGGAATTTATCCTTTCAACAGCCAGCCAGTTTCCCACGTCGTCCCAGCCAAAGCTTCCGGGTATGGTGTATATTTCATCAGCCTTCTCCATAATGCCGAAATCTACGGATTCAGAGGGCATATTTTCATACTTCTCAGAAAGCACAGCCTCAAAATCCTCCTGCCCGAAATGCTCCGCTATGTTGCAGGCAGTGCTGTAAACCTCCGGCATGAATTTTTCCATATTCTCAAGAATCGTACCGGTTTTCCAGACGAACATTCCGCTGTTCCAGAGATATTTTCTTGATGCAAGATATTCTTTTGCAGTATCAATATCCGGCTTTTCCACAAAACGCTTTACCTTGTATACGCCGTGCATTCCCAGATCTGAATCACGCCCGAACTGTATATATCCATAGCCTGTTTCCGGATATGCAGGCGTTATGCCGATAGTCACAAGCCTTTGTCCAGATTCTGCCACTGCTACTGCCTGTCTGAGGGTGTCGGCGTACATTTCCTCATATCTGATGAGATGATCCGACGGAAGCACCAGCATTATTGTTTCCTCACCGTACTTCTTCTCAATAACCGCCGCCGCTAAAGCGATACAGGGCGCTGTATTTCTGCCGCAGGGTTCAAGGAGTACATTTTCCTTTGGTATGAAAGGCAGCTGCTCCGATACCAGATCTGCATACATTTTATTGGTCACAATGAAGATATCCTCAGGCTCTGCAATGCCCTTCAGTCTGCCTACAGTCTTCTGTATCATGGTTTCCCTGTCCGCCGTAAGGGATAAAAACTGCTTCGGCAGATGGGTTCTGCTTCTGGGCCAGAATCTCTCACCCTTGCCGCCTGCCATTATAACTGCTGTAATTCTCATATTAAACCTGCCTTTCATCACTGCCGTGATTTGTCATGCTGTCTGCTTCCTGCTGTTCGTGAAGCCTTGTTTCCTCGTTGCTTTCGCCGGGAAAGATCATGGTTTTTATGGTCATCATTATTATTCTGATGTCAAGCAGCAGGGAGTACTGCTCAATATACATAAGATCCATTTTAAGCTTATCATAGGGCGATGTGTCATAAAGTCCCGTTACCTGGGCATATCCGGTAAGGCCTGCCTTAACACGGAGTCTGAAATCAAATTCCGGCATATCCTCTTCATATTTGCGGGCAAGCTCCGGTCTTTCCGGCCTTGGCCCTACAACGGACATATCACCCTTCAGAATATTCAGTATCTGGGGCAGTTCATCAAGGCGGCATTTCCGGAGAATTTTTCCCACCTTAGTAATGCGGCTGTCGTCCTCTGTGGCAAGCTGTGCCCCGTGCTTTTCCGCATCCTGTATCATGCTTCTGAATTTATACACACTGAATACCCTGTCGTCCAGGGTAAGGCGTTTCTGCTTATACAGCACCGGTCCGCCGTCTTCTGCCTTTATGCAGACAGCAATAATAAGACTCACAGGCAGAAATACAACTCCTGCAATAACTGCAAAAAACAGATCGAATATTCTCTTCACAAAACGCTGCTCCGGACTCAGACCTCTGTTTCTGCACAAAAGAAGCGGAGTATCAAAAAGCCTTATTTCCTCTGCTCCTCTTATTATAATATCTGAAATTTTCGGCGCAACATACACACGGATTTTTTTAGCAAAGCAATATTTGAGGATATCATTCCTCAGCTGACCGGGCATATCACAGAGAATAACGCCCTCGTATCTGTCAATTGCCTCCTTCATCTCTTCCGCAGTGCGGTCTGCGCTTACGGATTCGCATATCATGTACTTGTCAACTCTGCGGCTCATTTTCGCCACAAGCTCTGCCGCCGCCTTTTCTCCGTATATTATAACAAGCTTTCTGGGTGGAAAAAGGTAGAAATATATCTTGTTAGTTGCAATTATCCAAACAGGAAGCACCGCAATATCACAAAGGGTCAGCAGAAGCAGCGGCACAGGGTCCACAAAATCTCTTGCTATAAGACTTATCTGAAAATATGTCACCACATTCACGCAGACCATGGACAAAGTCTGTGAATAAAATGTGTCCGTTCTTCTCAGATAGCCTGTTTTCATTCCTCCGAATACGCTGCTGAAAAGCATTATAAGAATAACATATATTGCTATCATGACCCAGTTGCCCCTTCTGTAAAAGGGCAGAAGTATAGCGTCACTGAAGCATTTATACCACATTATGCTGAATGCCCCTGCAAATACGGAAAGCATTGCAGAAGCGGCGCAAAGTGAGTAGATCCTCTTATAGGGATCTCTGTCTTTTATCTTTAATTCCGGCATTTTTCTTTACCAGCCTTGTTTTCTGAATTCTCTTTCTAAGAGGATATATATAAAATATTATATCAAAGCCGTTCCCTGGTGTCAAGACTCAAATTAGAGAAATCCAAAGGCAAAAAAGACTGCCGCAGACTTAAATCCGCAGCAGCCATATACTTTTTCTGTTTTAAAAGGCTGATTGCCTTATTCTACGCTGTAAAATACGTAATAAGAGGTCTGACCTGCATACTGCACCGCAATGGCATTTTCCAGAGGCATTCCCTTTATTTCGTAAAGCAATATGGTGTATGTTCCCTCAACGCCGTCGCCTGTTGCCACACCTGAACCTAAATGATTCACTATTTTGCTGTAGGGTATCTCCTCGTAGCTTGTGGCATAGCTCAGACCTGCCCATGTTACATGGTTAAAGTCATACAGATCTCCGTAAAGGCTGGGTCTTGATACTGAAACCGAAGTGGTGACATCTGTCTGTTCCTCCGACAGAGATGTTACGATTTCTTCCGTGGAGTCAGTCACCTCAGTTACTGCGGCTGTCACCTTTTGCGTGGTTTCTGTCACTGCACCAGTTGTAACTGCCGGCTTTTCCGGAGCCTCGGTGCCTTTTATCTCTGTAACTGCCGGCAATGTTTCAGTTGCCGTTACTGTGGAAGCCGCTGTACTCTTCACAGTAATTTCTGTAGTCTGAGATGCCTTTTCAGTCTGTGTATTTACAGATGTTTCCGTTTTCGCTTCCTCAGTTACAGCTGTAGTTTCCGTACAGGTTACTTTTTCCACAAGAGCCGCCTTATCGCCGCTGTTCTTTACCAAAGCAGGGTTCAGCACTGCAAATCCGAAGACTGCCGCACATACAGCCGCCGCTGTACACATACCAAGCTGAGCCTTGTATCTTACATACCATGGAACCCTGACCGGTTCCGCAGATGTTTCATTCAGAACAGCCGCTGATTTTTCTGTTATGGCTCTGAGCATACGCTCCTTTAACTCCTCATTGGGAGTAAGGCTTTCAAATGCCCTTTTGATATCCTCATTTTTCATCTGCTTCACCTCCCAGTTTTTTCTCCAGCAGTGCCCTTCCTCTTTTTAGAAGAGAACGCACGGTTGACTCTTTTTTCCCAAGTGCCGACGCAATGTCGCTGCATGAGTATTCTTCATAGTAATAAAGATATATTGCCGTCTTGTACTTATCCGGAAGATCCAGTACAGCTTCAAGCACAGCGCTTATCTCCTTGTCTTCCTTACAGCTGTCGGGGATTTCGTCGGTATTTTCCACTTCTTCCCGTTTCTGCCTCGTCCAGCTTTTAAGATTGTTTTTGCAGATATTGGACGCAGTGACTATCAGCCAGGCACGTTCATGCTCCACACTTTCAAAGGTCTGTTTATCACCTTTCTGCAAAAGCTTTAAAAACGTTTCCTGAGCTGCGTCCTCGGCGTCTGCATTGTTTTTCATAAATCCATAGCATACACGATATACAGCGTCTATATGCTGCAGGTATACTCTCTGAAAGCCCTCTTCCTGCGGCTTTTCAATTTGCAGCACATAGATTCCTCCTTCGCCCACAAATTAAGTCACTATTCCTTAATATAGTGTACTATATTTCTCAGATAAGTTTGTGGACAAGCTGTAAACAAACTATGTAAACAGATTCATAAGAATCTGATATTCTTCATTCCTCATGTCTGCATGAGGAAATTTCCAATGACTCAGTGCCTCACGGCACATTTCCCTTCTTTTTAAGCTTTAAGCTCTTCTCTTTTCTGCCTTTACCTATGCTGCTCCGGTACGGCGTCCCGTACCGCCCTTATTGAGAAGCATTGTCCTTACAGCACCGGTCTGCCCCTGCAAACCGTCCCTTCTGTGCCTTTAAGACCAGTTAAGTCACGAAAAGAGAAAAACTTTCAGCCTTGTTACGGGACGCCAGCCGTCCCATATAAAAGTCCCTTCACTTGCTATACAACTGAGCCTGCCAAAATGTTGCATTTTCTGAGAAAAATTTTTCTTTTGTATCATTGCACAAATTCTGTGAATAAAAACACACCAATTCACCAAAAAAGAAAATTTCTGCCGGAATCCATGAAAACTTTTTCAAAAATGATTTTATTTTACGGAGAAATATGGTATAATGCTTTTATATCATAAAATAAAGGAAGTTATATATGAACAAGTACAAACAGCTTGCCTCCAATACCATAATATTTGCTATTGGTTCCTTCGGCTCGAAAATTCTGCTTTTGTTCCTTACAAAGCTCTACACCGCCAACATAAACCCTGCGGACAACAGTACAAAAGAGCTTCTTGAGATCACATCTCATTTTCTGATACCGCTTGTAACATTTTCCATGGCTGAGGCTATAATCCGTTTCGGTCTTGACAAACGCTACAGCAAGGCAAAGGTCTACACCACTGCTGTGGCAATAACCGCTATGGGCGCTATGCTTATGCTTGCATTTTCGCCTATGCTTTCCGTTATGCCCTTTATGGACGGCTATACATGGCTCCTTATGGTCTATGTTATAACCTCCTCCATGCGTTCCATAAATTCCCAGTTTGTCCGGGCAAGAGGTCTTGTAAAGCTCTTTGCCTTTGACGGTATCCTGGCAACCCTTACCCTTTTTATCTTCAATGTTATCTTCATTGCAGTTTTGCAAATGGGTGTTACAGGCTTTCTGCTGTCGGTTATATGTTCTGACTTTTTGTCGGCGCTTTTCCTGTGGTGGATCGCAGGGCTGAAAAAATATTTCAGTCCGAAGGCTCTGGACGAACGCCTTGGCAGAATGATGCTTGCCTTTTCCATTCCGCTTATTCCCTCAACTCTGCTGTGGACCATAACCGGCTTTTCCGACCGTATTTTCATCAGATATATGCCCGGTCCCGAGGGTGCTGTAGGCGAAGCGGCGGCAGGAATTTACGGTATTGCAAATAAGATACCGAATCTTGTTTCCACATTTTCCACTATTTTCTTCCAGGCGTGGAATATGTCTGCTATCCTTGAAAACGATTCAAAGGACAGAGGACGGTTTTACCAGAAAGTATTTGACGCATACACATCATTTCTCTTTATTGCAGGCACGGCTATGATCGTATTTGTAAAGCCTCTGTCAGCGCTTCTCATTGATACAGGCACCTTCCCGGAATACGGCACTGCCTACCTGTACACGCCTGTACTTATAGTTGCTGTAATTATGATGTGTCTTAACCAGTTCTTCAGCAGTGTATATACCGCAACAAAAATCACATCGCATTCATTCTATACAAGCCTTGTGGCGGCTGTTACAAACATCATTCTGAATGCTCTGCTGGTATTCCTCTTCGGAATAAACGGTGCGGCTATAGCAACCTTTGCAGGATATTTTGCAAGCTACATTATCCGTCAGAAGGACGCAAGAAGATATATTTATTTCCCGATAAACCAGAGGAAATTCTTCCTGAACCTGGTTATCATGTTTGTTCTGGGATATGTGGTGACCCACGATATTCCCATGCAGATGGGTCTGCTTTTATTCGGCATGATATTCATGGTTATATTCAACCGCAGTGCAATTATAGGTACTCTGAAACAGATAAAATCACGATAAAAAAGGAGGTCATTATTATGGCAACACCCCATAACAGCGCAGAAAAAGGCGATATAGCAAAAACCGTGCTTATGCCCGGAGATCCGCTGAGGGCGAAATTCATAGCGGAAACCTATCTTGAAGATCCGGTATGCTACAGCACCGTCCGCAATATGCTGGGATACACAGGATACTACAAGGGTGCAAGAATATCCGTACAGGGCAGCGGAATGGGTATGCCTTCTATCGGCATATATTCCTATGAGCTTTTCCACGAATACGGCGTTGAAAGAATAATCAGAGTAGGCACTTCCGGCGGCGTCCGTGATGACGTACAGCTTCGGGACGTTGTAATAGCCCAGGGAGCCTGCACAAATTCCGCATATGAAAAGCAGTACGGACTGGACGGAACCTTTGCTCCTATTGCAGATTATGAGCTTCTGAAAACGGCTGTTTCCGAGGCTGAAAAGCTGGGTGTGAATGTTCGTGTAGGCAATGTGCTTTCCTCTGATATATTCTACTACAGCGGAGAAAGTCCTCTTCCTCTCTGGGCGAAAATGGGCGTTCTGGCTACTGAAATGGAGGCGGCGGCGCTTTATATGAATGCCGCTGAGGCAGGGAAAAAGGCTCTCTGCATCACCACTGTTTCCGACTGCCCTCTGAGAGGAGAATCCACATCAGCTGAGGAAAGACAGCTTTCATTCTCCCAGATGATGGAAATTGCATTGAACACTGCATATTTTTTTGAAAAAATATAGTCAGTTTTAAGATTCTTTTAAGTTCCGGGGAATATAATACAATTAAGGATTAAGTAATCCTCACAAATCCCCTAAATTTTATTTGCTGTATTTTGTTTTCCGCCTGCATGATACCTGTGCAGGCTTCTTTCTTGCATTTTTCTGTGAAAATCCCGAAGACACGCAAAAAACCGCCGCACCCGAAGGCACGGCGGTCATTTCTGTAATTAGCCGAATCAGTTAATGATTGTAGGATTGTTGTCAGCGTCCTTGTCGAACAGGTGGATCTTGTTAGGATCAAGAGCAACCTTGATCGTATCCTGTGACTTAGCTGTGGAACGTGGATCAACACGAGCTGTCAGTGAAAGACCAGCATGAGTCAGATACAGATATGTTTCAGCACCCATCATTTCTGTGATCTCTACTTCTGCGTCAATTATACCTGTTGTTGCAGAAGACAGGAACATTTCGTCATCGTGAATAGCCTCAGGACGGATACCCATGATAACTTCCTTGTCGATGTATTTTGCCAGGTCGTTTGTAACCTTAGCAGCAGGAATGTCGATTTTTCCGCCGTTGCCGAACTCAACATAGTAGTTGTTGCCCTTTCTCAGAACAGCGTCGATGAAGTTCATCTGAGGTGAACCCAGGAAGCCTGCAACGAACTTGTTGCCGGGTCTTTCGTACAGAGCCTGCGGTGTATCGATCTGCTGAATGATACCGTCCTTCATAACTACGATACGGTCACCCATTGTCATAGCCTCAGTCTGGTCATGTGTTACGTAGATAAATGTTGTACCCAGTGACTTGTGGAGCTTGGAGATCTCTGTTCTCATCTGCGCACGGAGCTTAGCGTCAAGGTTTGACAGCGGCTCGTCAAGAAGGAATACCTGAGGATTACGAACGATAGCACGGCCCAGTGCAACACGCTGACGCTGACCGCCGGACATTGCCTTCGGCTTACGGTCAAGCAGGTGGCTCAGGTCGAGGATCTTTGCAGCTTCTTCAACCTTACGTGCGATTTCGTCCTTCGGAACCTTACGGAGCTTCAGACCGAATGCCATGTTATCAAATACAGTCATATGAGGATACAGAGCGTAGTTCTGGAAAACCATTGCGATATCTCTGTCCTTGGGAGCGATATCGTTTACCAGACGGTCGCCGATGTACAGTTCGCCTTCGGAAATTTCCTCAAGACCTGCGATCATTCTCAGTGTTGTAGACTTACCGCAGCCGGAAGGTCCAACCAGAACGATAAATTCCTTATCCTGGATTTCGATGTTAACGTCCTTAACAGCAACTACGTTGCCCGGATACTTCTTATAAATGTGTCTAAGTGATAAACTTGCCATTGAGCAGTTCCTCCTATTAAATTTTTTTACCATTCAGCGGCATGGTATGCCCGCCTCTGTACAATAATATAATACCAGAATTCTATATATTTTGCAAGTCGTTTATTGCACAAACTTTTATGCAACAATTCATTTATTATGACGAACATTTGCCAAGACTTTTAAGAAGCGGCAAAAATATATCCTCGGCTTTCAACACTTCCGATAAATCTTTGTTTAATAGAACAGTCACCTCTCCGGGTGCCAGATTTTCCGGCAAAGTCTTGTTTCCCATGGCTATTCTCCTCAGCTTTTCAACATGATTTCCGGTGGCTGCAAGCATTCGCTTTACCTGGTGATATTTTCCTTCATGAAGGCATATGAGTATTTTTCTGCCCTCGTCGTCTATTGCCTCTGCCCTTGCAGGCAGGCATTTTGTGCCGTCTTTGAGGGTAATTCCCTCTGCTATGAGCCTCTTTGCCTCCTCTGTGAATTCCCTTGCAAGCTCTGCTGTATAGTACTTGGGAATATGCTTTTTCGGCGATGTAAGCTCGTGTAAGAGGTCGCCGTCATTGGACAGGATGAGAAAGCCTTCCGTGTCCTTGTCAAGGCGTCCTGCCGGGGCAAGTCCCTGTCCTCTGTATTCCGGCGGAAGAAGGTCGGTCACTGTTTTCTCGGTTTTATCCTCTGTTGCGCTTACATAACCTGCCGGCTTATTGAGGAGGAGGGTGATATATTTACTCTGTCTGACAGGTTTTCCTGCGATTTCCACAGCGTCAGACTCTGTTATATTCACATTAGCCTTCAGTGCAGGCATTCCGTTCACAAGGATTTTTTTCGCCCCGATAAGCTCCTTTATCCGGCTGCGTGAATATTCTGTTCTTTCTGACAAATATCGGTCAAGCCGCATGACCAGACTCCTTTCTATGTTCTGAAAAAAATTTCCTCTGCATACCTTTAAACAAAGACATTAGGCAATACCGCACAAGGACTGTGCGTAAGATGTACTCTGCGAGCATAAACTTCGTCAGATTTTTTGTCAGATGAAACAAAAAACGCAGTGAATACCCACAAGGGGCACAAGTACTTTGTGTATTCACGAGGCTTTTTTTGATATATGGCGGAAAAGATGCAAGCAGTTTGCGTGCAGTGCCAGGAGGCGTGCCTTGTGCGGTGTTGCC
>JAQXHO010000035.1 GCA_029007315.1 Oscillospiraceae bacterium
CCCTTGTATATTGATTTACCGCAGATAGTACCATAAAGTCCCAAAGCCTTGCATGCCTTTATATCCTCAATTGTATGTACTCCTCCGCTGGCAATAATACTACAGCTGCCTTTAGTTGCTTCTGCCATTTCCTTAAGCTGAGAAATATTTACTCCTGACAGAGTACCGTCTTTGGAAATATCAGTAACTATAAAGTATTTTACACCGATATCAATCATTTTCTTTGCAAGGTCAATATAGTTGACGTCGGACGCTTCAAGCCAGCCCTCAGTGGCAACCATTCCATTCATTGCGTCAATTCCTACAACAATTTTTTCACTGCCGAATTTCTCAACGGCACAGCTTACAAGTTGAGGATTTTTCAGTGCAACAGAGCCCAGAATTACTCTCGTAATGCCCATTGAAAGATACTCCTCAATAGTTTCAAGACTTCTTATGCCGCCGCCCAGTTCAACTTTAAGGTTAGTTTTCTCTGCAACGTCTGTATAGATCTTTGTATTGACCGGTCTGCCCTCTTTTGCACCGTCAAGGTCAACCATGTGTATCCATGATGCACCTGCTTTTTCAAAGCTTTTTGCAGTTTCAAGATAATCAGAGGCTACCTTTTCAACTGTGCTGAAATCTCCCTTGAAAAGCCTTACGCAGTTTCCGTCCTTTATATCAATTGCAGGTAAAATAATCATTTGATAAGTCCTCCGAAGTTTCTGAGTATCTGAAGTCCTGTGTTGCCGCTTTTTTCAGGGTGGAACTGGGCGCCGTAAACGGTGCTGCCGTTATAGACCATTGCAGGAACTTTTCCGCCGTATTCTACCCATGCGGCAAGATTCTTTTCATCTGTAACAGCCTGATAGGAATGTACAAAGTATACATAGGCATCATCTCCTATGTCATGGAGAATAGGACATTCTATGCCGTATTCCAGCTTATTCCAGCCCATGTGAGGTATGATAAGACCCGGCTTTTCCATTTTTTCAACCTTGCCTGAAATCAGTCCAAGACCGTCACATTCTTCAAATTCATAGCTTTTTTCAAAAAGCATTTGCATACCAAGACATATCCCAAGGAACGGTTTTTTCTTTGCCTCAGTGCATACCACATCTGTAAGACCGCTTTCGTGGAGTTTATTCATTGCCGCAGGAAATGCGCCGACTCCCGGCAGGATAACAGCGTCTGCATTTTCAATCTCCTTTGCGTCTGACGTCAGAATGCTGTCAAGTTCCAGATAATCAAGTGCATTTTTAACACTGAAAATATTGCCTGCGCCATAGTCAACAATAGCTATCATAATTACAGGACTCCTTTCGTGGAAAGAGTTTTTCCTTCAGAAAGAGGCGTTACTGCCGTTTTAAGAGCGTGTGCCACAGCCTTGAATGCCGCCTCGCATTTATGGTGATCATTGCTGCCGTACATTATATTTACATGAAGGGTAATCCCTGCATTGAATGCAAATGCACGGAAAAATTCCTCAGTAAGACAAGCGTCATAACCACCTATCATAGCATTCGTGAAGCTGCCCTGAAATACAAGAAAAGGTCTGTTGCTTATGTCAAGACTGCAAAAGGCAAGAGATTCGTCCATAGGAATAAATGCGCTTCCATAGCGTGTTATGCCCGACTTATCACCAAGGGCCTCAAAAAGTGCTTTTCCCAGAACAATTCCTGTGTCCTCAACAGTATGATGACCGTCTACATGAAGATCACCTTTAACCTTTATATCCATGCTGATTCCGCTGTGTACTGAAAGGGCTGTCAGCATATGATCAAAAAAGCCTATTCCTGTGTCAATATTGGTTTTTCCCTGTCCGTCAAGAGTTACTTTTATCTCTATATCCGTTTCTTTTGTTTTGCGTTTCACCTGTGATTCTCTCATTGTAGGAACACATCCTTATTTATCTGTAATCTCATCTACTATAATTTTTCCGTTGTTGTCCAGAAGCGGAGTGATATTTATAGATGAACCGCTTCCTACCAGCATATAGTTTACGCCTGT
Source organism: Oscillospiraceae bacterium (assembly GCA_029007315.1). GTDB lineage: Bacteria > Bacillota > Clostridia > Oscillospirales > Ruminococcaceae > Ruminococcus_C. The sequence goes on from JAQXHO010000035.1 coordinate 1,990, forward strand.
TGAAGTATCAACAACAACAGAAATATATCCAAGTCCATATGACTGCTCTTCCTTTACTGTAAAGCGTTTTTTTCTGTCATCTTTTCTATCTTTTAACTCTTTAAACATAATTATTCCTCCTCAAAGCGAACTGTAATTGCATTTGCGTGTGCTGTAAGTCCCTCACGGTTTGCGATAAGAACTATATCGTCCTTTGCCTGACGAAGTGCTTCCTTTGTATAATATGTATAGCTTGAACGTTTTACAAAACTGTTTACTCCCAGGGGTGAGAAGAATCTTGCTGTACCGCTGGTGGGCAGAACATGGTTGGGTCCTGCATAATAATCTCCCAGAGGTTCTGATGCATATGCTCCCAGGAATACAGAACCTGCATTATCTAGTGCGCCCAAAAGTTCCATTGGATTATCCATAAGCACCTCCAGATGTTCAGGTGCTATCTGATTTGCTATTTCTGCAGCTTCTTCTCTTGTATCACAAAGCAGAATAGCTCCATATGTGTTAAGGGATTTCTCAATTATCTCCTGACGGGAAAGATATGCAGCCTGGCGGTTAAGCTCAGCCTCTGTTTTATCAGCAATGTCACTGCTTGTGGTAACAAGTATTGATGATGCAAGCACATCATGCTCTGCCTGTGACATAAGATCCGCCGCCACAAACTTAGGATCTGCCGTTTCATCTGCCATTACAAGAATTTCACTGGGTCCTGCGATCATATCAATATCCACAACTCCGTAAAGAAGCTTCTTTGCAGTTGCTACAAATATATTTCCAGGACCTACTATCTTATCAACCTTCGGGATCTCCTCTGTTCCGTATGCAAGTGCTGCTATAGCCTGCGCACCGCCCGAAAGGAATACTCTGTCAACACCGCATATTGCTGCCGCAACCAGTATATCCGGATTGGGTGTTCCATCCTTACGAGGAGGCGTTACCATGATTATTTCCTTAACGCCTGCAATCTTTGCCGGAACTGCGTTCATTATTACGCTTGAGGGATATGCGGCAGTACCACCCGGCACATAAAGACCTACCCTTTCAAGACCTCTTACTCGCTGCCCAAGAATAACTCCATTGGGAAGTGCATTTATAAATCCCTCGGAAACCTGCCGCTGGTGGAAGTCACGTACATTCTCCATGGCATTCAGCAGCGCATTTACAAAAGCTTCATCAGCCTCTGTAAGGGCGTCATTTATTACATCACGAGGAACCTCATAGTACTCAGGCAGGCTGCCGTCAAATTTCAGAGTGTAATCCTTGACTGCCTTATCTCCTCCTGCCTTAACATTTGCTATTATTTCAGTTACTGCTTCCGTTACCTTTGCATTTGTTTCGCCGCTGCGCTTGTCAAGCATTTCAAAGAAAGCCTTCTTTTCAGCTGCGTCACTCGCATTTATTCTTTTCATTTCAATCATTTTTCTTCAGAGCCTCCTCTATTTTTGAAACCAGTGACTCGATCTCCTTCTGACGAAGTTTAAGGCTTACTGTATTTACAATGAGTCTTGCGGAAATAGGAACTACATCCTCCACCACTTCAAGTCCGTTTTCACGAAGGGTTACACCGGTTTCAACAATATCTACGATACCGTCTGCAAGTTCAAGAAGCGGTGCAAGCTCTACAGAACCCTCAATTTTTACGATATCAACATCCATATTCTTGCCTTCAAAGAATTTGCGGGCAACGTTCGGATATTTGGTAGCTATTGTCTTTACTCCGAATCCACTGTAAAAATCGCTGTCCTTCTTTGCTGCAAGGGCAAATCTACATCTTCCGAATCCAAGATCGCAAAGTTCAAAGAACTTTCCTTCCATCTCTATAATTGTATCCTTGCCTACAACTCCTATGTCACATACACCGTGTTCAACATATGTTATTACGTCTGCTGCTTTGGCAAGAACCACTTCCATGTTTCCGTCAGGTATCGGCAGAATGAGTCTGCGTCCCTTTTCTCTCACAGCTGTACAGTCATACCCCAGTTTTTCAAGGAGCGATACTGTGTCTTTTTCCAGTCTGCCCTTTGTAAGGGCAATTCTAAGGGGCTTATTCATTCTCATACCTCCGTATCTTCACTGTCCACAACAATAATGCGGTCGATCTTCTTTTCACGTGCATATTCACGAACTGAATCAATATCATCACAAAGAGCAATTTCTGTCACTAAATGCTTTTCATTTCTGAGCTTCTCTGAGAGTTCAATGGCTTTCATTTCATATCCTTCTTCTGCAAAAAGCAGTACATCAGCCGGCTTTACCTCTCTCGGATTTTCCTTTATTGCAACCTTTGCTATAGCGTCAACATTTACGCCAAAGCCTGTTGCAGGAATGTCGTATCCGTAATCTGCAAGAAGTTTATTGTATCTGCCGCCGGAAAGAACTTCTTCTCCGTATCCTTCAAGATAACCTTTGATAATTACTCCTGTATAATAATCTGCATTGTTTACCATGCCAAGATCAACTGTAAGTCTGCCCTTGCCGATAAGTTTTGATACCTCAGCATACATTTTGCGAAGATCTTCAAGCATAAGGTTTATTCGCTCGTTTGAATACAGCTCTGCCGCCTTTTCAAATACCTCTTCTCCGCCAAACATTGCAGGAAGACGCTTGAGTGCTGCTATTACAGGTGTGTCACCCATACTGTCAAGCATATCATTCAGTGCAGGGTAATTCTTTGTTTCAATGAGATAACGTATATTCTCACGCTCATCATCTGTTGCATTAAGTTCACGCATAAGCTCCTTGAATATTCCTGCATCACCTATCTCCAGCGAAAAGCTTGTTTCCGTACAGCTGTCCAGAACCTCAATTGCTGTGCTTACCATTTCAAGATCTGCTATATGTGAAGCCGAACCTATAAGTTCAATGCCTGTCTGTAATATCTCGTTGCTTCTTCCTTTAAGTGCTGATTCAAATCTGTACACGCTCTGATTATAAAAAAGTCTGAGCGGAAGAGAAGCATCTCTGAGTCTTGTTGCCACAACTCTTGCAATGGGCATCGTACTTTCAGGACGCATTACAAGAAGTCTGCCCTTGCTGTCAGTAAGCTTGTAAAGGCGCTCCTGAGGATAATGACCTGATTCTGTCTGAAATACATCATAAAATTCAAGGGCAGGAGTGGTAAGTTCATAGTATCCCTTGCTTCTGAATATATCGTGAATCTTTTTTTCAGCTTCACGGCGTACCAGACATTCCTCAAATAAAAAATCCTTTGTTCCTTCCGGTGTTATCAAATCATACTTTTTCATAGATTCCTCCAACTATACTTTATCGTGCTAACATGATACTATAGTAACATATTTTTGCTTATCTGTCAAGTCAGCATTTCTAAAACAAGCTCATCTGGCTTGATTTTGGCAGATTACCCAGAGCGTTCAACTTTTCAAGGGTTTCAATCAGTCCTTTTGAAGCACCGCTTTTCTCCTGGAATTCTTCAATGGAAATAAAATCACGCTTCTGAGCAGCTTCATAGAGAGAATTTGCAGCGGCTGAACCTACTCCCGACAATGCGCCAAAGGGTATTCTCACCTTTCCGTCCTCAACAACATATCTGTTAGCCTGTGATTTATAGATATCCACAGGCAAAAATTCATATCCTCTTGAATACATTTCATTTACTATCATAAGAAGATCAAGCAGGTCAGATTCTTTCTTTGTACGGTCATTTCCCTTTTCACGGAGTGATTCAATTGTATCTCTTACTGTCTGTTTTCCCTGCATTACGATCTCGTAGTTGAAATCATCGCCTCGGGTACTGAAATATACGGCATAAAATTCCAGAGGTCTGTATAATTTAAACCAGCCAAGCTTTATTGCGGCGGTAACATACGCAGCAGCATGAGCCTTCGGGAACATATATTTGATCTTCAGACAGCTTTCAATGTACCAGTCAGGTACATCATGGTCTTTAAGCATCTGTATACGCTCCGGAGTAAATGTTTTCGGTGCCTTGCCTTTTCGTGTATCCTCCATAATCTGGAATGCCTGCTTAGGTTCCACTCCCTTATAAAGCAGATATGTCATAATGCTGTCACGGGTACCAATAACGTCAGAAATAGTGCATATTTTCTGATCAATGAGATCTTTGGCATTGCCAAGCCAAACGTCTGTTCCGTGGGAAAGTCCTGATACCTGCAGAAAGTCACTGAATTTTGTAGGATTTGAATCAAGAAGCATCTGAATAGTGAATCCTGTTCCCATTTCAGGAATACCAAGACTTCCTGTCTGGCAGTATATCTCCTCGCCGGTCACGCCAAGCTCGTCAGCATGAGTACACATACGTATAACTCTCGGATCAGTAGTGGGAACCTTTCTGATGTCCATTCCTGTCATATCCTCAAGATGCTTGTACATTGTCGGTACAACATGACCCAGTTCGTCAAGTTTAAGGATAGTATCATGAAGAGAATGGAAGTCAAAATGTGTGGTAATTACATCAGAATCCGCAGAATCCGCAGGGTGCTGAACAGGCGTAAAATCGTATACGTCATAATCATTCGGTACAACAACCATTCCTCCGGGATGCTGACCTGTGGTACGCTTTATTCCCGTGCAGCCTATGGAAAGGCGGTTAATCTCCGTGGGACTGCAAACCTTCCCACGTTCTTCGAGATATTTTTTTACATAGCCGTAGGCAGTCTTATCCGCTACAGCCGCTATCGTTCCGGCTTTGAACACATTATCCCTGCCGAATAGTTCTTCTGTATATCTGTGGGCAAAACTCTGATATTCACTGGAAAAGTTTAGGTCAATATCGGGAGCCTTGTCGCCGTCAAATCCAAGGAATGTTTCGAAGGGAATGTCGTGTCCGTCACGAAGCATATCCTCACCGCAAAGAGGGCAGTTTTTTGCCGGCAGGTCAAATCCGCTGCCGTAGGAACCGTCTGTTATAAATTCACTGTGCTTGCATTTCGGGCAGACATAGTGAGGCACAAGAGGATTAACCTCCGAAATTCCTGCCATTGACGCAACGAAGGAAGAACCTACAGATCCTCTGGAACCCACCTGATATCCATGATCAACACTGTCCCATACAAGCTTCTGGGCAATGATATAGAGTACTGCAAATCCATGCTTTATTATAGAAGAAAGCTCTCTGTCCAGACGCTTTTCAACTATCTCCGGCAGCGGGTCTCCGTATATTTCATGTGCTTTGTCATGGGTTATCCTTACAAGATCCTCTTCTGCGCCTTCAATATTCGGAGTAAATGTTCCCTTAGGAATAGGACGTACACGCTCTATCATATCTGCTATTTTATTTGTATTCTCAACTACTATCTCATACGCCTTTTCTTCGCCGAGATATGCAAACTCAGAAAGCATTTCATCAGTTGTACGCAGATACAATGGCGGCTGCTTGTCCGCATCGTCATAGCCCTGACCTGCCTGAAGTATTTCTCTGTATATCGCATCTCCCGGATCCATAAAGTGTACATCACAAGTAGCACATACCGGTATTCCAAGTTCCTCGCCAAGCTTTACAATAGCACGGTTGTAATCACGAAGTTCCTCCATGTTTGCAGCAGTACCGTTTCTTATCATGAAACTGTTATTTGCCGCAGGCTGTATTTCCAGGTAATCGTAAAATTTTGCAAGCTTTACTATTTCCTCATGAGGCTGATTTTCAACCATAGCCTGAAAAAGCTCTCCTGCTTCGCAGGCACTTCCGAATATAAGACCCTCTCTATGCTCCATAAGAACCGATTTTGGAATAAGAGGACGCTTATAAAAGCAGTCAATATGCCCGTAGGATATCAGCTTGTAAAGATTTTTGAGTCCAGCCTGATTGCGCACAAGAATTATCTGGTGATAGGATTTCAGTTTCTTTACATCTATATCTGCTGTTTTAGTGTTCAGTTCATACAGTTTTTCAAGCTTCTTTTCCTGTATAAGCTGACCTACAAGCTTAATATAGATCTTAGCAAGCATAAGTGCGTCATTATCTGCACGGTGATGATCAAACTTTCCCAGTTTAAGTGCCTTTGCAACATGATTAAGCTTATGCCTCGGCAGCTGCGGCAGCATTACCTGACACAGCACAAGCGTATCTATTGTTACAAACGAAAAATCTATTCCTTTTCTGCTGCATACATTTCTTATAAATGAAGTATCAAAACGTGCATTATGAGCTGCAAGGACCGGCTTACTCCCACCGCAGAATTCTATAAATTTCTCAATAGCCTGACCTTCTGACGGAGCGTCAGCAACCATTGCATCGGTAATGCCTGTCAGTTCAGTGATTTTTTCCGGTATATGACGTTCCGGGTTTACCATTGTCTGGAAGCTGTCAACAATCTGCATATTTCGAAGCTTTACTGCACCAATCTCCGTAAGCCTGTCATTCTGAGGACTCAGACCTGTTGTTTCAACGTCGAAAATAATTATCTCATCATTTACGCTGCGTGTATCCTGTTCGTCAATGACAAGCTTTTTCATAAGGTCATTTACAACATATGCCTCACAACCGTAAATAACCTTGAAATTATCATCTTTTATACCATTCCAGGTATTCATGGCGTCAGGAAATGCCTGTGCTATGCCGTGGTCTGTTATCGCAATTGCCGGATGACCCCAGCTGTGGGCACGACTTACAAGCGCACCGCATTCTGTAACTGCGTCCATTTGTGACATGGAGGTGTGACAATGAAGCTCGACACGCTTTTTTTCTGCATTATCCCTGCGGCCTAAACGCTTGACCATTACGATTGAATCCGGCTTCATGACGTCCTCATGAGCAAAATTATCATAATCGATCTTTCCGCATATAAGCAGTGTACAGCCTTTCTTTATATCTCCCAGAGGCATTTTTCCGATATTTTCATTTGTATCAAATATCTTTACAAGAACAGAATTCTTATAGTCTGTAACCTGAATAGTCACAACTGTTCGCTCGCCACGTACTTCCTTAAATTCGGGCTTTGCAAAAACATCTCCCATAATAACAGAACGTCTGCCCTGGTTTTCTATTGCTTCGTCAATGGATACAGGCACATCACGTATCTGTCTGCCCTTTATAAGCACAGCGCTGTCGGGAACTATATCTCCGATTTCTGCACTTACAGCAGTTGCCTGTGCAGAAGGAGCAGAAGATTTCTGATCACTTTTCGGCGGCAGGGTCTGCATTTGTACAGGTGCAGGCTGTCTGCGTATGTTTTCCTCAGCTTTATGGATTAGTTCCTTGAATTCTTCTTCGTTTACTGCATTTCCGCCCTCAAATTCTACTGTTAAAAGTCTTGAGAACATTTTATCAATAATATTCCGCAGTCTGTCAGGAACATGATACTGCATAAGAATATCATATCCGCCGTTTTTCAAAATTATATGAAGCTTATCGCCATTAAGACTTATTTCAGCTCCGTCAAGGAATCCGTTTACAACAGAAAGTTCTCTCTTCAGAAAAGCAAGTATATCATTAAAATATTCAAGAGTAAAGCTATCACCGGAATATTTCGGGAAAATGCGCACTGCCTCTATTTTAAGCAGGTGTTCAAGATTCCTTTCGAAGCTGAATATGTCCTCAGCTGAAACAAGTTCCGGAAAGCTTACATAAAAAGAAATGCGTGTAAGATTATCCGAATAGGTCAGTTTTTGAATCATTCCATCGTGCATTGATTCAGGTATCTGAGGATTGTACTCCTCAAAAAAATCAAAAAGACGGTATTCCACGATTCACTCTCCTTCCTACAGCTTTTCAATCTCCGCCATCAGTTCAGATACTATGTCTTCCTCTGCAACTTTGCGAAGTATTTCGCCTTTTTTAAATATAATTGCACAGCCGTCGCCGCCTGCGATTCCGATATCCGCTTCCCTTGCTTCTCCAGGTCCGTTTACAATACAGCCCATAACAGCAACCTTGATATCCTTTTCTACACCTTTCAGAGCCTCTTCTACCTCTTTTGCAGTTTTTACAAGGTCAATTCTTGTTCTTCCGCAGGTAGGACAAGACACTATCTGAGGACCATTTCTCAGGCCAAGGCATTTCAGAATATCACGTGCTGCCTCAATTTCCATTTCCGGTTTGTCTGTAAGAGAAACTCGTATTGTTTCTCCTATTCCGTCATGCAGCAAACTTCCAATGCCTATTGCAGATTTCAGCATTCCCATATGAGCTGTACCTGCTTCCGTTACTCCAAGATGCAGCGGATAATCACAGCTTTCCGCAGCAAGGCGGTATGCTTCTATCATTGTATGTACATCTGAGGATTTAATGGAAATTACAATATCATTAAAATCACAGGCTTCCAGCATTTTAACGTGACCCATTGCACTTTCTACAAGTGCCTCAGGAGTTGGCGAACCGTATTTGGCAAGTATCTCCTTTTCAAGAGAGCCGGAATTAACTCCGATTCGTATAGGGATATTTCTTCCGGTACACGCCTTTACCACCTGTTTTACCTTATCCATGCCGCCTATGTTTCCGGGATTTATGCGTATTTTATCAATACCCGCCGCAACTGCTTCAAGTGCAAGACGATAATCAAAATGTATATCTGCTACAAGCGGAATGGATACCTTAGCTTTAATAGCAGGGATAAGAGCAATTGCAGACATATCCGGTATTGCCGCACGTACTATCTCACAGCCGGCACGTTCCAGGGAAATCGCTTGCCGGACGCTTCCTTCTATATCGTCGGAACGTGTGTTAAGCATTGACTGAATATATATATGACTTCCGTCAAGGACACAATTTCCTACACGAACAGGTTTTACATTTCTTTTCATATGCTATTTCATTCCTTTATTTCTATTCAAAAAACTTAGTTACATCCTGTACCGTTATGATTATCATAAACAGAAAAAGTACAGCCATACCAATAAGATGAACCATAGCTTCACGTTCTTTTTTAATTGGCTTGCGGCGAATTCCTTCAATTATCATAAACATAAACCGGCTTCCGTCCAGTCCCGGAATGGGCAATAAATTAAATATACCTACATTTATTGTGATAAATACAGTCAGTGCCAGAAGAGAATTAATACGTTCTGTAAGATTTACGCCTGTTGTAGCTGCTTCGCTTATTACTGAAATAGTACCTACAGGGCCTGACAGATCATGAAAGCCATACTTTCCTGTTATCAGATCTCCCAGTGACATCCAGACAAGTTTACCTGTTGCAATTGTATCCCTGAAGGAAAAATTCAAAACATCTGAAATATTCTTTTCCAGTCCAGAAACCTTAAAGTCCATACGTCCGCCGGAAAGTTTATTTTCAAACTTTACGTGTTCAAGCGTTACTTTTTCTCCACCACGTTTTACAACAACTGTAAAATCATTTTCATCTGTAGTCTGCAGCTTGTAGCTTAAATCTGTTATGGTCCATATGCCGGAACCATTAACTGAAAGAATTTCATCGCCAATCATAAGTCCGCTTTCACCTGATGAGGATACCGGAACATTCCCTTGCAGACACATGAATGACCAGTTGCTTGTATTATATCCATATGCAGAACAGCTGACCTCTGCCAGCTGACTGACATAACGTGTTGGAACAAGATTTCCCATTGAAGTAGTAACTATCAGCAGGACAAAGCCAAGAATGATATTCATAAATGCCCCTGCAAGAACAATTATCATACGCTGCCATATTTTCTTTTTCTCATAAGCACGAGGATTTTCACTTGACGTGTCCTCTCCTTCCATGGAGCAAAAGCCTCCTACAGGAAAAGCCCTAAGTGAATAAAGGGTTTCACCTTTTTTGAATTTTAGTATTTTAGGTCCCATACCAATTGCAAATTCATTAACCTGTACACCGTTTAATTTGGCTGCAATAAAATGACCAAATTCATGAATTGCTATTATAAGACCAAATATGATAATGGCTATGATAATTGTCAATATTGACATAACTGTATATATCCTTTCTGAAAAACAGATTATTGTATTAGTTTATGTACATTCTCACGTGCTTCCCTATCGGCTTCAAGTACATCTGAAAGGCTTCTTACCTCTCTGAATGAAACATTGTTCATTGCTTGCTCAACAAGCTCTGCAATCTGCAGGAAGCCAATCTTACCCTTTAAAAATGCTGCAACAGCTACTTCATTTGCACCATTCATTACAGCAGGAACAGTACCGCCACGCTTAATTGCATCTATAGCAATAGCAAGACAACGGAATGTTTCAGTATCAGGTCGTGCAAATGTTAGCTGCCCGTAATCACAAAGTGAGAGCTGCTTTGTAGGACAAGGCATTCTGTCCGGATAAAGAAGTGCGTACTGAATTGGTATTTTCATATCCGGAACACCCATCTGAGCAATAACAGAATAATCATCATATTCAACTGCAGAATGTACAACACTCTGCCGATGTACCACTACCTCTATCTGTTCAGGTGTAACATCAAAAAGCCACTTTGCTTCGATAAATTCAAGTCCTTTATTCATAAGTGTAGCTGAATCTATTGTTATCTTACTGCCCATATCCCAGTTTGGATGCTTCAGAGCGTCTGCTGCGGTTACTCTTTCCAGTTCAGCTTTTGTTTTACCGTAAAAAGGTCCGCCGGATGCAGTCAGTATAATTTTATGCAGCTGCTTCCTGGAATTTCCCTGCAAACACTGGAAAATTGCTGAATGCTCACTGTCCACCGGAAGTATCGGCACGCCTTTTTCTTCAGCAGCAGACATTACAAGACTTCCGCCTGCAACAAGTGTTTCCTTATTTGCAAGTGCAATCGGAATTCCAGCTTCAATTGCTGCAAGGGTCGGTTTTAAGCCTACCATTCCAACAACGGAATTAAGAAGAATATCTGCCTCCTTATCCGCAGCTATTTCACAAAGTCCTTCCATGCCTGTAAGGATCTTTATTTTCATATCAGAAAGACGATTTTTAAGCAAACTGTAAAATTCCTCACAGTAAATGCAAACAACCTCAGGTTTATATTTTCTCACCTGTTTTTCAAGCATATCCACGCTTCTGCTGGCTGCCAGTGCATGAATCCTGAATCCGTGCTTCTCTGCAACTTCCAGCGCCTGGGTTCCAATTGAGCCGGTTGAGCCTAAAATGGATATTTTTCTTCCCATGTATAAAACTCCTCTCACAATGCGGCAAAACCCTCATAGAATTGTCTATGAGGGAATGTCGGATATTCTCTTAAAGTGAATAGATCGGAATTGCAGATACACAGGCAAAGAAAACAGGAACTGTGAACATAACACTGTCAAATCTGTCCATTACTCCGCCGTGACCAGGCATAATTTTTCCGAAATCCTTGATATTTCTCTGACGTTTAATAAGTGACGCACTGAGATCTCCCAATACACCCGCAACTGAACATACAGCCGCAGTAAATATAAGCCACAAAAATTGTACGTGAATTCCTGCAATCAAGCCATAAATCAGACTTACAATCACCATTATAACTATATCAGCAGCAATTCCGCCTAAAAATCCTTCCACTGTTTTTTTAGGACTTATCTCCGGGCAAAGCTTGTGCTTTCCAAGAAATGTTCCTGTAAAATATGCACCTGTGTCAGATATCCATGCTGCACAAAGAGCAAGTATTACATAAACAAGTCCGAACTTATCATTTATCAGAAGAAGAGTGACAAGCAAATTCATTGAATATGTTATAAATACTGTCACTGCAAGCATATATGCCGTCTGATGAAATGTCCTTTCTTTATGATTCATGACAAAATCAAGAAAGATTATCATAACTGCCAGAACAGTGATAAACGTATCCCAGCCGTATGCTCCGAAAAATCGGAGAAATGGTGTGAAAATGGCAGATCCGCAGGCTGCTACCAGTGAAAAAATATACTTTATACATTTATCAGCACGGAACAGCTCCAGGATAGCCATTGCTGAAATAAGTCCTATGCATAGCGGAAATACAAAGGTTTTGTTAAGTATAAGAACAATAATAAGTAATACTGCCGCTGCAGCACCTGAAATGATACGTATTTTCATGGTCAGATACCTCCAAAACGGCGTCCACGGCCTGCAAAGTCATTGAGCGCCTTGTTAAGCTCGCTTCTTGCAAAGTCGGGCCACAGTACGTCCGTAAAATAATATTCAGCGTAAGCACACTGCCATATGAGAAAATTTGAAAGTCTTAGTTCACCGCTTGGACGAATCATCAGATCAACGTCAGGAATTTCTCTTGTATACAGATGGTCCGATATCATTTCCTCAGTTATTTCGCCGGGATCAAGTTCACCCTTAGCTGCTTTTTCTGCAAGCTGACGGGCCGCATATACTATTTCATCTCTGCCGCCGTAATTAATAGCAAGAATAAGATTCATTTTGTCATATTTTTTTGAATCCTCTTCAAGCTCTTTCATTCTGTTCTGAATTCTTTCAGGAAGCCGTGACTTGTCACCAATAAATATCATACGTACTTCCTGTTCCAGATATTCGTCGCAGTCATTAAGATATTCCCAGAGAAGATCCATAATAGCTTCAATCTCTTCCTCAGGACGCTTCCAGTTTTCAGTTGAAAACACATAAAATGAAGCGTTCTTTATGCCGATAGAACGGCAGTATCTGGTAATATCATGAAATGTCTTTGCACCTTCACGATGCCCGTATTTTCTCGGCATACCACGTTTTTTTGCCCATCTTCCGTTACCGTCCATGATGAATGCAACGTGCTTTGGCAGCACCTCCGGAAGGGATTTTGTCTCATCACTTCCAGTCTGATTTTTCTTCAAAAAGGAAAAAGCCATTTTCAACTCCTCCGTCAGATGCTCATGATTTCCTTTTCCTTGGCAGAAACTGTCTTGTCTGTTTCATCGCAGTAACGGTCAGTCAGCTTCTGAATGTCCTTTTCTCCGTTCTTTACATCATCTTCCGTAAGTTCAGAATTTTTCTTCATGCTCTTCAACTTATCCATTGCGTCACGGCGAATATTTCTTACAGCAACCTTTGCCTCTTCGCCGTATTTTTTGATAGATTTGCAAAGCTCCTTACGGCGATCCTCGGTAAGCTGAGGGAATGCAAGACGAAGAACCTTTCCGTCATTTGTAGGTGTTATACCAATATCTGATGCAAGGATAGCCTTTTCAATTGACTTGAGAGAAGACATATCCCAGGGCTGAATTACAAGAATACGTGCTTCAGATACTGAAATTGCTGCCATCTGCTGAATTGGTGTGGGAGCGCCATAGTAATCAACAGTGATTTTGTCAAGAACTGCCGGATTGGCTCTTCCTGCACGGATAGCTGCAAGGTCCTTTTCAAGACGTGATATGGTTTTCTGCATTTTTTCTTCTGTTTCTTTCATTACTGCTTTCATGGTTATAAGTTCCTTTCTGAATTAGTTATTTTCATTTTCTGCTACAACAGTTCCAACGGATTTGCCCATTATAGCATCATAAATATTATCGGGACGGCTGAGATCAAATACCAGCATAGGCATCTGGTTGTCACGGCACATTGATGCAGCTGTGCTGTCCATTACTGACAGTGCGCTGCCAAGTACGTCACTGAATGTAATTGTTTCATAACGTACTGCATCAGAATACTTATGAGGATCTTTGTCATATACGCCGTCAACGAGAGTTGCCTTCAGTAGAATATCAGCCTCGATCTCAACTGCACGAAGAGTAGCAGCTGTATCTGTTGAGAAGAAGGGACTGCCTGTGCCGCAGCCGAATATAACAACTCGGCCCTTTTCCAGATGACGAATAGCACGATTGCGGATATAAGGTTCAGCTATAGCCTGCATGGAAATAGCTGTCTGAACACGCACCTCAACGCCCAGTGCTTCCAGAGAGTCTGCAACAGCAAGAGCATTCATTGTTGTAGCAAGCATGCCAATATGGTCAGCACGGGTACGATCCATACCGCCGGAAGATCTGCCTCTCCAGAAATTTCCGCCGCCTACTACAATACCGATCTCTGCACCTGCATCAACGCATTTCTTAATGCTTGCACAAATTTTATTTATAACATCAAAATCAAGTCCTGTTTTCTTATCACCTGCAAGAGCTTCACCGCTCAGTTTTAATACGACACGTTTGTACTTCAGTTCCATAAAATATTCGTCCTTTCGTTACGGAATTAACGCTCAATTGACGCACCATACCTTACGTCACATTGCTACTTCTATTTTACACTATTTTGCCTAAAATGTAAAGGGATTTTTCGTAAATAAATAAATTTATATTCAAAATATTTTCAGTATATAAAAAAACCGGGAAAACAAAGCGATTTTCCCGGCATATTTTAATTACTGCAGATATTTTTCTGCATATTCGCTGACAGCTATATATGAACTCTCAAGGCTCTCGGGATCAAGAAGCAAGTCATGACCGGATTTTGGAAAATCAATAAAAGTCACATCAATATTCTGGCTTTCAAGTTCATTTTTCAGATTGACAGCGGTGGAATAATTTACATATGTATCTGCCTCACTATGGCATATAATTGTTGGTATTGCTGTATCAGTATAAGAAATTGGTGATGCTTTTTCAAGATAAGGCCTTGCCTCACTAAGTGTTTCTCTGTCAAATTTATATCCGCAAAGTAAAGATACTACATCTGTCATAGGTCGATTCAGTATCTCATCAAGAGGATTGTCGATATAGAGATCTTTATCGGTAATATCACATATGCCGCTGTATCCCGTAACACAGGTCACCTCAATATCAGCAGAATTTGCCATAGAATAACCGTAAAGCTCGGCCATATGTCCACCGGATGACCAACCCACAAGCATCGCCTTATCAGCGGTTAAGCCATTTTCTTCAGAAAGTTTTTTTATGCAATTAAGTGCAGATTTCACATCATCAAGCATATCATTAATATTAACGCTTTCAGATGCGGTGCGATAATTCATAGTCGCAACGATATAACCGGAGTCACGATATTTCTCCATAAAGTCATCTGTATATCCGTTTTTCTTGTCACCCTCAATCCATGCTCCTCCGTGGATAAGAAGTATTACTCCGCCGTTAGACTTTTCCTCAGAGGGTAAAATAATATCCATATTCTGTGATGAATCTGTTCCATATGCCAAATTTGAAAAAGAAGAAGGCAATATGTTTTCACTTGTTGTTTTACAGCCGGCTGAACAAAAACAAATAAAAGATGCAATAAATAGTAAAATTATCCTTTTCATATGATTTCTCCTTAACATTTTATTTAGGTCACCTCTTTTTTCATCAGGCTGCATAAAATTTTGCAGACCGTCCGCAGGGTACAATCAATTTATTATGCCAGAGAAATGCTGTGTGATACGACAGAAATATGCAGGAAATTAAGATACTAAGATCCTGTACGCTGCTTTCAGAGGTGACTTTAAATATAAATCCGCTTTCGATAAACACACCGAAAGCGGATTAAAAAGCAAATATAATTCTTACTTGATCATGCTTGCGATTTCATCAGCGAAGTTGTCAACTCTCTTTTCGATGCCTTCGCCACGCTCGTAGCGTACAAATTCAACGATCTTTGCACCCTTTGCGATGCTGTCAACATACTGCTGAACGTTCATGGAGCTATCCTTAACGAATGTCTGCTCAAGCAGGCAGTTCTCGGAATAGTACTTGCCAACCTTACCCTCAGCGATCTTTTCCTTAACCTGTTCAGGCTTGCTTGCCATCTTAGGATCCTCAGCCATCTGAGCCAGAATGATC
>JAQXHO010000036.1 GCA_029007315.1 Oscillospiraceae bacterium
GAAGGAACTGGTTTACAAGCTGGTAACAGACGCTCCTTACTGTATCAAGTGGCTCAGCGACATGGGCGTTGAATTTGACAAGACAGCTGACGGCGAAATGGTAACAACACACGGCGGCGGTACTTCCAGAAAGAGAATGCACGCTGCTAAGGACTATTCCGGCGCTGAAATCATGAGAACTCTCCGTGATGAGGTTCTGAACCGCAAGATTCCGGTAGTAGATTTCACATCTGCAATTGAACTTATCAAGGATGACAAGGGTCAGTGCGCAGGTGCCGTTCTGAAGAATATGGAAACAGGCGAGATCATGATTGCCAAGGCTAAGACCACCATTATCGCAACAGGCGGTGCAGGCAGAATGCACTATCAAGGCTTCCCGACTTCAAATCACTATGGTGCAACTGCAGACGGTCTGGTTCTGGCATACAGAGCCGGCGCTAAACTCCTGTATCAGGATACTCTCCAGTATCATCCTACAGGTGCTGCATTCCCTGAGCAGATCTTCGGCGCTCTTGTTACTGAAAAGGTACGTTCACTGGGCGCAAAGCTTGTTAATGTAAACGGTGAAGTATTCATGCACCCGCTGGAAACACGTGACGTTGCAGCTGCATCCATCATTCGTGAATGCAAGAGAGGCAACGAAGTAAAGACTCCC
Source organism: Oscillospiraceae bacterium (assembly GCA_029007315.1). Taxonomy (GTDB): domain Bacteria; phylum Bacillota; class Clostridia; order Oscillospirales; family Ruminococcaceae; genus Ruminococcus_C. The sequence goes on from JAQXHO010000036.1 coordinate 656, forward strand.
GAGGGTCAGGGCGTATGGCTTGATACTCCTATGATCGAGCTGAAGAACGGCGAGGGTACTATCGAAAAGAGAATTCCTGCAATGATGAGAATGTTCGGCAAGTACGGCATTGACATTCGCAAGCAGCCGATCATTGTATATCCTACACTTCATTACCAGAATGGCGGTGTAGATGTTGATGATACAAGTGAAACTTGTGTACCGAACCTGTTTGTTGCAGGTGAGGCTGCAGGCGGCGTTCACGGCAGAAACAGACTGATGGGCAATTCTCTGCTGGACGTTATCGTATTCGGCAGAAACGCAGGTATTTATGCTGCTAAGAAGGCAGCAGGCGTAACAGTTGGTGAGATGAATCTTGACCACATTGACGCATTTGAGAAGATGAAGGAAGAAGCCGGTGTTAAGAACGACAAGGTATCTCCGATACTCCTGCCTGATTATACACGTAAGGTTTAATGATAATTTAAAACAAAAAATAAAACGTGGCTGTTGCATTAATGCAGCAGCCACGTTTATTATATAAATAAAGAAATGATGAATCAATAAGAGTATAAGAATTTTATTTGGAATTCTTCTTTTCCTTTTTTTCCATCGTAAAACGAAGAAATTCAAGCAGAACAAGGACTACACCGCCTGCAATAAAAGGGAATATAAGAAACGGCTCTTCAATTACACGGGAAATTGAAAGCGGATCAAGTATGGAACCATCGTCAGTGCTAAGTGTAGTAGGCCCCTGAACGATTGCATATAATGAACCTATCATTAAACCAATAATAGTATATATGCTTTGCGGACGATATTTAGTAAGAGCATGGTTTACAGCTTTAATAATAACAACGACACCAATAATTATACCTAATGCAAGGGAACATAAATAGGGAAGTGCCTCAAAGCTTTGCATCTTTAAAATTGATGAAACAGCAGTAGTAGTAGGAACATAAATACCAAAAGCGAGTAAAATAGTTGACCCTGAAATTCCCGGTAAAACCATAGCAGATATTGCAACCATACCTGCAGCAAAAGTAAACAGAATTACCGGAAAATTAAACCCTTCAAATACGATTCCTTCTCCGCATAGAGTTTTACTGAGAAAGGAAATGCACACAACAATGGCAATGCCGATAACAGTAAAAGGAATACAACCCAGATGACCTTTCATGGAATGTCTTTCTTCATAAATGACAAGTGGAATTGCAAACAATGTAAGTCCAAAGAACAGCGAACTTACAACATAAATATGGGACTGGAAAATTTTTGAAAGAATAAGCATTGCGCCAATGAAACCAATAATCCATCCTATGCCAAGTTTTAAAAGAAAAATCAAAGCATTCTTACGTTCGGTTTTGGTACCGCTGATAAGTGCATTCAGCGAAGATATAAACTTATCATAGAATCCAAGGAGAAATGCTATTGTACCTCCTGATACACCGGGAACACTGTCGGCAAGAGCCATGCAAAATCCTCTAAAAATATTCAGTATAAACATTTTTTCATCTCCATTTTAAAATATTATATTATTTCTATTACAATAACGGTAATGTTATCGGTTCCGCCTGCTTCGAGAGCCATATTGACAAGTGCATTAGCATAATCTTCCTGATTTGGATCGGATAGTATTTCATAAAGAGTCAGATCGCTGCACATATCAGTTAAACCGTCTGAGCATAAAAGAAACCTCATTCCGCTTTTCAAACTAATTGGCGGCTGTGCTGTTGAATTAAGACCTTTGCATTCCTTGTCTTCGCCTAAAAAATGGATAAGCTTATTACGGTCATAACTCATTTCAGCTTGTTCCGGGGTATAGACACCATGTTGAAGCATTTCAGCAGCTAACGTCTGATCCTTTGTCAAAGCATATAAATCAAAACCGTCATACAAATAAATACGGCTGTCACCGATATAAAACGGATAAGCGTAATCATTTTGAAAGCATAACATTGCAAGGGTAGTGCCGCTGTTGCCGCATTGTCTTTCAGAAATCATATCACAGATACGATTATTTACATCTGTTGTATAACGATCTACAGCTTGATTTAATCGTTCTTTGCGGGATTTTTTTATACGGCCATAATGTTCCTTTAACACTTCAACAGCAATTGCTGACGCATCTTCTCCATATGATTCGCCGCCCATACCATCACATACTGCAAAAACATGACTTGAAATTTTAGTTTTGTCAACTGTAATGTTTCCTCCCGTCTGAGGATCGGGATTAATCTGTCCATCAGCAAAAAAGTTATCTTCATTATTTGAACGAACCTTTCCCTGATCAGAAACTGCGTGTGCTTTAATATAAAAATGTCCTGAGCGAAACATGATGTTTTCTCCTTCTTTGAAACAACATTTTATAGTAAAATATTTAACCTGTATCAAAATGCCATTAGTTTTATTGTACCAGAATTATTTGTTTTTGTCAACACCGAAGTACAATTTTTAAGATCGCGCAAAATTTTCTGACAATTTTTTCTACTCTTGTGAAACTGCATCATCTAAAGTAACCAAAATATATTATTTATTGAATATTGCTTGAAATTGCTTGCTTTTCGTGATATAATAGTCAAGTTGAAAATTAAAAAAACTATGGAGAGTTACTATGGGAGCTAAAACTACTAATGAAAAATTAAAACCAAAACTTATTTCGGTTATGAAGCATTATTCAAAAGAGCAGTTTATTAAGGATGTTATTTCCGGAATTATTGTTGCAATAATTGCGCTGCCGCTTTCAATTGCACTTGCCCTTGCTTCAGGAGTAAAACCAGAACAGGGACTGTATACTGCAATTATTGCGGGTTTCTTCGTTGCACTTTTAGGAGGAAGCCGTGTTCAGATTGCAGGTCCAACTGCTGCTTTTGCAACAATTGTTGCAGGTATCGTTGCATCTGAGGGAATGGACGGACTTATCATAGCAACTGTAATGGCAGGTATTATTCTTATACTTATGGGTTTGTGCCGTTTTGGTGCACTTATAAAATATATTCCAAATACAATAACAACAGGTTTTACTTTTGGTATTGCGGTAACAATTGCATTAGGACAGATAAAAGATTTTCTCGGACTTACCTTTAAAAATAATCCTATAGAATCAATAGAAAAAGTTGAGGAAATAATCAATAGTATCTTTACATTTAATTGGCAAGCACTTATTGTAGGCATTATTTCTCTGGCAATTCTAATTTTCTGGCCTAAGAAGCTTCAGATGATCCCTGCGTCATTAATAGCTGTAATTATATGTGCGCTTATGGTAAATCTTCTTAACATGGATGTAAAAACAATAGGAAATGGTATTTCAGCCTCTATTCCGACTTTGAGTATTCCAGATGTAAGTTTAAGCAGAATACAGTCACTTATCCCAAATGCTTTTACAATAGCAATTCTTGCAGCAATAGAATCTCTCTTATCATGCGTAGTATCTGATGGTATGATCGGTTCAAAGCACCGTTCAAATATGGAACTTGTTGCACAGGGAATAGCTAATATTGCATCTGCGCTTTTTGGAGGTATTCCTGCAACCGGTGCAATAGCAAGAACAGCAGCAAACATAAAAAATGGAGGAAGAACACCTATTTCAGGAATTGTCCATTCAATAGTTCTTCTTCTTATACTTGTAATATTTATGCCCTATGCATCACTGATTCCAATGCCTACAATTGCTGCTATTTTATTTATAGTAGCATATAACATGAGCGGCTGGCGAACTATTGCAAGTACAATAAAGACCGCTCCTAAAAGTGATATATTTGTACTTTTTGTAACACTTGTTCTTACCGTTGTGTTTGATCTTGTTGTAGCTATCGGTGTTGGCCTTGTTCTTGCAGCTCTTCTTTTTATGAAGCAAATGGCAGATGTTTCTGGTGTAAAGGACTGGGTGTATGTTGATGACGAGGATGATGACCCCGATCGTATAGCTCTTAAAAAAGTCCCTAAGAATACAAAGGTTTACGAAATTAACGGACCGATGTTTTTTGCAGCATCAGATAAGTTTATGTATGTTTTGTCTGATACTAATATCGATGTTCTCTGTATCAGAATGAGAAATGTACCGGCTATTGATGCTACAGGTGTTGATACGTTAAGAAAGATTGCAGATATTTGCGATAAAAATAACATTGATGTAGTATTTTCTCATGTAAATGAACAGCCAATGATGATTATGGAGCATTCTGGTTTTGTTGACAGAATAGGAAGAGAAAATTTCTGCAATCATATTGATACAGCACTTATTCGTGCAGAAGAATTAAGCATGAAAAAAGAAAAGATTAATGCTTAATAATAAAACTTGACATATTACCGAATATTTGATATAATGATTAAAAATTGCATATCTTTATGAGGTGTATTATGAAAAAAAACTTTTTTGCTTCACTAATTGCAGTATCTGCTGCATTAACAATTGTTTTAAGCGGATGCAGTGGTAAATCTATAGATCAGATAAAGGGAAACAACGTATTGGAAACTCAGATTACTGAAACTTCATCACCATTAATAACAACATCTGCAACTACAACAGTATCAACCATTACAAACACGATTCCAATAATTACAAGCGGTTCAACCTGTACAACAATTGAATCAGATTCATCAATAATTGATGAGTTATTAAGTAAAATGACATTAGATGAGAAAATATATCAAATGTTTATTGTCACACCGGAAGCTCTCACAAATTTCAGCGGAAGTGTAACACAGGCAGGTTCACTCACTAAATCATCTATTGAATCAACACCTGTTGGTGGTTTAATTTATTTTTCTCAGAATATCGAGAGTTGGCAACAAACCTATGAAATGATTCATCTTTCTCAGGAGTATGCACAGGAATCAAATAATGATATCGGTCTTTTCTTTGCTGTAGATGAAGAGGGCGGTTCTGTAGCACGTGTTTCCAAAAAACTGAACACATACAGTTGCTATGATATGGAGTATTATGGTAATAAACTTGATTATGATGAAGTATACAATGTGGGAAATACCATTGGTACAGCGCTTTCTGATTTAGGATTTAATGTTAATTTTGCTCCTGTAGCAGATGTCAATATAAGTCCGTCAAATGAGCTTGGAAGCAGAATTTTCTCCAGTGACGCACAGGTCGTAGCTGATATGGCTGCAAATTTTGTTAAAGGCGTTGAAGATACAGGTGTATCAGCAACATTGAAGCACTTTCCGGGACTTGGTGCAGGTACAGGAAATACTCATAAAGGCAGCGTTGTAATTGATAGATCCTATAGTGATCTTGCAAATACTGAATTTCTGGCATTTAAGGGCGGTATTAATGCTGGAGCTGATTTTGTTATGGTAGGGCATCAGATAACAACTGCTTCTGAAGATAATCTGCCAGGCGATTTATCACCTGTAGTTATTTCATGGTTAAAGAAAGACCTTGGCTATAATGGTTTAATAGTAACTGATTCTCAAAGTATGGGAGCGATTACAGAAAACTATACATCTGGTGAAGCTGCAGTCCTTTCTCTTAAAGCAGGTGTTGATATTATTCTTATGCCATATGATCTTCACAATGCTGCATCTGGAGTAAGAGATGCTGTTAATTCAGGAGATATCTCAGAAGAACGTATCAATGAAAGTGTTCGTAAAATTCTTACAAAAAAATTAAATCTGGGACTCCTTGATATTGAATTACCTACAGAAACAACAACAGTTGATCAGTGATTATATTTTATTATTATAAAAAAAGAGTAGGGAATATGACGTCCTACTCTTTTTTTTCTGGTATATGTTTTGTATGAGATAAATCAAAGTTTGCAAGCGGTGAACTTTCAGTAGCTGACCTGATATTTTCATTGGTTAAATGTGTATATATTTCTGTTGTAGAAGTACTTGCATGACCTAACACTTCTTTTAATGTTAACGCATCTACATCGCCGTACTGATACATTAATGTTGCTGCTGTATGACGCAGTTTATGTGTTGAATATCCAAGTCCACTAAGACCAGCGGCAGAAAGAGCGTTTTCTACAATTTGCTGAACACGTCGTTTGCTTATTCGTGTATGGCGTTTACTTAAAAATAAAGCATTATCAGTTATTTCACTTTTCATGGCGTTTCTTATTATCATATATTGCTGAATTGCATTCATGCAGGCATTATTTAGAAACACCATACGCTCTTTATTTCCTTTTCCAAGAACACGCATTTGATATTCGTCAAGTAACAGATCATTAATGTTTAATCCAACAAGTTCACTTAATCGTATTCCGCAGTTTAGAAATAATGTTATTATACAATAATCTCTTTCAAAATAAGCTGTATCAATAGAATTAAGAAGTTTCTGACTTTGTTCAAGAGTCAGATATTTTGGAATGCTTTTTTTGGCTGCCGGAAGTTCAAGTTTTTCTGTAGGATCATGATCAATTACGCCTTTATTATTGTATAAAAAACCGAAAAAGCTTTTTAATGCAGATGTTTTCCTGCTTCTTGATAAAGATTGATTTTCACGTTCTTCTTTAACGTAATAAAAAAATTCATATAACGTTTGAAGATTAACTTGATTCAGCATAGATATTGACATATTCTTTATCGGGATTTTTTTTATATCGTCAATATCTGAACAGCCTGGATCATTCATCATGCAAAAATATTTTAAAAACAGCCTTATGTCCAGATAGTATTCTTGTACGGTACGTTTAGATAAACCTTTAGTAATTGATATATGTAAAATATAATCTAAAAGAAAGTCGGGACATTCCGAGCGGTCTATTTCCAAGCCAAACACTTCCCTTCTTTTGAAACGCTCTCAATTGCACCAAATTTGTATTTGGTGCAATTGCATTTGCCTCTTCTCTTGTCAGTTTATTGAGTGAATTAATGCCTCTGCACATTTAATGCCATCAACAGCTGCAGATGTAATTCCGCCGGCATATCCTGCACCTTCTCCACAAGGATATAATCCTGATATGCTGACAGATTGATAAAACTGATTGCGTAAAATACGCACCGGAGATGAACTTCGGCTTTCAACGCCTGTAAGTATAGCTTCAGGATCGTTGAAAAGTGATAATTTTTTTCCCATAGCCGGTATTCCTTGACGAAGAGTCTTAAGCATAAACTCCGGTAAATAATTATCCGGCAAAGAAAACTGAACGCCGGGAATATATGTAGGCTTAATTTTACCAAATGAATCTGATTCTTTTCCTTCCAGGAAATCACCAACAAGACATACAGGTGCTTTATAATCAAGTCCGCCTGCTATAAAGGCGTTTTCTTCAATTTTTTCCTGAAGCAGCATACCTGCAAGCGGATTATTTTCAGAATCTTGTAGCATTTTGGGTGTAATCCCTACAAGTAATGCACTGTTTGCATTTTGACCATTTCTCGCATGGCAGCTCATTCCATTGACAACAAGGCGTTTTTCTTCCGATGAGGAAGCAACCACTTCCCCACCTGGACACATACAAAATGTGTACAAACTATTTCCATCTGGCAAATGAACTGCCAGCTTGTAATCAGAAGCCGGTAAATGAATGTTGCCAGCATTCAAACCATACATACATTTATCCAGATCTTCCTGCAAATGTTCAATACGAAGACCCATAGCAAAATTTTTGGCTGTAAGTGTAACATTTTCTTTTTTTAATAAACGAAAAACATCACGTGCGCTATGTCCTGCAGCGAGAATGCACTTACTTGTTTTTACAGAAGTTGCTATATCATTTTGTGTATAATAAATCGTTCTCAGGCAATTATTATTATCATATTCAAGTCCTGTGAATTTTGCGCCGAATTTGATTTCTCCGCCAAGTTCTTCAATGGATTTTCGTATATTTTGCACTACATTTATTAGATAATCAGTTCCAATATGGGGCTTTGCATTATATAATATATCTTCAGGAGCGCCATGATCAGCAAATGTTTCAAGGACATATTTTATACGCGGATCATTTATTCCGGTATTGAGTTTTCCATCAGAAAATGTGCCTGCACCGCCTTCGCCGAACTGAATATTATTCTCAGTATCAAGTTTACCGGTTATTCTGAAAATATCTACTGCTTTTTTTCTCTCCTCTGCCGAACTGCCTCTTTCAAGAATAATCGGTCGAAGTCTTGCTTTAGCCAGAATTAATGCAGCAAACATTCCAGCCGGACCAAATCCAATTACAACCGGTCTTTCCGGATATGATACAGCAGTCGGAAATTGGTATTTATATTCTGCATATGATGATATATTTGGATTGCCTTTAAATTTTATAAGTACCGATTTTTCATTTTTTACAGTTACAGAAATGGTCAATACTATTAGAATATTATTTTTTTTACGTGCGTCAATAGATTTCTTTAAATATTTAACATCTATTATGTCACAAACAGAAATGTTAAGTTTTGCAGCAGCCAGTTCTTTCAATGGCATATCAGCTTTACTAAGAGGAATTTTATAATTTGATATTTTAATCACACATTTCACCTTCTTTTAAAGAGTTTACTGCATTACGTGCTGCACAAACACCGCTGCACCATGCCCATGCAAGATTATATCCTCCGCACTCACCAACTAAATCCAGTATTTCACCGGCAAAATACAAATTTGAACAAACAGAAGACTCTAATGTGCTTTGAATCTCATTTCGTGGTATTCCACCTGACGTTGCCTGTGCCTGATTCCATTCTGCTAATTGAATTATTGGAAAATGCCAAGCTTTAATTGTTTTACCAAGCTGGTTTATATCATAAGGTGTTAAAGTATATACAGGCTCATTTAAGCTTGTGAATATTCTACTTGCATTAAATAATGCAGGACACATTTTTTTCTGAAAAACACCTGACAGCATATCCTCTATCTTCCATGACGAACGCTGGGCATATAAGCTCCACAACAGATCATTAATTTCTGATTCAGTTAAATGAGGCAAAAGATCAATTTGTATATACATATCATCTTCATTAATAAATGCTGCAAGATTAAAAATACAAATACCGGATAAAGATTTTTCGGTAAACTGCACTTCACCCTCGTTGGAATTAATAAGCTTATTTTTTTTATTGTAAAGTGATACTTTACCTGCAACACGTATTCCTTTTAAATTTTTTAAAAGACTTTGCTCAGTGTATACAGGGCATAAAGCCGGTGAAACGGGTACATAAGAATGACCTATATTTCTTAAAATTTTATAGAAATTACCATCGGTACCCATAGAAGGCGCAGCTTTTCCGCCAGGTGCAGCTATAATTATTTTTGCTATAAAGGTATTAATATTAGTTTTAATTTCCCAGAAATTTTTATTTTGCCTTATTGATAAAACTGAATTTTCAGTAAATGTGTCAATATTAAGCTCATGCAGCTGAAATCGAAGTGCATCTAATACAGAAGCGGCATGATTACTGTAAGGATACAGTCTGCCGCTGTCTGATCTGCATATTACACCTAACGACTTAAAAAAAGCTTCTGACCCTGCAAAAATGCTAAAAAGATACTCAACCAAATCAATACAAGAACCGGAATAATGTTCTGAGTGATTTTCATTAATATTTCCAAGATTGCATCGACCGTTTCCTGTAGCAAGGATCTTTTTTCCAAGCCGTGTGTTTTTTTCTATTACAGCAACACGGCAGTCACAACCGCCGCATTGCTTTGCTTCAATTGCAGCAGCAAGACCTGAAGCACCGCCGCCAATAACGGCAATGTCATAATAGATCGGCTGCATATTAATACACCTCTTAATTCTTTATGCTGTGCATAGGTGCCGGTATACGTCCGCCTCGCTCAATGAAACGAGCTGAAGATTTGCGGCTAACAGGCATTACAGGCGCACTTCCAAAAAGACCGCCAAATTCCAGCATATCGCCTTCTTTCTTTCCAATTGCAGGAATTACACGAACAGCAGTAGTTTTGTTATTAACCATACCGATTGCCATTTCATCAGCAATAATAGCAGATATAGTTGCAGCTTCAACATCTCCTGGAATTGCAATCATATCCAGACCTACAGAGCAAACAGCAGTCATTGCTTCCAGCTTACTTAATGTAAGCGTTCCATCAACTGCAGCATTTATCATACCGGCATCTTCTGAAACAGGTATAAATGCACCGGAAAGACCACCAACGTTAGAAGAAGCCATCACGCCACCCTTTTTAACTGCATCGTTAAGCATTGCAAGAGCAGCTGTAGTACCGTGAGTACCGCAAATTTCCAATCCCATAGCCTCGAGAATATGTGCTACACTATCACCTACTGCCGGTGTGGGAGCAAGAGAAAGATCTACTATTCCAAATTCCACACCAAGCATTTTAGATGCCTTGGCACCAACCATCTGACCCATTCTTGTAATTTTAAATGCAGTTTTCTTAATAATATCAGCAAGCTGGTCAAGAGTCAGATCCGGGTACTTTGAAATTGTTGAACGAACAACACCTGGACCTGATACGCCTACATTGATTACGCAGTCAGATTCACCAACACCATGGAATGCACCTGCCATAAAAGGGTTATCCTCTGGTGCGTTGCAAAATACCACAAGTTTAGAAGGACCTACGCATTGTCTGTCAGCAGTTATTTTTGCAGACTCAAGAATAACTTCACCCATCATTTTGACAGCATCCATATTAATGCCGCTTCTTGTAGAACCAACATTTACAGATGAACAAAGTCGTGTAGTAATATCCAGTGCTTCCGGAATTGAACGGATAAGTGCAACATCTCCGGCACTAAAGCCCTTATGTACCAGTGCTGAATATCCTCCAACAAAATTTACTCCGCAGGTTTCCGCAGCTCTTTGAAGAGCCTTGGCAAATTTGATCGGATTTTCATTTTGACAAGCAGCGGCAAGCATTGCGATAGGTGTTACAGAGATTCTTTTATTGATAATCGGAATACCATATTCTTTTTCAATCTTTTCTCCTGTTGATACTAACTTCTCTGCTTTAGCTGTAATTTTATCATAGACTTTATCACAAGCAGCGTCAATGTTTGGATCAATACAATCAAGCAGGGAGATACCCATTGTGATAGTACGGATATCCAGGCATTCATCCTGAATCATACGAATTGTTTCCAGGATATCTGTTGCATTAAACATAGAATTATTCATTTATATATACTCCTGTATGTATAGTTTATGTTATATACGATGCATGGCATTGAATATATCTTCATGCATTGTGTGAATTGAAAGACCGAGAGCTGTTCCAAGCTCTGTAAGTTCATCACTAAGCACTGCAAAATCAGCATTCATACCTGAAATGTCAACCATCATAATCATAGCAAACATCTCCTGCAAAACGCTTTGTGTAACCTCCAGAACATTAGCCTGATATTTAGCACAAACACCGCTAACCTTATGAAGAATTCCAACATTGTCATGTCCAATTACTGTAATTACCGCTCTCATGAGGGTACCTCCTTAAAAATATATTCCTATAGAAGCAGATTATATCTGTATATCTATTATATTATACAAAATTCCCGGCTAAAAATCAAGGCATATAGAGAAAATTTTCTCAAAAACATATTTTTAGTAAGAATCACATAAAAAACTTGAATCTTACACAAAGATGTGTTATAATATATAAATAACTTATAGGCACAGGTGTTTTATGTACTGAGGTGATCAACAATGAATGATAAGGAATTCTACTTAGATGCAATACGAGATATGGTTCCTGAGAAAAATGAGAATCAGCTGCTGTCGATTTTCTATTCATTTCTTGAATTGGAACATTTATATGATTCGGCAATTGAGTTAGTAAAAGCACAGTTAAGTATTTTTGATAATGAATTTAGTATGCGTTTTCAGCGCAATCCTATTCACAACATTGAAAGCAGAATCAAATCTCCTCAAAGTATTGTTGGCAAACTGCAAAGAAAAGGATTTTTAATTTCTCCTGAATCAGCAAGAAAACATCTTCTTGACATTGCAGGAGTTCGAGTTATATGCTGCTATATTGACGATATATACGCTCTTGCAAAACTGCTTGCAAACGGAAGTGGCTTTGAAGTTCTGAAAATAAAGGATTACATAAAAAATCCTAAAAAGAACGGTTACAGGAGTTTTCATATGATAGTAAACGTTCCTGTTCATATGTCTACCGGACTTGAAATGGCTCCTGTTGAAATTCAAATAAGAACAATTGCTATGGATTTTTGGGCAAGTCTTGAACATCAGCTGCACTACAAGTCCATAGGAAATAAAGACATTTCATTGACTCTTACTGATGAACTAAAAAAATGTGCTGATTCTATATCTGAAATAGACGAGAAAATGCAGGATATGTTCAAGCAAATCAATGAACTTTAGTAATAATATTGCATTTATTTAATGGAAGAAGTGATTATATGAAGCTTGCAATTTGTCAGTCTGAAATAAAATTTCTAGATTATGAATTTAATATTCGCTATGCCGAAGAATCAATAAACGAGGCTGCAAATAATCATGCTGATTGTATCGTTTTCCCTGAAATGAGTTTTACCGGGTTTTCAATGAATACAAATATTACATATAAATATGGATATTCGGCTTTAGATGACATAAAAAAAATTGCGGCTTCAGCTGATATAACAGTCGGATTCGGATGGGTAAAGGCTTCTGAAAATGATTTCGCAGAAAATCACTATTCTTTTATCAGTCCAAAGGGTGATATTATACTGGATTATGTTAAGATACATCCTTTTTCATATGCAGATGAAGATGTTTATTTCAGAGGAGGTACTTCCCTGCCCTTTTCATCAATAGGTGATTTGAATTTTCAGACTGTAATTTGTTATGATTTACGTTTTCCTGAGCTATTCAGGATAAATGCTAAAAAAATCCACGCTGTTTTTGTTCCGGCAAACTGGCCGGATAAAAGATCTGAACACTGGAAAGCACTTCTCAAAGCACGTGCTATTGAAAATCAGATGTATATAATCGGAGTTAACTGCACCGGCTTTCAGGATAATCTTTTCTATTCAGGAAACAGTGTTGTTATTGGTCCTGATGGTTCCGTTATCTGCGATTGCGGTGAAAAATCCGGTATATATTATGCAGATATCGAAACTGAAAACGTAATAAACACACGCAGTAAATTCCCTGTCCTGAACGATATTCGCAAAGATTTGTATATAAAGCTGTCTACATAGTAAAAGGCTGCTGTCTGGAAAAGTCCATTCAGCAGCCTTTTGGCAATTATTGCAACGTATGGTCTACACGTTCAACCTTCATTAAATTAGTTGTATGAGAACATCCAACAGGAACTCCCGCAGTAATTACTACAATGTCATCCTTTTCTACCATACCGCATTCAAGTGCAGCTTCTACAGCAGCAGAAAACAGTTCATCTGTATTGGATTTTTCTCCAATAATTAACGGCTTTACGCCCCAGCTAAGATTTGTCTGGCGCCATACAATATCACTTACTGTACAGCTGATTATGGGACAGCTTGGACGGTATTTAGATATTTCTCTTGCAGTAACGCCACTCATTGTAACAGTGAGTATTGCTTTTGCATCAAGGTCATGTGCTGTTGTTACAGTGGCATGGGCAATAGCATTAGCAATATCCTGATCATCCTGCTTGCAGGTTGCGTGTAATCTCTTATAGTCAATATTATCCTCAGTTGTTTTAGCTATTCTGTCCATGGTACGTACAACCTCTGCAGGATATGAACCCGCAGCAGTTTCACCGGACAGCATAATTGCGCTGGTTCCATCGTATATTGCATTGGCAACGTCTGTAATTTCAGCTCTTGTAGGACGAGGATTTGAGATCATAGATTCAAGCATCTGCGTAGCTGTAATTACCTGTTTTCCTGCCTGATAGCCTTTTCTGATAAGTTCCTTCTGTACTGCCGGAATCTGCTCAAAAGGTATCTCTACACCCAGATCACCTCTTGCCACCATTATACCGTCAGCAGACTTAAGTATTTCATCAATATTGCGTACACCTTCAAGATTTTCAATCTTGGCAATGATCCTTACATTAAACCAGCCAAGACTATGAGTATATTTACGAAGATAGTCAATGTCTGCAGCTGTACTTACAAAGCTTGCTGCAATAAAATCAAATCCAAGTTTTGCACCGAATTCAAGGTCATTCATATCGTTTGTGCTAAGATAAGGCATAGAAAGCTTAACTCCGGGAACATTGATTCCTTTGTTATTGGAAAGAACTCCTCCATGTATTATCCTGCATACTATATCAGTGCGTGAAACACGTTCTACCACCATTTCGATAACACCGTCATTGATAAGTATATGTGTTCCGGGATTTACATCATGAGATAAATTCTTGAATGAAATACTTCCAACTTTATCATCACATAATACATCACGTGTTGTAAGAGTATATGTGTCACCTGCATGAATTGTTACAGGTTTATCATCTACAAACCTGCCCAGACGTATTTCCGGACCTTTTGTATCCATTAATGTGGCAATAGGAAGTCCTAGTTCTTCACGCATACGAACGACTTGCTCGAAACGTTTTTCGTGCATTTCATAATCTCCATGGGAAAAATTGAAACGTGCAACATTCATTCCGGCAGCCATTACATCACGCATTACTTGATCATCATCAGTTGCCGGACCGATTGTACATACAATTTTTGTCTTTCTCATAATTTTTCTCCTTAATTGTTTTCTCCATATTTTACACGAAGCATAAGCTTCCTTTATAATTATACCATATATCTTATAAAAATAAAAGAAAATTTCATGTAAACATTTAAATGTTAATATTTGTTTTATTTTCTGTTTCTAATCCATTCTATAAGGTTTTCGGATAGGATTTTCCTGTTTTCAGTATCCGAAAGATTAAGACGGAAAAACCTTTCAAGCTCTTCCTTGTGATCCCACATTGGAAAATCTACTCCAAAAAAGCAGTTTTCTGCACCATGTCTATGAATATATCTGACAGCATCTTCTGGCGGCATAAAGCCCAGACAGCTGCTTGTATCAAGTCTGAGTCTGTCAGACGGTTTTAAAATATCTGCCGCCTCTTCCCATCTGCGGTAACCTCCAAGATGTGCTGCAATTATACGAATTTTTGGAAAGTCATTAAGCATTTTAGCAAGACGGTCCGGTGTTGAAAAACGCTTTGTTGCATCTCCCATGTGCATTAATACAGGTAATCCTGCTGATTCAATCATTTCGTACATTGGATAAACTTTTCTGTCATCGATATTAAATTCCTGAAAGTCCGGATGAAGTTTTATTCCTTTGAAAGGCATTTTAAGTATTCTTTCAAATTCGTCCTCTAATGTTTCTGAGTAAGGATGCAGAGCTGCAAAACCTATACACTGAGGATACTTATTGCAGACTTCACTTATAAATGTATTAATTGCTTCTGACTGAGCCGGATGCGTTGCTGTTGAGCATACAAGATAGCCATCAAGACCAGCCTTATCTCCGCTTGCAAGAAGCTCCTCCATGCTGCCTTTGTGACTCATGGGCAGATTATAAAAATTAGATATTCCTTCAGTAGCTTTATCTGCAATTTTATCCGGGAAAATATGAGCATGAGCATCAACAACAGTATAACCATTAAACATTTTTTATTCGCTTCCTTATTCAGTAATTTTTTTGATTTTTGCAAAATTTGCCATGAGCTTTTTTGTACCTACACGATCAAAAGCAATTTCTACAAGTGAATCATTTGCAATCTTTGTAACATTGAGAACAGTCCCGTCACCAAAAATATTATGAGATACACGTTCACCGACAGTAAGATTTTTTTCAGTCGGAGTCTGCTTCTCCTTTGTATTTTTGGCAAGCTGTTCCTGTAAAGTTATAGAACGAAGTGTTCCTACTTTTTTTTCTTCAGTGTAATTTTTTAAATTGCTGCTTACCTGTTTGTCAATCAGAGAAAAATCGATCTCACCCAAAAATCTGGATCGGCTGTTGTGCATAGTTGAACCAAAAAGCATACGCCGTTCAGCACTTGTAATATAAAGTTGTTTCTTTGCCCGTGTTATTGCAACATATGCAAGACGTCTTTCCTCTTCCATATCAGAAGTATCAATTGAATTTATAGTCCGTACACCTGGGAAAACACCTTCCTCAAATCCAACAATATATACATTGTTAAATTCAAGGCCTTTTGCAGAATGCATAGTCATCATAAGTACCACATCTTGTTCCGGTTCATACTTATCAACATCAGTAAAAAGAGCTATCTCCTCCAAAAAGCCACTGAGTGAAGGCTCCTCAGCCTCTTCGGCATAAGCAATCATAGATGATTTAAGTTCTTCGATGTTTTCAAGTCTTGTTTCACCTTCTTCACCAAGTGAACGCAGATATTCACTGTATCCGCTTTTGTCAAGAAGCAGATCAAGAAGTTCATCAAATGGTATTTCATCAGATTTTTTCGAAAGCATATCAATCATCTCAGCAAATCCTTTTAATGTTCCTGATCTTTTCTTTAAAACCGGATAGCTGTCTGCATTACGCATAACTTCAATGGGAGAAATATGCAGATCACGTGATATATCATCGATAAGAGCGATTGTAGCGTCACCTATACCTCTTTTGGGTTCGTTTACAATCCGGTGAAATCTCAAAGAATCATTTTCATTATTTATTAAGCTGAGATATGCCATGATATCTTTTACTTCTTTTCTGTCGTAGAACCTTGTTCCACCATATATCCTATAAGGTATGCCATTTCTGATAAACATACGCTCAAGGGCATTTGACTGGGCATTCATACGATATAAAATGGCAAAATCCCTATAATTTGCCCCGTCACTAACCTGAGAAACGATAGATTTTGCAACAAAAGCGGATTCATCACTTTCATCAGAAGCCTTATACCAAATTATTTTATTTCCTTCTCCTGCCTCTGTCCAAAGACGTTTTTCCTTTCGTCCCATGTTATTTGCAATAACGCTGTTGGCAGCATTAAGTATGGTTTGCGTAGAACGATAGTTTTGTTCAAGCCTTATAACCTTGCTTCCTGCAAATGTTTGTTCAAAACTAAGTATATTTTCTATTGTAGCTCCACGAAATCTATATATACTCTGGTCATCATCTCCGACTACACACAGATTCAGATTTTTTCCTGCCAGCAATTCAATTAATCTGAATTGTGCATGATTTGTATCCTGATACTCATCAACAAGAATATACCGATATCTGTTCTGATAATATTCAAGTTCATCAGGATATTGTTCGAAAAGACATACTGTTAAATAAATCAGATCATCAAAATCAAGAGCGTTGGAAGCTTTAAGTCTTCTTTGATACTCTCCATAGAGTTTAGCAATAACTGATTTTCTGTAATCACTGCCGGAGTCATTTAATAATTCATCCGGAGAAATCATTCTGTCTTTAGCTCTGCTTATTTCATTCAGGACGCTTTTTGGTGAAAACATTTTTTCTGAAACATCCATATCAACTATGCAGTTTTTCATGAGACGTTTGCTGTCATCTGAATCATATATTGTGAAATCTTTACTGTATCCAAGAAGATTAATGCTTCTTCGAAGAATTCTTACACAGGCTGAATGAAATGTAGACGCATTTATTTCGGAAGCTTCTTCTTCGCCCAGTATATTTGCAAGACGTGCTTTCATTTCACCGGCAGCTTTATTAGTAAATGTAATGGCAAGAATATTCCATGGACGTATCGGATAAACTGCAAGGATTTCTCTGAGACGGCATATATCTTCTTCTGATTCATCATTGATGTAAGATTGTAAATATTCAGCATCATCAGGGAAAATATTGCTATTTGACTGATTCCATGCATCTCCGAAATATACCATTCCTGCTATTCGGTTTATTATAGCAGTTGTCTTTCCGCTGCCTGCTCCAGCCAATACAAGCACAGGGCCTTTTACACTAAAAACTGTTTCACACTGCGGTAAATTCAGATTTCTGAAATAATGCTCAAGTGCTTTTCTTTTTAATTCAATTACTTCACATTCAGTCATTAAATTTTACCTCTTTACCCAATCTTTTTTTGCACATTGATGTGCCGTTCATTACTGCCATATATTATAACACATTACTGTTATTTTGAAAAGTAAGTTTTGTATAAAAAATAATATTAAGATAAATCGTCATAGTTGTCAAGAAAATGATGACGCTCATTTCCTAAATGATAAGAAATTAAATGTTTAAGATTAACATTCCATACACTTCTGAAAATGTTTTGTTCAATACATGGATTAACATCTTTAAGTGTTTTTATAAGTTCCTTTATTTCCTGCCGCTTGGATACATTCTGATTATAATTTTCACTTCTTTCAGTGGCACGGCAGGCACATCTAATAAATGTAAGATCACTTGTTTCAGCCCATTCAAGAATATTCCTTTCCCGAACATAATAAAGCGGCCTGATAACCTGCATATTCCTATAATTTTCACTGTGAAGTTTTGGCATCATAGTTTGTATCTGACCGCCATAGAGCATACCCATTAGAATTGTTTCTATTACATCATCATAATGATGACCGAGAGCAATTTTGTTGCACCCACGTTCTTTTGCAGCATTGTACAATGCGCCTCTTCTTAATCTTGCACACAAAAAACAAGGATTGTCTTCATTCTGTTCTATGGATTTAAAGATTTTTGTATTAAATACTTCAAGATAAATTCCAAGTTTCTCTGAATTTTTATAAATCAATTCGAGATTTTCAGTATTATAACCGGGATTCATACAAAGATAGATTATCGAAAAAGGAATACCACTGATTTTCATATATTTTTCCATGCACTTTGCCATAAGCATTGAATCCTTGCCGCCCGAAATGCAAACAGCAATTTTATCTCCGGGCTTTATCATGTCGAATTCTCTGACGCCTTTAGTAAAGGCATTCCATATAGATTTACGATAAACTGTCATAATATTTTTCATTGCACTGCAATCATTCATAATTCACGCCCCGCATTCAGATATTATTATATCTTACAGTGATAAATTTGTCAATAAAAAGTTCTTCTACTCAATTGTATCAGACAGCGCCTTTACAGCTGCCGGTATTTCCGGACAAAAATCCATATACCAATCAATAGTTTCTTTAATATATTTTTTCCTAAAATCAGTACTTGTTACAAATGCGCTTCTAAGATTATGAAGTCTGTCTGCACCTTTTACCGCAAATGCAATTGGATTATTTCTTATGGCTGACACATAATCGGACATTATGTATCCCTCTTTTTTAGTCAGTATTTTTACAGCTTCAAGAACATCTTTTCCGCCAATATTTTCTATCATTTTTTCAGATGCGTCAGTATCTTCAAGAAGGTCATGAAACAATGCAGTTATAATGTAATCTGTACCATAGCCTTTTTCTTTTAGAATGTTTGCTACAGCTTCAGGGTGAGTAAAATATGGTTCGCTTCCTATTCGGTATTGATTTTTATGTTTTTCTTCTGCGTATTTATAAGCAGTTTTTATTCTTTCACTGTCTAACATATTATTAACCTCCCACCGTATCAGCAAAGTCTAACGGAAGACCCTGCACATAATTTTTTTCACTTATATTCAGAAAATCAACCAAATATATCTCCTATTGAATTATTAAAATGAAGTTTTTTGAATTCAGAGGGAGTACAGCTATTAATTTTCTTGAAAGCTCTGTTAAACGTAGTTATACTTGTAAAACCCGTTTGTAATGCAAAATCAGTTATTGAAAGGTTTTCCCTTGATAAAAGCTGTTCGGCAGCCCTTATGCGGCGTCTGTTGATGTAATCCGGAATCGTTGAATTAGTATATTTATAAAATATTTTTGAAAAATAAAATTTACTGTAGCCTGATACTTTCGCAAGAGTGTCAAGTGAAATATCATACATATAGTTTTTATCAATATATTTTATTACGAATTCAAATGTATTTGCATGATTATCTGTACTCTTGATTTCTTCCGGTAAGAATTTTTGTTTAATAATACTGCACAATAATGTCAGTGCTTTAATATAAATTATCATCTCGCTCATTGCATTAAAATTATTGTATTCAACGTATATTTCATTAATTAATGTGTTTAGCTTCTCCAATAAAGCCTCATCATTTTTATGTGTTATATGAACAGGGTTATTTATAAATGCTGATAGACCAGTTAATGCAGGATTATTTGCAAGTGTAGTATTATCCATCAGAAAAAATATTCGTCTTCCGCTCTGAGCTTTCATGCTATGCAATATAC
>JAQXHO010000037.1 GCA_029007315.1 Oscillospiraceae bacterium
GTGGGGTTCTGCCCTTAATCCTGTTGCTATGCTGAAAACCAATTCCAACTGGGAAAAGGCTTGCCGCAGCTATGGTCAGAATCTTATTCTTGAAGAAAAATACACACAAGCAAGTTATATAGCTGACGTTGAAAGCGAAGTTTACGGTGCATATATATCCGGCTACTGCGGAAACTTCGGCGTTCGCTGGGACGATACAGGCTGGTCTGACTATCCTTGGAACGGCGGTGATCTTGACCCTCAGACCAAAGATCAGTATCGCCTGTCAACAAGTATGCCGATTTATTTAGAGAGAATGGCAATGAACGGTATGACTGTTATTGACGGTCCTGAGCTTGTATGGGCAGACTGCGTCAAAGGACTCTGGGACGGTACAGACAGCGATGGTTATAAGTACCGCCGATGGGATTTCTATGATCAGTGCAAAAATGTAAACGTTGATTTAATGCGCAAATTCATAGATGGCTCTTTGCGTATCCCAAGCCGTAAGGAAGTTATTGACCGCACAAAGGTTGTTATAATCCAGGACGTAAACTCCGGAAGCAATGATGATAAGTATTGTTCTTACAAAACACTTTTTGAAGGACTTTACCGTGCAGATAATGACGGAAATTATAAGGATAACCATGACCCATTCAAGAGCACAGGACGTTATCAGACGATTCCGACTGTATATGGCCTGCTTGACGACCTTGCAAAATCCATTCCGGTTCAGGTAAAACAGTCAACAATTGCTTCAAGGTGGCCTACTATTGCTGACAAGCAGGCGGAATTCAATAAACTTTATCCGAATTCTTATTATGCAAACTGCTATGTGGCAAATAATCAGAACACATGGATAACCTACTACAACAGGAAGGTAAGTGACGGCGACAGAGGTGCACAGTTTAATCTGAAGTATAACACCTGTAAGAGCCTTGATATCAAGCATCAGCTTTATGGTTCAGCACTTATCAACGAATATTCAGACCACATAAATGTATATTTGAGTAACTATGATGAGGACGCAGCAACAACTCTGAAAACAGAAGTCATTACAATTGCCGGTGCAAGTTCCAAACCAACATTTACATCTAAAGACAGAGGTGTTAATCAGACAGCAAGCGTTATCACAGAAAGCTGGAATAATGGTACATATACCCTTACCGTAAAGCATAACGGACCTGTTGACATTTCTATCAAATGCTCTGGCAATGAAACAGGACGCCTGACTTCCTATCCGCAGGCTGTACGAACAGCACCTTCATTCCCTGATTTCTACACTGGTGCACGCCAGTATGAAGGCGAAAACTTCGATATGAAGAATGTTGAAGGAAATGTTACAAACGGTTGCAACAGCGGTCTAAAAAAATATCAGGGTATGGGCTTTGTAAAGTTTGGTACTAAGAACACTGCTGCCGTCAAGGATACTGTAAAGACATCCAAGGCAGGCACGTTTAAGTGGACACTTCGTTACTCAACTACATCTGATATCAGCTGCGTTGATCTGTATGTAAATGGTTCTAAAGTCAAGACGCTTTCTCTGCCTAAGGGTTCAGGATATGACGACTGGAAAACAGTAAGTGAAAATATCACTCTGAAATCAGGAGAAAATAAAATAGAACTGAAAGCTAACAATACACTGCCTTGCTCGCTGTATCTTGACAACTTCAAGGTAGAAGGTGATTTTGGCGACGCTGCAGTTACAATACCTCCTTTGAACGGAAAGCTTATCCAGAATCTTATCGTTAATGATAAGGAAAATGGTGCAGACTGGGATATTTACTATGACTTTGGAGAAGGCTCTGTGATTTTCGGTGACCGTGACATTACAGCAACAAGCGTTCCGGAAAATCTCGTAGGTGCAGAAGCCGTGAGAACTGCCTGTGATTCAAAGATGTTTACAAGTGACCTGGGCACATTTACGGCAGGTACTGATATTACAGTTTATGTCGCAATGGACAGACGTGTTGTACCGGTTCTTCCGGATTGGCTTGGAAACTGGGAAAAGGCTGACGGCACCATTACTGCAACAAACGATCTGACGTTTGAGCTTTACAGAAAGAACTTTAATGCCGGCGAAACGGTTACTCTTGGTATGAACGGCGGAAACGGCAATAATACGAACTATCTTGTTTTTG
>JAQXHO010000038.1 GCA_029007315.1 Oscillospiraceae bacterium
CAGCACTAAAATTTGATGTAAGGAGTAATTTAAAATGAATCTGAAGAATCAGTATCTTATCGACCTGCTGGAAACAGTAAAGAAGAGAAATGCAGGCGAGCCGGAATTTATCCAGGCTGTAACAGAAGTTCTGGAAACACTGGAGCCTGTTGTTGAAAGACGTCCTGACCTGGTAGAGGCAGGCGTTCTGGAAAGAATCGTTGAACCGGAAAGACAGATCATGTTCCGTGTACCGTGGGTAGATGATAACGGCAAGGTACAGGTAAACAGAGGTTTCCGTGTACAGTTCAACTCTGCAATTGGTCCGTACAAGGGCGGTATCAGACTTCACCCGTCCGTATATCTGGGCATCATCAAGTTCCTGGGCTTTGAGCAGGTATTCAAGAACAGCCTGACAACACTGCCTATGGGCGGCGGCAAGGGCGGCTCTGACTTCGATCCCAAGGGCAAGAGCGACGGCGAAGTAATGCGTTTCTGCCAGAGCTTCATGACAGAGCTTTCCAAGCACATCGGTGCTGATTGCGACGTTCCTGCTGGTGATATCGGTACAGGCGCCCGTGAGATCGGTTATATGTTCGGTCAGTATAAAAGACTGCGCAATGAGTTCACAGGCGTTCTGACAGGTAAGGGTCTGACATACGGCGGTTCTTTGGCAAGAACAGAGGCTACAGGTTATGGTCTGCTTTACTTCACAGACGAAATGCTGAAGGCTAACGGTATGTCACTGGAAGGCAAGACAGTTGTTATTTCCGGTTCCGGCAACGTAGCTATCTACGCAACAGAAAAGGCTACTCAGTACGGCGCAAAGGTTGTTGCACTGTCTGACTCCAACGGATATATCTATGACAAGAACGGTATTGATCTGCCGCTGGTTAAGCAGCTCAAGGAAGTTGAGAGAAAGAGAATCAAGGAATATGTAACAGTACATCCTGAGGCTGAATATCACGAAGGCTGCAAGGGCATCTGGACAATTCCCTGCGACATTGCTCTGCCCTGCGCAACACAGAATGAAATCGACAAGGAATCTGCAGAGATCCTGGTTAAGAACGGCTGTAAGGTCGTATCCGAGGGTGCAAATATGCCTTCTACACCTGAGGCTATTGAAACATATCTGGCAAACGGCATTCTCTATGGTCCGGCAAAGGCTGCAAATGCAGGCGGCGTTGCAACATCCGGTCTGGAAATGAGCCAGAACAGCGAAAGACTTTCATGGACATTCGAGGAAGTTGACGAAAAGCTCCACGGCATCATGAAGAGCATCTTCAAGGCTTGCGACGATGCTGCTAAGGAATACGGCATGGAAGGTAACTACATGGCTGGTGCAAACATTGCAGGCTTCCTGAAGGTTGCTGAAGCAATGAAGGCTCAGGGCTGCGTATAATTTAGCTTACATCAAATTATAAATGAAAAGGCGGTCTGCGTTAGTGCAGGCTGCCTTTTATTTTTTGTTCCTTGTAAAGATATGTGTATGCAAAAAAAGGCTGCATTTTGCAAGAAAAAATGATTGCTGTTTTGAGTCTATACAATATTCTTCTGTTGTGCTACAATAGAAATATAAGATTTAAACTGATTTGAAAGGAAGAAAAAACATGGAAACAGAAGAAAACAAAAAGAATATTTGTGAGGAAAATGAATCGAAGGATAAACAGAACACCGACGATAATAACACTTCACAAAAGTTTGATGAACAGAGTAAAAAAACGTTCTGGAGAAAGATAACAGGATGGAAAAAATGGACTTTGCTTGCGGGAACAGGACTGGTGATTCTTGCAGCGATAATCGGAATCCTGTTTGCCACTCATGTATTATGTATACATAAATGGTCAGAAGCAACCTGTACAGAGCCGCAGATATGCAGCATATGTGAGAGAGAACAGGGTAAACCTCTAGGTCATGACTGGAATGAAGCTACTTGTACAGAACCTGAGATTTGTAAAGTGTGTGGCGAGGAACAGGGTAAGGCGCTGGGACATAAGTGGATTGACGCAACTTGTCTGGAACCTGAAACCTGCAGTGTATGCGGAGAAACAAAAGGAAAAGCACTGGGACATTCATGGACAGCGGCAACTTGCCTGAAACCTAAGACCTGTTCAATATGCGGAGAAACAGAAGGCAGTACACTTTCTCACAGCTGGAAAGCAGCTACCTGTACAAAACCTAAGACCTGCACAAAATGCGGAACAACAAGCGGAAAGGCTAAAGGACATAACTGGAGTAATGCGACTTGTACTGAACCCAAAATATGCAAGGTGTGCAATAAAAAAAGCGGAAAAGCAAAAGGTCATACATGGGTTGCTGCTACAATCGAAAAGCCGAAAACTTGCTCAGTCTGTGGAATTACTGAAGGAAGTAAGCTGAATTATTCCTATATTGGTTCGGGCGTTGTGGACGTTAATTCCGATAGTACACTGCTTCTGAGAGAAAGTATGTCTGATAGCGCAAAAAATCTTGCTTCTATACCGGACGGAGTGAAAATCGATATTTGGGATACAGGAAAAAAAGGTTGGTATTATTCAAAGTATGAAGGAAAGTATGGATATGTAAAATCTGAATATGTTGACCTTAGTGAATGCGGAATATTCAGATCAGCTGAAGATGTAACTGCATACTATAACCGTGAAGTTAAAGAGATAATGGACAGAAACAACAGTAATGATGACATACTTAAAGTATATAAATATGGAATGAATGTAGATACATATGATATAAGTTTTGTATGTTATGATATCAGACTATTGTACGAGGATAATTATTCAACATATTTGGATATTGTAAAAGAATTAAAAGAAATGAGCTCGACAGTAAAAAGAGCATATAATTCCGTTGGAAGAAGTGATATACATTCATGGGTTTATATTTTGATACCTGAAAGAGATGTGCCTGGCGGTTCCGGAAGTGATTTAGTCGGCTATCTGGCTATTCGTGATGGCGAAGTAAAAAGTGAAATGACAAACATATTCAGGTAATTAATTAATCAAAAAAACAAGCTGGCAATGGAAGAATATGTTCAGATTAAATAATTGATAATAACAGAAAAAAGAAATAAAAATAACATCACACAGGTAAAAATGATGAAAGCTTGCATATAATGCGAACGGTTTTATAAATGTCTTGTGTGGTGTTATATTTATAAGCGCCCACGAAGAAATAGACAGAAATTGCAATATTTTGTTGAAACTCTTCTCCTTGACAAAATCAAAAAGGTATGATATAATAATAAAGCTGTCGAACGAAGCGTCGAGCAAAAGAAGCTGAATAAAAAGAGAACGAAAGTTCAAAGAAGTTCACACTTTATTTACTTGACAAATTCGAGAATATGTGATATAATAAATGAGTTGTCACTCAGAAAGAAAATCACGAAAGAGTACAGCGAAGAAGGTATCTTGAAAATTGAACAATGCACTACAAGCGAACAAGCCCTTGAAGTTCAAACAGAACAAGTTCAGTTTGAACCTTTGAGACTGTCAAAGCAAGACAGAAACAAAAAATGCTATAAAGGTAATTGCGAGCGAAA
>JAQXHO010000039.1 GCA_029007315.1 Oscillospiraceae bacterium
ATAAAATCACTTGAATATCAGCTTAACTTTCTCAAGGAGTTAAGAGCAGAGCCTCAGGATGCTAATGCTTTTGCAAAAAAAGTTCTTGAAATATACGATAAATCCCCAGTTATCACAGATGATATGTTCTTATTTTATGACGGAATTATCGACTTCAAATCAAAAGTTGCATCTGCTTTTGATAAGTATATGGATTCTGCAAAGAACGCTGAAGCTTTGGATAAGCTCAAGGCTGCATTGAAAGATGCTTGTAACAGCACAAAAATCTATAATGACGGTAAAATCATCAGCAGTAATATTCAGATTAGTACTGTAAATGATATTCTGAAATCAGCCGGGGTTTCATATGAGATAAAGCCTAAGATTGAAATCTACAGCGTTTCTGCTTTATAAAATTATACCATTTTTTACAAAGCATTGTCAATGGAAATCTTATATTTTAATCATTATATTATCAAAATGAAGATGAGATACTCAAATTCGCCGGAATAAAATATCAGCTTAATCCTAAGCGTATTATATTTGAATTCAGCGAAACAGAAGGTTAATATGCTATTGTAATAATTATTAAATATATACTATATAGGTAAGGAGGAGTAAATATGGCTGCAAAAGGCAAAAACAAACGCATTCCACTCCAGAAAACTATCTGGTGCAAGGTTCGCTACTGGCAGAATCTGAACGATATAAGCGACCATGAACTTGCTGATTTTCTTGGTTGTACGGAAAGAACGCTTCATAATTATGATGCAGATCCAAGCTGTATTACACTAAGAACAATCGACAGATTTCTTATTGTCACTGATATGAGCCTCACAGATTTTCTGGCGGCGGCATAACAAAAATCGGGACAGGCATTTTGTCTGTCCCGTAAAACAAGGAGGCAGAAATGAAAAAGAATTTCAAAATCACTCAGACTGATAGCGGAAGTTATATAACATGGGTTTCCGAAGGCTGCGGCAAACACCGCAAAAAGGCAAAAATCACAGGCAATTCACCGGATGAAGTAATAGTTAAGGCAACAAAATGGATAAGGCATATTATGGAGGAGAAAAATGCTCCATATACTGTAAAAGAAGCGATGCTTCAGTTTATTGAAAGCAGAAGCAAGGTGCTTGAACCTACAACTCTTTGCAATTACAGAGAGCTGGTGAGAAATAAGCTGCAATTCATCATGGACATCAAACTTGAAGAACTTACAGCTAATGATATTCAAATGGCTATCAATATTGATGCCAGACGACTCAGCCACAAATCTATTAAGAACGCATACGGCTTTCTGAGAGCAGTTCTGAACGCCAATGATATTAACATCAAGCTCAGCAGCATCAGGCTTCCGAAAAAAGAAATACGAGAGCGTAAACTGCCGACAGCAACTGAGATTTACAGAATTATCAAAGGCACAGACAGCGAACTTCCCGTCCTTCTGTCTATGTGGCTTTCACTCAGAATAGGAGAGGTTGCTGGATTACAGTTCAGAGATATTGACGCCGAAAACAAACGTCTTTACGTTCGCAGAGAGATAGTAAAGGTTGATAAAGGCTGGGCAGAGGTTGACCATTGCAAAACGGTAAAGAGTATAAGAAGCGTTAATCTTCCGGTACATATTTATAATCTGATGCAGAAAATATCGCACGAAAAGGAAACTGACCGTATTATTCCGTTTACTCCCAATACCATACGCAAACGCTTCAAGAAGCTTCTCAGAGCCAATGGAATAGAGGATATCCGCTTTCATGACTGCCGGCACATTTTCGCAAGTACAGCAGCTATGCTGAATGTACCAGAGAAATACGCAATGGAAATGGGCGGCTGGAGTACACCTGATGTTTACAAGAATGTGTATCAGGAAACCTATGACGGTGAACGTATAAAGGCCGACGGACTTATGGATGAATACTTCAATGGAATCATAGATAATGAAGAATAACAGCAGTAATAAGGAGTTTGTGAAAACTCCTTATTTTTTTTGAGTTGGCACTTTTTAGAAAAAAGCATATTTCAAAACTGAAGTAAAAACTGAAAAAAGGCTATAATGCGTTGATTTTATGTATCATAACAAGTTATTCCGAGTTGGCACTCTGAGTTGGCACTTTTATGAAAAACGGTATATTTTCGGGAAAAAATCTTCTGCACAGAGAAAACCGAAAAACAAAAAAATGGCTTAGATACGTTGTTTTTCGCATCTAAGCCATTTATAAATGGTGCGGGTGACAGGACTTGAACCTGCACACCTCACGGCACAAGAACCTAAATCTTGCGTGTCTGCCAATTCCACCACACCCGCACATAACAAAAGAAGTATAACATATTCCGGAAAAAATGTCAAGTGATTTGCCTGTTAATATTTTGAACCGGATAATAAAGTCATAGAGCTGCTTTTGTAAATTTTTTTAAAAGACCTTCCTGTTCAGACGGATATATGCTATACTATGTCTAAACAAATTAATGCAGGAGGTATTGTCATGGATTATCTTAGCTTTAACATATCAAAAAACCTTAACCGCATACGAATTTCACGGGGCATGAGCCTTGATGATGTTGCAGAGCAGACGGGAGTCAGCAAAAGTATGCTCTATCAGATAGAACAGGGCAATGCCAATCCCTCTATAAATGTTCTGGGAAAGATTGCCAGCGGTCTGAGAATGGAATTCACAGAACTGATAGCGTCACCGCCGGAGGAATCCTATCTTGTGAGAATATCTGAGGTGTTTCCCATTAAATCCGGAGAAAAATACACAGTTAAAACCTGCCTGCCCTATGAGGATAACAAGAAAATTGAAATTTATCAGATTGAAATACTGCCCGGAGGTGAATATCTCAGCGGCGGTCACGGCAGCGGTACAAGAGAGTATCTTGTAGTGACAGAGGGCGTTCTTACTGTGGATACAGGCAGGGAAAAGCAGAATGTGCTTCCCGGTGAAATTTTCCGCTTCAACTGTGAGACAGAACACAGGTATCTAAACGCAGGAAATGAGAAAACTGTCTTCATCTGTTTCTTTGTGGCGTAAAAAGAAGAATTTATTTGTAATCATTTTGTTTAATATATAGAACAAATGTTTTCTGATTATACAAAACTTATTATACTGAAATTCATCATATTTATTGAAATCACGCATATAAAACCCCGTAATTTCAGTGCTTTAGTATAAAACGCCGAAATGCTTACAAAGCTATTGACATTTTCCTTGAAATGGAATATACTGTAATTGTTCAAAATAATAAACTCAAAAAGGCAACGACGTCTACTTATGGATATCGCTGCCTTTTTATTTTTTTAAGGAGATGATTGCAATGAAATTTGCAGACGCAGGTTTTACAGCAGAGGAAATCAAGGAAAAGGCACAGAAGTACATGATCGAAACATATGAGCGTTTTGACTTTCTGGCAGACAGTGCCAAGGGCGTTTATATGTACGATGAAAAGGGAACTCCCTACCTTGACTTTTATGCAGGTATTGCGGTAAACTCCGTTGGTAACTGCTGTGAACGTGTGGTTGAGGCTGTCTGCGAACAGGCAAAGGAGCTTATGCAGACTTTCAATTACCCTTACACAATTCCACAGGCACTTCTTGCTGAAAAAATCTGTACAACTATTGGTATGGATAAGATATTCTACCAGAACACAGGTACTGAGGCAAACGAGGCAATGATAAAAATGGCTCGTAAGTACGGCGTGGAGAAGTACGGTCCCAACCGCTACAATATCGTAACTGCAAAGCAGTCCTTCCACGGCAGAACATTCGGTGCAATGAGCGCAACAGGTCAGCCCGACAACGCCTGCCAGATAGGTTTCGGCAGTATGGTTCCCGGTTTTACATACGCTCCTTACAATGATTTGCAGGCATTCAAGGACGCCTGCACTGAAAATACAATCGCAATTATGATTGAACCTGTACAGGGCGAAGGCGGCGTACATCCTGCCACTCAGGAATTTATGCAGGGACTTCGTGAGTTCTGTGATGAAAAGGGAATGCTCCTCCTCCTTGATGAAGTCCAGACGGGCTGGTGCAGAACAGGCAATATCATGTCCTTTATGAATTATGGTATCAAGCCTGACATAGTTTCCATGGCAAAGGCAATGGGCGGCGGAATGCCTATCGGTGCAATCTGTGCAACAGCAGAAGCTGCAAAGGCGTTTACAGCAGGTTCCCACGGAACCACATTCGGCGGACACCCGGTATGCTGTGCTGCCTCTTATGCGGCAATCAGTGAGATGCTTGAAAAGGACCTTGCAGGAAATGCAAAGAAAATGGGCGAATATTTCATGAGTAAGCTCAGAACTCTTCCCTATGTAAAAGAGGTAAGAGGACAGGGACTTCTTGTAGGCGTGGAGTTTGAAGGACTGAACAGCGTTGATATCAAACACGCCTGCTTCGACAGAAAGCTCCTTGTAACTGCTATAGGTTCAAGCGTTATCAGAATGGTTCCTCCTCTTATCATTACAGAGAGTGACTGTGACAAGGCGTTTGAAATAATCAAAGAAGCGGTACTTGAAACCGCCTCTAAATAAAAGCTGAAATAAAAAACAATAAATTTTAAGGAGAGATAATTATGAAAGCAACAGTATTTATGAGAATGACAGGTATGATGCTGGCAGGTGTGATGTCCATGGCGGCACTGACAGCTTGTTCAGGTTCATCAAAGGAAGAATCCGCATCAACATCAGCGGAAACTTCCGGTGAGGGCGGCGTTCTGAGAGTAGGCATGGAATGTGCATATGCTCCTTTCAACTGGACGCAGGTAAGCCCCGAGGTTGCAAACGGCGATACTGCTGTTGAGATTTACGGCGGCGGCGGTTATGCTTACGGCTACGACGTAATGGTTGCAAAGGAACTGGCAGAGGAAATGGGCATGAGTCTGGAAATCCATAAGGTTGAATGGGATTCAATCGGCATTTCAATGGATTCCGGTGACTATGACTGCATCATTGCCGGTATGGGCAGAACTGCTGAGAGAATGCTCTCATATTCATTCACAGAGCCATACTACTACAGAAACAACTGCATTGTTGTAAAGAAAGGCTCCGATATCGAAAACATTACAGGACTTTCTGAGCTGGCAGGCAAGAATGTCACCGCTACAACACAGCTTGGCACAGGCTGGGTACCGCTGCTTGATCAGATCCCAGATGTAACCCTTGGCGCAAACTACGAAAGCACTGCGGAAGTATTCATGGCACTTTCAAATGGCACAGCAGATGTTGCTGTAATCGATATTCCTACAGCAGAATCAGCACTTCTTACAAATACAGATCTGAAGATAATCATTCCCAAGGAGGGTGATACCTTTGTGGGTGATGAGGAAATGACAAATGTCTGCATTGCCACAAGAAAGGACGATACCGACCTTCGTGACAAGCTCCAGACTGCAATGGACAGCATAGGTCTTGAACGTGATAAAATGGATACCATGATGGAAGAGGCTATTTCAGTACAGCCGGCTGCTAAGTAAATACGAATATGCGCCGCTTTTCCGTATAATTTGCAAAGAAAAGCGGCGTTTCATTTTTTCATAGTAAACGACAAACGACAAATTTATTTTGACGTTTACTGCATATAAAAACAGAGGAGGACGAGTTTATGACAGATATGCCGAATGGAATTTTTGAATGGATATGGTTTATTGCCACAGAATATTCCGACCTTTTCATTACAGGTACTATCATAACACTTAACGTTGCCGTATCGGGAACTATTCTTGGATTTTTGCTGGGATTCCTGCTGGGTGTTGCGGAGGATTCAAAGATTACAAAGGCTGATCCGCTTATCAAGAAGATAGTCATGACTATTGTGAAGGGCATAAGCAAGGTGTATGTGGAGATATTCCGTGACACGCCTATGATAGTTCAGGCGATGATCATTTACTTCGGAATCAAAATGACAGGCTTTGACATAAGTCCTGTTATGGCAGGTATCCTTGTAACATTGCTGAATACCGGCGCATACATGGCTGAAACAGTACGAGCAGGCATAAAGTCTATTGATGTGGGACAGCGTGAGGGCGCACTTGCAATGGGTATGTCGCCTGTTTCCGCAATGGTTTTCATTATTCTGCCCCAGGCATTCAGAAACATTGTTCCGGAAATGGCGAATATGTTCCTCACAAACCTTAAAATGACATCTGTACTTAACGTTATCGGTGTAAAGGAACTGTTTCTGCAGGCGAAGACAGCAGGCGGCACATACTACAGATATCTTGAATCCTATCTTGTAATTGCGGCAATTTACTTTGTATTGTGCTTTGTTTTCAACAGAATTTTCCTGTTTATTGAGAAAAAAATGAACGGCAAGAAGGACTATGCTCTTGCTGTTGAATATATGGATAACAACGAATAAGGAGGCGGTACTTTTGAAACACAACACAGGTTCTGAAGAGGTAATCAGAGTAGAAGAGCTGAGCAAGAGTTTCGGTGAACACGAGGTTCTCAGAAAGATCGATTTCTCTGTGAAAAAAGGAGAGGTAATATGTATCCTCGGAAGCTCCGGTTCGGGAAAGTCCACCCTTCTGCGCTGCATAAATCAGCTGGAAACCCAGACCTATGGAAAGATTTTCTTCAAGGGCAAGGAACTGGGCAGAAAACAGCGTGAAATAAACGAGTATCGTTCAAAGGTGGGAATGGTTTTCCAGTCCTTTAACCTTTTTAATAATATGACTGTTCTTGAAAACTGTATGTCCGGTGCGAGGAAGGTTCTGCACGTATCAAAGGAGGAGGCTAAGAACCGTGCCATAACTCATCTGAAATCAGTAGGTATGGCGCCCTTTATAAACGCTTATCCCATGCAGCTTTCCGGCGGACAGAAACAGAGAGTAGCCATTGCAAGAGGTCTTTGCATGGACCCGGAGGTTCTGCTCTTTGACGAACCCACCAGCGCCCTTGACCCGGAAATGGTAGGCGATGTTCTGAACGTTATGAAAAGCCTGGCACAGACCGGTCTTACCATGCTGATCGTTACCCACGAAATGGCATTTGCCCGTGACGTTTCCTCCAGAGTGCTGTTCATGGATAAGGGCTATATTATAGAAGACGCACCGCCGGAGAAATTCTTCACCGATCCGGAAAGCGCAAGAACAAAGGAATTCCTGAGCAGATATATGTCTGACAGCGAAAGGAGAGTATAATGGGTAATTTTGTTGTAACATTTGCAAGAGGATTCGGCACAGGCGGAAAGGTCATTGCCTCAAAACTTGCGGCAGACCTTGGCATTCACTGCTATGAAAACAGAATCCTTACTCTTGCGTCACAAATGAGCGGTCTTGACAAGAATGTTTTCCAGGAGGTAAACGAAAAGCTGCGTTCATCAGGCGGTTTTTCAAGCCTTATGAGAGGACTTCCACGTTCAAGAAAGTACATATCCAGAAACGAGAAGTTTGTTTCAGACGACAAGCTGTTTGAATACCAGAAACAGATAATTACAAATCTTGCTGACACTGAATCCTGCGTTATTGTGGGAAAATGTGCAGACTACATTCTCCGTGGCAGAGATAATGTGGTGAGCGTTTACATTGAGGCTCCAAGGGATTTCTGCATAAAGCGTACCATGGAGAACATGGGAGTAACAGAGAAAGTTGCAGAGGCTACCATAAAGCAGACAGACAAATTCCGTGCGGATTACTACGAATACTACACCCACGGCAACTACTGGACAAATCCCGTAAACTATGACATGACCCTCAACAGCGAAAAGGTGGGCATTGACAACTGCGTGGCAGTGATAAAGGAATATCTGAAAATCAAAGGACTGATATAAATGGAATTTTGCTACAATCTTCCGGTAAATCTCATATTTGGCAGAGGAAAGGCTGACAGTATTGGTGAAATATCCTCTCCATACGGCAAAAAGGCTCTTGTGGTGACAGGTACAGGCAGTACAAAGAGGTCAGGACTCCTTGACAGAGTGACAGACAGCCTTGAAAAAGCAGGGATAGAATATGCTGTATTTGACAAGGTTACTCAGAATCCTCTTACAACAACCGTTTATGAAGGAGTTTACGCTGCTGTCATGAATCAATGCGACATGATACTTGGCGTAGGCGGTGGTTCTATAATGGACGCTGCAAAGGCGATTGCATTCTGCTGCAGGAATGAGGGTGATATTTCCGATTATATATTCGGAAGGAAACAGGGAAGAGGTGCATTACCCATAATTCTCATTCCCACAACCTGCGGAACAGGCAGCGAGGGCAATCAGATAGCCGTTCTTACAAATCCCGACACTATGGACAAAAAAGCTCTCTACACATTGGAGATAATGCCTAAGGTTTCAGTTGTTGATCCTGATGTAATGAAAACAATGCCTGTCAGTGTGCTGTCATCAGTAGGCTTTGACGCATTCACCCACGCCCTTGAAGCATATACTTCAAAGAAGGCAAATCCCGTTACAGACGCACAGGCTCTTACTGCAATGGAGCTGCTTGCGGAAAATCTTCCGGCTCTTGTAAATGGAAAGGGCAGTGATGAAGCATGGGATGCAGTGAGCCTTGCAGCCACTTTGGGAGGAATGGTAATAGGTGCGGCAGGAGTTTCGGCGGCACACGGTATGGAACACCCGGCGTCGGGACTTAAAAATATCGTACACGGCAGAGGACTTGCGGCACTGACGCCTAATATTGCAGAAAGGCTTGCTCCCGCACTGCCCTGTAAATTTGCCCGTGTGTCACGTATCCTCGGCGGCACTGATGAAAAGGACTGCGCAGATAGCATACGCAGATTTTTAAAGTCAATTGACCTCTCTGTCACCCTTGGCGAACTGGGAATAACTCCGGAAGATGTTCCATGGATGACTGAAAACTGCATGAAGATATCCATAGGCAATCTCAGAAATGCCCCTCTTGAATTTTCAGAAGAAGATGTACGGGAAATATACCTTGAATCCATTTAAACTGAAAGGAGAGTAATGATATGAAAGATACTGATAAAATGATTG
>JAQXHO010000040.1 GCA_029007315.1 Oscillospiraceae bacterium
ATGTGTATTCAAAGTACGGTGACAGGGACATTTACAAGGGTCTGACTCTATGGGCACCCAATATAAATATTTTCCGTGATCCTCGCTGGGGCAGAGGACATGAAACCTACGGCGAAGATCCGTTTCTGACAGCCGAAAACGGCAAAGCCTTTGTAAAAGGACTGCAGGGCGAAGGAAAAACAATGAAAACTGCCGCCTGCGCCAAGCATTTTGCTGTACACAGCGGTCCCGAAGCAGTGCGTCATGAGTTCAATGCCAAAGTTTCCAAAAAGGATATTGAAGAAACATACCTTCCTGCATTTGAAGCACTCGTCAGGGAAGCTCACGTTGAGAGCATAATGGGCGCATATAACCGTGTAAACGGTGAAGCTTCCTGTGCAAGCGATTTCCTTATGTCCAGGCTGAAGAAGTGGGGCTTTGACGGATACTTTGTGTCCGACTGCTGGGCAATACGTGATTTCCATGAGCATCACGGTCTTACAGCAAATCCGGTTGAATCTGCAGCTCTTGCCATAAAATCAGGCTGCGATGTAAACTGCGGCTGCACTTATGCGTATCTCCTTGCCGCACTTAACGAGGGACTTATCACCGAAGAGCATATCCGAAATGCCTGCATACACCTTATGAGAACAAGAATAAGACTTGGTATGTTTGATGATAAAACAGAGTACGATGATATACCTTATACTGTTGTCGCATGTGCTGAGCATAAGGCTGTTTCGCTGAAATGTGCGGAAAGATCCATGGTATTGCTGAAAAATAACGGTATACTTCCGCTTGATGAAAGTAAGCTGAAAACAATTGCAGTCATCGGTCCGAACAGCGACAGCAGAATTGCGCTGGAGGGCAACTATAACGGTACTGCGGATAAGTATGTTACATTCCTTGACGGTATCAGAGAGCGCTTTGATGGCAGGGTCATTTATGCCGAGGGTTGTCATCTTTATAAAGACAGAACCTCCGGACTTGCGCAGGCAGGCGACAGATATGCCGAGGCTCTTGCTGCTGCGGACTGTTCCGACCTTGTTATACTTTGCGTTGGACTTGACTCCACCATTGAGGGAGAAGAGGGCGATACAGGCAATGAATTTTCTTCGGGTGATAAAAATGACCTGCGCCTGCCGGAAAGTCAGCGTATCCTTATAGACAGGATAATGCAGACAGGCAAGCCTGTTGTGGTTGTGTGCGCCGCAGGAAGTTCGATAAATACAGAATGTGAACCGGACGCTCTTATTCACGCATGGTATCCCGGCTCGGAAGGCGGCCCTGCACTTGCAGAGATACTTTTCGGCGATGTTTCACCTTCCGGAAAGCTGCCTGTTACATTCTACGAGAATTCAGATCTGCTTCCCGACTTCACCGATTATTCCATGAAAAACCGCACATACCGTTATGCGGAAAATAATGTGCTGTACCCCTTCGGATATGGTCTTACTTACGGAAAAATTGTCTGCACATCAGTTGAATACAGTGACGGAAAGGCTGTTGTGACCGCTGAAAATATGAGCGAAAGAACTGCAGAGGACGTTATTCAGCTTTATATAAAGGACTATTGCGAAAACGCTGTGCCAAACACAAGTCTATGCGGATTTAAGAGAATAAGTCTGGCATCAGGCAGCAGGATATCCGTGGAAATTCCCGTATCTGATAGGGCGTTTACCGCAGTTGATGAAAATGGTGAGCGCAGACGCTTCGGCAGCAGATTTACATTATACGCAGGCACACATCAGCCTGATGAACTCAGCGAAAAACTAAGCGGCACCAAGTGCGTCAGCACGGAAATAAATTTTTAATATTGATTCAGGGCAATACCTTACAAAGACTGTGGGGTATTGCCCTAACATTACCTGTAGTTATGCAAAAAAGACAGATACCTCTCAGAGAAGTATCTGTCTTTTCTTTTATTACAGCGCTGCAAGCTTTGAGAAACTATCTTTCAGTGCAGGATATATCTCTCTGTACAGACTGTAGAATTCATCATAGCATTTCATATTATCATGGTTTGGCGCACATACCTTGTCTGTCTTAACTACCGCCTTTACTGCCTCAGGAACGCTTCCGTATATTCCTGCACCCACAGACGCAAGCAGTGCCGCACCCAGTGCAGGTCCCTCCTTGGAGGCAGGCGTCTTTACCTCACAGCCATACAGATCCGCAAGCATCGAACGCCACAGGGGTGATGTTCCTCCACCGCCGCAAGCCATCATGTCCGAAACATTTATGCCCATTTCACGGAATACCTCAACACAGTCACGCAGAGAATATGCAACGCCCTCCATAACTGCCCTCAGCATATGCTTTTTTGTATGCATTGCAGAAAGTCCGAAGAATACTCCTCTTGCATTGGGGTCAAGATGAGGGGTTCTCTCACCCATGAGATATGGCAGATATAAAAGCCTTTCCGAACCTATGGGTACACTCTCAGCCTCTTTGTCCATTAGGTAGTATTCGTCAACCCCCATAAGTGACGCTGTTTCCTTTTCAGCACCGCAGAAATTATCTCTGAACCATTTAAGTGAAAGTCCTGCCGCCTGTGTTACGCCCATAAGATGCCATTCTCCCGGAACAGCCGCACAACAGGTATGTACACGTCCCTTGGGGTC
>JAQXHO010000041.1 GCA_029007315.1 Oscillospiraceae bacterium
AAATCAACACTGTCAATTTCACTTTGTACTGTTCACTGTTGTAAGGTTTTCCAAGCATTCCCGTGCAAATGCAGTTCCCTCGGAGGAAATAGAATAATGCATCCATTTTCCGTCCTTGTGAGCTTCAACAATTCCGCTTTCACACAGAATTTTCATGTGATGAGAAAGTGTTGGCTGAGAAATATTCATTTCTTCAAGCAGCTTGCAGGCACATTTTTCCCCGTCTGATAAAAGCTGTAAAATCCTGATACGGTTTTCGTCACAGAATGCTTTGAAAGTAACAGCAGTCTTTTTGGCATCAAGAATCATTTTTATTCTCCTTCCAGCGTTAAACCGATATGATACGCTTGTTCTGTAAATTTCCTGATACGTTCATTCCGGTTTTCGTCATTGCCGTATCCTCTTGTCATTTCATCGAAAACAATCATTTCAGAGGACTTTGCTCTGTTATGTATGCGGTCACCGACCATAACCGTTTTCATGGCATTTATCTGCTCCTGACGGACGGTATCACTCATACTGCCGCCCATGGTCACAAGGAAAATTGCCTTTTCAAGGAGCTTCATTGTACTGTCGGCACCGTAAGCAAAGCCATAAGTCCATACACGCTGAAACCAGCCTGTTAAAGCTGCCGGACATTCCGTCCAGAAAACAGGATATATAAATACAATGATATCAGCATTACTGATTTTCCGCTGTTCTTCAAGCACATCTGACGGCACAGGCAGAGCTGTACTGTAAAAAGCTTCACGTCTGTATTCAGATTCTGAAAATACAGGCTCAAATTTCATTGCATACAGGTCAGAAATTTCATAGGTGTGCCCTGCATCTGTCAGTCCTTTCAGAAAAGCCTCTTTCACCTTACAGGTAAAGCTGTCCTGACAGGGATGACAATATACGATAAAGATTTTCATTATATCATCTCCATATTGATAATCCTCTCTATATATATTATAACTAACAAATAGAAGTTTGTCAATACGTAATTTTATACAGAATTATTTCTTTTATTTTAGCACAAGATACTATTAACAAAATAGAGCGGTTATTCTGTCCGTCCTTTATGCATGAATCATCATCTATTATATTTGTCTGAAAATGTATTATTAACTCGATTCATATAAAATTTTCATATAAATTGAAAAATATTGACATATAATTGAAAAATGTGGTATACTTTAATATGATATTAATTCTCTTGATATCAAAATGCATAAACCATATTTACACCTATTAATTTAACAGGAGGCTGTTATGAAAGCGATTCCCTATTTTTCAATGCCTCAGGATATTCACAATTATGAATACGAGGACGAAGAAATAATTTCTATTGAAAACTATTTTCATGGTGAAATATTAACTGAACCTAAATATTATTTAGCAGGTATACAGGGAGCTGTCAGTGAATGCAGGCTCAGAAAATCTGCGGTACAGCTTCTGGAAAAAGCCTTTCAGAAGCTTCCATCAGGTCTGACCTTCAAGATATATGACGCATGGCGTCCGATAGAAGTTCAGCAGTCCTTATATGACGGTTACTATTTTAATATTAAATCCTTGAATCCTGAATGGTCTGCCGAAAAAATTACAGAGGAAACAAAGAAATTTGTGTCATATCCGTCATATAACATAAACAAGCCCTCCGTACACAATTCAGGAGGCGCAGTAGACCTGACTATATGTGATATCAAAACTGCTGAAGAACTTGAAATGGGTACAGCTTTTGATGATTTTACTGAGAAAGCATATACCGCAAGCTTTGAAAAAAAAGAAAATGAAAATGTTAAAAGAAACAGAAGACTGCTATACTGGATAATGATTGATTCTGGATTCACCAATTATCCTACAGAATGGTGGCATTACGATTTTGGTGACGCTTTCTGGAGCTTTTATACCGGTAATCCTGCAAAATACAGAGGAATTATATAAGGAGTTATTTAAAATGAAGGATAAAAAACGCAAGAGAAGTATGAAAACTATTACAGTAATGCTTTTCCTGATTACTGCACTATTATGGATATCTTTATTTCTTATAAAATCAATATTCTGGGGAATTGACAAGCAAGCAATGATTGATGATATTATCTCAAATATTCTTGGAATTCTGCCTCCTATGCTTCTTATTGACTTTGTGTATGAATATCTTACCAAAGAAAACATGGCTGATGAAATCGGAGAACAAATTACCCAGACACTTATAGGAAGCTCGGACGCCATTGAAGCATTCAAAGATGAAGATAAAGTTAAATTCGTTCAGAATACTGTCAGGCATATTGTCGGAGATGAATCTGCTGAAATGGTAAACGCAGTAATTGATCCTTACATTACTCATCAGTATAATATTAAGAATTTCTTTAAATACACTATTATCCTCAGAACTTACATGAATAATCCGTTATTTGATGATTCAAAATACTTCAAGGTATATGAGGATTTGAAGTATAAAAAAACTTATATAGGAGATTGTTTGTCAAAAGAAGAAATAAATATAGCTTTTATCATGAAAGATCATCTGCTGGATTCTGCATTGAGAAATCAGAAGTTTATTTTTCAGGAAAATCTCTCAATAAATGAACCTGAAATAAAAAAGCTAATGGATTTTTCACAGGAAGAAAGAATCAATTTTGTAAAAGATGAGATGCAGTTTACTTTATTCATAGATGATGTACTCTGTACAATAAAGAAAGTCTCCATAACAAATGACGGTATTTTTATATCATTCATATCAGAACACGATGTGTCACTTAACAGTCACAGCATAGAAATCAGCTTTGCAATGCCACAGGCAAAAGGACGCAGTGAAGTTCTTGTGTCTATCGGTGAACCTACATATTCGCCTATAATCCAGCTTTCATACCCTGAAACTTTAATGACTGTCAAGGCTTTTTCATTTCTTAATGAGGCTAAAGGAGCGTCAATTGAACAGGCTTCTCATAATTCAGGAAATTATGAATTCTGCATTCAGGATAAATGGATTTACCCTATGAGCGGAGTTGTATTTGTAATAGACGATATAACAGCTTAGCAGAATTCAGGTGCAAGTCAATATTCAAGGAAAATCCCCGACGGAACCAGTCCATCGGGGATTTTTGATTTACAGCGCTATAAGTCTTTTCTCATGTATTATAATAATTTCCGCAGTAAGGGCATTTATTGGAATATCCTTTCTGAGCCTGATAAGTTGCACCGCAGCTCTCACAGCACACAGCCACTATTGTAGTTTTTTCAGGTTCAACAGGCTTATCGTCCATAAGCTCATCTTCACGGAAAAGCACTTCATTTCTTACTGAACCGGCATCAAAGCTGTATTTTCCACGATACTCATAAATATCAATCGTCATGCCTATGGGATACGTATCTGAACCTCTGGCAAATGATGTAGGGAGAATTGCTTCTTTCTCTGTTCCGCTTTCGTCAAAATAATGAACCTTTGTATTCAGTGTATAACAGCCGTTCACCATATATGAAGTATTGTTCACATATCCATATATTTTTGCCGCGTATTTTTTCCCGAGTTTTGAGATTTTTTTCTTCTGCCTGACAGTAAAAAGAACTCCGCCGACAAATGAAGCACCCAGCACCACAAAAAACAAAGGCATCAGAATAAAAGGTGATGATTTTATAAAAAGAACAAAAATAACTGCTATCACGCCTCCGACAGCCATGTAAACTATTCCCATTATCAATAAAATCTTCTGTGCTATGTTCATTATACTTTTCCTTTCCTCTGAATGCAGCTGTATCAGCCATGATTCTATGAAAATATGTTTTAAGTATATACTATTTTTTCATCATTGTCAAGATACAGAGTTTGTGGATAAAGCAATTACTTATAAATAATTTGGTAACTGTTTAAAGCAAGATGTAAATTTTTTTTAAAACCGCTTGAAATTTATGGCAATATGTGTTATACTAACATCGTAATATGTAATTTATTGTCGTTTAGCATCGGATAATCCAATACATAGTCAGCTGAACCTTGCAACGGCAGTATTTTAAAAGCGAAGATTTAATAATTGAATTAATCTTGATTTTTAACGGCTTCTCGTAATTTATAAAAAAGGAGGGGCATACCGTGTATAAATCGAAACATATTACAGGAAAACGCAGCGGTATAATACGCCGGTTCGTTCTGCTGATTGCGGCATTTATGCTTTTTTGCGGTATTTTTTCGGTGTTTAATTATCCTCCTCCCCACGTTTCCGCCAATGAAGAGGTACGCAGGCTGCAAAACGGCAGCTTTGAAGATGGACAGACCTGGACTTCACCCAACTATAAACAGCCTGACCAAAAAGATGTTCCTTACTGGAATACAACAGCTTTTGAGGGAAAAATTGAGCTGTTCAAGGAGAATACAAGTACCTATATTCCAGGAGTAACACTTAAACCAACTGACGGCACTTATGCCGCTGAACTGAACGCCGATGAAGAGAGTACATTGTACCAGAATGTTAAAACCACTCCGTCAAGCATTTATGAATGGGGATTGGATCACGGCGCAAGAAACGGTACAGACACTATGGCACTGGTTATTGGTCCTAAACAGAGTGTTGATCCGTCTAAGCCCAGTAAAACAGGTCGTGACCATTTTATGCAGATGATTGACTGGCTGATTGCACAGGGAAAAACATCTGTTAAAACCTCTGCCGGCTTGGGAGAACATCTTACCGTTTACAGCAAAAAATTTGCCGCAGGCGGTACATTTGAGGATAATGCAGGAAATAATGCATTTAGTCTGACAGCCAGTACTATTTATACTGAGGAATGGCATATATGGATAATGGCATCTTCAAAAGCAACGAGTGGAACGAACCCGTGGAACTCTTACGGTTCTAATGCAGAGAGTTCTGCTGGTAGCAACTCTGGCGGAAATGGAAATAGCGCAAGTAATTTAAGCAAGTACTATCACTATACCGTTCCGTCGGGTCAGACTGAAACATTGTTCGGCTTTGTGTCGGTGGGATATTATCAATCATCAACAACTCCGGACAAAGCCAAAACCTTCGGCAACTTCCTTGACAATATCAATTTTGAGATTTACCATCCGCTGTCGGGTAGTACTACCACCCACGGCAGTGCGGTTGTTGGCGGAAGCGACGGAACAACCGGGGGTACGGGAAGCTCAGACGGTCACCATGTCACCGTTGACAATAAGCTTGCCACCTATGTGGTGGATGGAGAACCGCTGAAAATTCAGGCTATTGTGAAGGAAGCAGACGCCGATGACGGCTGTGAGTTTGTCGGTGTATATCACACAGAGCAGGATGAAAACGGAAATCCTGTGACCGAGTTTTTGAGATTAGACGGAAATGAAATAGAAGATACTGGAAGCTTGACAGATGAGGAAAAGGCAGGGAAATGGGTAAAATCTACCAATGAGTACGGCGATACCATTTATAACTATTATCTGGACAATCTGACTTCGGCAACAGACCTGCACTTTGTCTTTCTCAAGAGTCCCACCGTAACCTATGACCCCAACGGCGGAAAGCCATATGTAGTCAAAAGGGAGCATAATACAGACGAAGCGGCAAATGTATACAGCTTTAAGCCCGCTTCCGGTGTTGACGAGGCACAGGCAGGTACAAAGACCTTATTTATTGACCCTTATGTATCACATGCAGCTGAAGGACAGAATGATGGCTGGAAGTTTATGGGCTGGCGGCTTATAGGTGATGTCGTTGATGGTGATCTGACGAAATTTGCTCAGGTAAATGCAGATCAGTTGGGAAGTCTGATTCTTCCTGCGGAGCATACGATAGCCTGCGATTACACTTTTGATGGAGTCAATGGG
>JAQXHO010000042.1 GCA_029007315.1 Oscillospiraceae bacterium
ATCTTTTGTAGAAGCGATAGCAGCAATAGAATACTAATCTTATGTGCATATGCAATACAGGTTTTTTTAATTATAATGACCGCTTATTCCTTAAAACAGACCGCTTGTTCCAATGATATTGAATTTGTTTTGGTAATATTATATAATATATATGGAATCAATTAAATGAAGGAAAGGAGGAGAAGGTGATGCACAGGCTGTAAACTGCAGGCAGGATTACCCGGAAGAAACACGGTGCAGAAAAACTGTAATTATACTCATTGACAAAACGGGAGATAAGTGATATAATTATAGTGGTAATGTGGATTTGCTTTGGGCAAAACCGACATGGAAAATATGAATTTTAAACCGGTACAGCACCATAAAAATGGCTGCTGCCAAAACAGAAAGGATGATTTGTATGAAAAAAACAATAAAATTTATCTCGATTCTTTCAGCAATGTCAATGCTGCTGTCAGCGGCACCTTCAGTTTCAGCAATGACTGTAGATGACAAATTCGAATACGAATGCAGCGTACTCACCACAGAATCAAGAGAAAACGTGATATACATTGACAGCGATAAGCTTAAAGACGGAGATTACACCTTCAATGCGGCAATATATATCAATTCAGAAGATGAAATTCCAGAAAGACTTAGCGGTGTAACAGCCAATTGGGAAGGATATAGTGAAGACGGCGAAAAAACTCGTTTTGTTCATTTTTCCAATATGTCGGCATACAATCCTCAGAATGCACCACTGGACGAAGTTGTTCCGGATCTTAACCCGGACGGTAGTGTAACAGGTACTACTTCGTATGTAAAATATGTACCCACCTGTTTCTCAAAGGTTCTTACCCTTGGCGAAAATGAAATTATAAAAAACTGTCTGATTTCAATCTCTTCAAAATATATGACTTCTCCGGAATTCACGCCTCTGTATTCAGCAGGACCATTTAAAATCAAGTACCAGGGCAGGGATTCCAAATGGTATACATATGATTTAACATGGGATGAGAAGACAGGCGATGCAGTAACAACTGAACCGGCACGTGGTAACACATCATATGGTGATGAAGTACCATTGAAAATTCGTGATTATGATCCTGAGATTCCGGAAGGTGAAATGCTGCCTGATTACTGCAGACATTTCAATGCGTCTAATCCTTATGGTTATGATGTAAACTGGTACGGAGGTAAATCCAACGCATATCCTCTTGTTACTTTTGACGTTTCAATAGATAAAGACACAAAAGACGGCGTTTATTATGTAGGATTTACTAATTATCGTTCTAACGATATTAGTTTTTATCTTGAAAAAATAATTCCGCAGACAGGAGAAATGGGAGTATATGCTCATAACATTTATCCGAACAACGTATCATATATAAATCCTCCCTATAATACAGAGATAATAAATGACCGTGAAAACTGGCTGAAAATAGTAGTAGGCAATCCGGAAGAAGCACAGGCAGAAACAGAATGCGACGTAAACAATGACGGTACAGTAGACGTAACAGATGCAGCAGAGGTTCTCCGCATTTATGCAGAATCAGCGTCATCAGATGAAGCAAACGCACTTATCCTTAAAGAATCCGCTGTAAATGCCGACGTAAACGGCGACGGCACAGTTGATGTTGCCGACGCAGCACTTGTTCTTGAAACATATTCAAAGTCTGCCGCAAGTGTGAATTAACGTAAAAAATCATATATTCCACCAATGACCATAAAGGGGATTTCCACGATATTAATCTTTGTAAAAAATGAAGAAATAAGCTAAACTAAAACCAATACAGCCGTCATAAATTCTATGACGGCTGTATAAACAGAAAGGAAGATTTTTATGAAAAAAGGATTTTTGAAAATAATATCACTATTAATCGGCACAGCATTGGCAATTAATACATTTTCAGCTTTAATAA
This sequence comes from Oscillospiraceae bacterium, assembly GCA_029007315.1. Classification (GTDB taxonomy): domain Bacteria; phylum Bacillota; class Clostridia; order Oscillospirales; family Ruminococcaceae; genus Ruminococcus_C. The sequence goes on from JAQXHO010000042.1 coordinate 1,902, forward strand.
GCGCAAGTGCGGCGGAAACTAAGTACATTGACGTTGTACTTCCTGAACTTGCTGAGGGAGAAAGCGGAATGTCATACTCATTCTGCGTCAGCGTTGTTGATAAGGATAATGATAAAACACCTGTTGAAGGCGTTTCAATGCGTCTTGCTGAATATGATTCTTATGATTCAAATGGTTCTGTCAAGAGAGGAGAATATATACGCACTATTGCAGAGTGGAATACGTCAGATGCAAATCCCATGGTTATCAATTGCTCTAACCTCCGCGAAGATCATTATTATGTAGCAGAATGTGATGCTTTGCCGGAAAATTATCGTTCTTATCCTGACCGTACAGGCAAGGTGGACCGTGGACTTTACGGAAGAAATCTTATAGGAATCAGCTATAATCACTATGAAATTTCTCTCGAAAACAAAAAGCCTGTTGAAGTATGGGATACATTCCCGGTTACAGTAAATGCTGAATTTGGCTTTAAGTTTATTGATTATTTTGACAGAGTAGAGTTAGGCGAAAACAAATCCGAAATGATTCCGGAACTGAAAGTTGAAATAACAGATGTTTACAGAGATGAATATGGCGGATACTGCAAAGGTGATTCTATAGGAATATGGAATACATCAGACGGTGAGATATTATTTAATAAAGAAGTCACTTTTAAATCAGCAAAGGATTATGTGTATTTTGGAATAAAAGCAGAAAATATGCCTGAATATTATCTAAACAGCTTTAAAAGCGCGGTTTCAGACTGCAGTACTGTTGATGATTATTATGTTTACAAATTCACCGGTGAAGAAGTGCGTACTGAAAGATCTTATCATTCATTTGTACTTTACAATGACAATGCATCCATATACACGACTGCTATGCAATCCACAACTACTGTCACGACGATGAGTGATGTTCCCGAAACAACTGACACAACAGCCAAAATAACAACATCAACTTCAGATACTACAGTTTCAACCACAATCACAACCACAACTGCCACCACAACAGACAGCAACACAGAGCCGGAAAACTTTGATTTGAATAATGACGGTAAGATTGACATTTCAGATGCAGCATATCTTTTGAAAAAATATGCAGAAAGAGCTGCCGGCAATGTGAATGAAGAAGACTATACGAAATTCGACGTAAACGGCGACGGCGTAGTTGATGTTGCCGACGCAGCACTCGTCCTTGAAACATATTCAAAGTCTGCCGCAAGCGTGAATTAACGTAAAAAATCATATATTCCACCAATGACCATAAAGGGGATTTCCACGATATTAATCTTTGTAAAAAATGAAGAAATAAGCTAAACTAAAACCAATACATCCGTCATAAATTCTATGGTGGATGTAAAAACAGAAAGGATGATTTGTATGAAAAAAACAAACAGAATGTTAGGGATTGCGGCAGGTTTAGTATTCGCTGCAGCAACATCCACAGGTATGTCGGCAGGTGCATATTGCATTAAAGAAGTAAAAGCACCAGAGGGATATACTGAAATTAAAGAAAGCACAGGCTATATGCAAATTGATGGGGATACTCAGTCATTCTTCTTAAAAGAAAATGAAGATGGTACAGCAGATGCTGTTAAGTATGAATTCTTTAAGCACAATTACACTGTTCTGGAAATCCCGAATGATAATGTTTCTGTTTTCGATGAAATCTATGAGAAGTATGCTGAAAAACTGAATATGTCAGAAATTCTCAGAACAAAGGACTGCATTGATTTTTCATCACCAGCTCAGAATAAGTATATGGAAGTGGTAATGTTCGATTTCTTTACCGTTGACGGCAAGAATCTCAAGGACGCTTCTGCTGGTGAGAATAAGTACGAACTTATCAAGGAAATGATTGATGAGCTTTACAGTGCAGACAGTCTTATAAAAGCTGAATATAAAGGCTCAGTTGCAGACAGTGTAACAGGCAGATATGACGGAAATACAAATATTACGACAGATGATTCTGTATCACAGGAGGAAATTGACAATATTCTTTCCGGTATGTGCGGAAAATCTGTTGACAGCTGGCATAATGAAAAGACTGGTACAATCCGATATACCTATGAAATAACATTATCTCGTTTAAGCGAGTTGAAAGAAACTGTTACAAGTGAGTATCCGGAAGCCAGTGTTATTCCCAGATTGGTGTTCGAAGCAGATACTACTATTGTTGAATCCGGAAATGTCAATATGCTCGACCCATACATCTGCGACATAGACGAAAACGGTAATGCTGATATATCTGATGCTTCACAGATTCTTAAAAATTATTCTGAAAATGCAGCGGGAATTCAGAAAGAATCTGTCGGAAATAAAATGGATGTTAATGGTGATGGTGCCGTAAACATTGATGACGCATCATATGTTCTAAGATACTACGCCGAAAGTTCTACTAATTTAAGATGAGATCTGATTAATGTCCGTTCTAATAACAATAAAAAAGGCGGCTGTACAGAAAAGTGCAGCCGCCTTCATTTAAAAATAAAGTTAAAACCAGGAAGAGAGGGAAAAATAAAAATGGTTCCTGATGAAATAAAGGCATACATAATAAAACTGAAAGTATGCTATGAAGCAGTCTGTCAGATGCAGGAACAACTTAAATATCTGGATAATGACTCCCGTATTATGCTTGAACAGGCAAAGAGAGATCTTTTAAACTGCATAG
>JAQXHO010000043.1 GCA_029007315.1 Oscillospiraceae bacterium
GGATTGCCGTTTGTCCAGCCGTCAGATGCAAAGAACAGAGGTGTTTCGCCCTTTCTGAAATCAGCAACTGCTGTTGCACTGCTGTTCATAGGTGTGCCGTAGTCCTTGATTTCATTTGAGGGATTATCTTCGCCGGGGTTGTCACTTGATGAATCGCTCTTGTTGTATGTAACCCACTGATATCTTGCATTAAGAGGTGTTGTACCGTCAAAAGCCTTAAGCCAGCTGTCAACGCCTGTGCCAGGCCATACGTTCATCATAATTCTTCCGGGTGTGGAAGGAATATTTGAAGTAGCTGTGTATACAGCCTTGCCGTCAACATACCATGTGATGTGGTCAGGCTGCCAGTCAAAACCGTATGTATGGAAACCTTCAGATGCATCAAAGCCAAGGTCATACATATACTCGTGGTTGCCTACGCCGTTTGTGTAGTAGTTGAACTGTACCTTTGTTGTATCCTTGCCCAGAACCTCAATGTCGATCTCGTCCCATGGATTATCCTCAGAAGGACCTGTGTAGGTGAAGAATGAAGAAACAACGCCGTCATTCTTGATAGCCTGCATTGATGTTTCATAGTAGCCATAGCTGTAGTGATCAGCAGTTCTGTATTCGCCGCCGGTGTAATTGTACTTGCCGGAATTGTCCTTGTCAATTGTCAGGGTCAGATAACCGTCAGCAATTTTAGCATTGTTCTCTGTCCAGCCGCAGTCGAAAGGATTGCCGTTTGTCCAGCCGTCAGATGCAAAGAACAGAGGTGTTTCGCCCTTTCTGAAATCTGCTACTGCTGTTGCATTGCTGTTCATAGGTGTGCCGTAGTCCTTGATTTTAGTTGGAGAATTAAGGAGAATATTTTTCAATAAGCTTAGATCAAGGATATTTACTTTGTGGTCATTGTTAAGGTCACCCTTACCGCCGATCTGGCTGTACGAAATTTTTCCTGCAAGGTACTTTTGGAGAATAACAGCATCAGCAACAGATACGTTATTGTCATTGTTAAGATCGCCTGAGTTTGAATCAGCTGCCTTCACGATTTTAGTGTCGGATATGCTGACATCTGCACTTCCTGCGGCATAAGCCTGCATACAATTTAATGACACGCAAGTGCAACAGGCTATAGCAATAATACCGGCAATTTTCTTATTAATATTCACAGTATTTCCTCCTTGTTGAAAATGAATTAATTGATTTCAAATACTTTAATGAAATTATATCATATTAATAATTTAAGAAAATATCAGCATTATCACAAAAATGGTAATTTGTTGACTTATTTTTCCTTTATTTTGTCATTCATCCATCCAACAGTATGATATCGCCTGCGATACTCATTAGGAGTTATACCGATAATCTTTTTAAAAAGCTTAATAAAGTAACTCTGTGAACTGAATTGCAGATAGTTGCTTATTTCAAGTGATGAGTATTCAGAAAACTGAAGCATATTGGCAGCGGCTTCAATTTTTTTCTGAATAATATAGTTGCTTATGGTAATTCCAATTTCTGAATGAAACAGACGGGAAACATATGAAACGGTATAGGAAGTATGTTCAGCTATATCGCTCACAAGTATTTTTTCATGAAGATGATCACTTATATAGTCAAGAATGATCATAACCGTTTTAGAATAAATTTGTCCGTTTTTGATCTGACGCATTCTTTTTGTAAATTCAATTGTCATTCTGTAGTGGATATCATGAATTTCATTTTCTGTACGGCACAAATCTGTTTGCTGAATATATACATCACTCATATTATATGCTTCTTCAGGTGACATACCGCCGTTGATGCAGAAACGAGTTATCATTGCAATAGATACAACAAGGTGATACTTTAAATTTTGTAAAGGGTCATTGCTAAGTTTCCCGAAGCCTTCTCCGCCCAGAGGTGTAAATAATGTTTTAACAGTTTCAAGACTGCCGGAACAAACACTTTCATAAAAAGCTATTTCACGTTCAAGAGGAGCATGTTTCCAGCCGTTTTCTCTTTTTTCAAAAAAATGCTTTGATAATGCCTTCCTTGTATCCAGATGATATATTTCCTCATCATTAGGGATGTCTGTATGACTCTCATACTTTTTATTCATACAAACTTCTCCTTTCATCTTTTTGCTGAATATAATATAACAATTATATCACATAACTATCTTTTTTGCAATAAAAATCATCATAAATATGAAATCAAGTATATAAGAATAAATAAAAATGTGCTTGACAAATTATTCAGTATGATATTATAATGTACGTATGGAGCGCCTGCCCGGTTTAAATTTAAGACAATAAGAAAATGTTTTACGTTGCAGCTTAAACTGATAATAATATATTAATGAACGGATGATGATTGATGTACAGAATTATGATAGCGGAAGACGATAATGCACTTGCAGCAGCAATGAAAAAACATATTGAATCATGGAATTATGAGGTAATATGCGTCAGAAACTATGAAAATATACTTGATGAGTATAATA
>JAQXHO010000044.1 GCA_029007315.1 Oscillospiraceae bacterium
TTTTTCAATAAACAAGCGTACACATACCGATAATATTTTTCTTTTTGATTCTTCTTTATTGTACGTTCTTGACATTTATTCTTCTCCTTGCGAAATTAGATTATGCTCTAATTATACACCAAAACACAAAATTTGTCAATCATTTTAGCATTAAATATCTATAATTATTTCCTAATTGGTCATATATTTATAAACAACTGCTGTCAGGATATCCGCAGCAATGTATACTTCCTATTTCATTTAATCAATAGAAAGTATAATAGCATATTTACAGGAAGAATAGCTCTTTTTTATACGTTATATTGTTTTAATCTTTTCATGACATAAATTTCGTTAAAAAATGAATAAAAGCTCCCGATTTCGGGAGCTTTTTGTGATTTATAATTGTTTACGGTAATTTCTCATCAATACTTTTAATATGCTCCAGAATCTCCTCCAGCATCTCCTTTTCAGTCATTTCTTCCTCCGTAACCGGCACAGTTTCCGTCTTTCCGAACCCATTAAGCCCAGACTTTTTGATGATTACAGGATAATCCACATAGCATTCGTTCAGATCCACATCACCGCTTATGCCGTCGATTTTGCCTTTACAGGACTTCTGCCAGATGCCGTACTGCCCTTTGTATGTACAGCTGCTTCCGTACTGAGCAACCCATACAGCATACCTCTTCTTGATGTCATCTTCCACATATCCGTTCAGATACGAGGTTGACATATAAAGTCCCACCCAGTAGCCCTGCTTCTCCACATACTCAAGAAACGCTCTGATTATGGAGCTGACTTTTTCCTTCCCAAGTCTGAACTGCGAGCTTTCCTCCACATCAAAAAACACCGGATATTCAAATACTTTTCCCTTTATTGCTTCAAGAAATATCTTCGCTTCCCTTACTGCATCCTCTTCGCTGAGAGCATAGGAATACCAATAACAACCGCAGGGAATGCCGTTTTCCTTGCAGCCTTTGTAATTGCTCTCAAACTGCAGGTCCTTCTGAGATATCTCTCGTCCGTAACCTGCACGGAGAATTGCAAAATCAGCCTGTTTTGAGTTCTTGACCTTCTTCCAGTCAATATTTCCCTGGTGCTTTGATACATCAATTCCCTTTGTCACTGTCATCTGAATCTTCCTTTCCGCTGCCGCTTTTGCTTTGCAGCATATCAATAGTTTTTGTAAGAATTTCCGGCAATGGTACGCCCAGCAATCCTGCATTTTCAATAATGGAAATCAGCTCATTGCACATAAAAGCAATACAAACACAATCCCTTATGTAGCTTGTGCCAAGCACAATATCAAGTCTTACCGCTACTAGTACCAGCAAAAGTGATACGCATTTCTTGGCAAGACCTTTCCAGCCAATCAGACTGGAAAGATGTCCGTTTCTGCTCTTTCTGGATTTTCCGGCAGCTGCTACAATAAGCCCTGTCACATAGTCCACGCCCATAAATGCGAGGAGCGTTACCATAGACGCATCAAATCCCCCGAAAAGTCCAGCAATAAAGCTTCCTGTGATTCCTATTGCTGTACAAATTGATTCTTTCATGTTTTCACCTCAGTCGTTCAGTATGCATAATATGCCGTTTGAGAAATATTCATGACCGCCGATAGTCATAAGACCGATGTCTCTGTTTCTTGATTTGTTAAGCCAATATGTTTTTTCAACAGGAGATTCATTAGTATTCGTACAATACATAGGTGCAAGTATAACGTTATCACTGGTTGAGTAGTAGCCACCAAATGTTTTTGATATCAAGCTTCCATAACCATTAATATTTGATTCAATTCTATAATATAATGTAAAATCATTATACATAGGATAACTAAGATTTCCTTTTTGCAACATACTACTTCTACTAAGAAGAATAATGATATATTCATCTTCATTTTTTATAAGAGCTACAGTTGGAATTTTTTTAACTTTATTATCACTACAGAAATCAGTTTTAGGATTTAAATCTATCAGTATTCCGTTTGTCAATCTGTACATACCTTCTATATAAGCAATGTTATATGAACTTGTATTATGCTCATCAAATTGGGCATATGTTGTGTAGTAAATTTGAGTAAGATAGCCGTTTTCATTAGAACTTAATGCCAATATCTCATTATTATTAAAACTACAGGTTACTTTTGTTCTTTCTTCGTCAATTATAATTGAATCGAATAGGTCTGAGCAATTCAATAACATCCAGTTATAAATTTCTTGATTTCTTTCTGCTCCATTTGGTTTATAAAAATAAGTATGTTTATACATTAACATCACTCTCCTCAAATACTGCATTTTCAAATTCGCCTAAACAAAATTTTTCAATATACTCATTAGAAACAACAACACGTTCACAGCCGCCTCCTGAAACATCCCTTACTTTCGGGATAAGGGTGTTGAAAGTTTCGTCCCTTGTTGCCTGCAAGCCTTTTTCTGCAAGGATATCCGCCAGCTTGTCACGCTGATTTTTAAGTTCGTTTACATAGTCCATAACAGGCATTATTCAGTCACCTCCGTATTTTCAGACAGACTGACAACCTCAGCCAGACCGTTTTCTACGGTGCCAAGGGCATTTGCGATATCCGCCTGCCATTCCTCCCGAGCTTTGCCGATCTCGTTTTCCAGCACCACATAAAGCTGACCGTCCGTTATGCACTCATCAAAATCAGCGGCAAGGCGTTCGCTGAGAGTACTGTATGTTCCGACTGTTTTGGAGGCTGTACGTGCGGCTGTGACTTCTGAAACATATTCAGAGCTTACCACTATCTGTTCTGCAAGCTCCTCGGTACGCCTTTGCAGGTCCTGAGATTCATTGTGAAGCGTTTCTGACTCCTTCTGAAGTTCTGTTGCCTTGGAAAGGGTTTCATTCATCAGAGCAAGCTTTTCCTCCATAATGTCAGGAACAGGCAATCCTTCGCCCATGACTGCTTCTTTAACGTAGATTGCAGGCATCTTGTACTTGATTATACGTTCAGAACCCTTTGAACCGATGAGTTCAAGGCTCAGCATTCCCGGAACTGCGGTGACGGATTCTGAAATTTCCCATAAAAGCTGAACCTCATTTTCAAGTATGGTTTTAGGCAAAACTGTTTCTGACATACTTCCGTCTGACGCAACGGCTCTTATAACAAATGTACAATCAGATATGTCCACATTGTTGTTTTCTGCCCCAATAGTAATTTGTATTAGGTCAGAATATTTTTCGCCCTGTGTCAGAAGCATTTCCATAGCTTTTGTGTCTATGAATTTGCCCTGTTCTTTAAGTTGTATCATTGTATCAACTCCTTTATATATAAATGTAAGAGCTGAATCAGCCCTTCACAAATAGACCCGTCAAAAAAAAACTTGAATGCTTTCCTTCAAGTTCTTTAAAATACTTTTAAATAAAAAGCCGCCTCAGGAAAATACTATCCAGAAGCGGTAAAAATCTTAATAATATAAAGTTGTTGATTCAGATATTTCTTGGCGTGAGTTTCCAGAAAAGCGGATACATTCCTACATATCTGCCTTCAGACATATCCGGAGTTTTATAAATCACCTCACATGAAAGAACCGCACGGTAAAATGAAGTAATATAGGGTTCCGCTATATATGGATACTTTTCCCTATCACTGAAATATTCCTTGTCCCAGGAATAATTATCCCTAAACTGCCAATCTTCACAGGCATCATGATAATCAGATGTGTATACATGGGTAAAAGGATAAATTATGCCGTATAATTCCTTTCTGTAGCCTTCCAGCTGATGAAGCCATTCATGAATAAAAAAGTTTGTTGTAACGAGATAAGGATAGGACGGCGGCTGCGTAATTCCAAGAAGTCTTTTATCATCCGATACTATTACGGAATGCGTAAAGCCATAACAGGGTGTTTTCCATTGAAACATTGAAAGGGTGGTAACTGCGCCCACATATCCGCACTGAGCAGAAGCCGCTATTACAGCGTCAAAGGGTACCTCCGAAAAAAATTTGTCAAGATATGAGGATAAATCTTCAAATATCAGATAATTGCGGCTGCCGCCATAAATATTCACATTCTCAGAAATTTCCTTTATGTGGAGAATTATATTCACATTATTGCAGGAAAAGCACTGAACAGATCGTCTGAAATTTTCTGATGCTGCATAAAAAATTTTTTCATCATCTTCACTTACTGTATAAGAAACTCCATTTATAGAAAGCTGTTTTACAAGGAGCATAAGTATATGATAATCAGGTTTTTCTTCATTTGCTGTTTTATCCTGAAGTAAATATTGCTGCAGTAAATCAGATTTCAGTTTTTTTACTCTGTGACTTTTTTTACTGAAAAGTTTTCCGAACATTCCCTTGATTCTCCTTTTAAAAAGCTTTGTCAGTGTAAAAATACATTTTGAAAACACATTATATAAAAAAATAAATTACCCGTATTGCCTATATTATATCAGTTACAAATTAAAATTGCAACCACTCTTGACTATATTATGATAATGTTATATAATAATAGCAGATATTCATCATATTTCCGGAGGAAAATAATAATGATCATAAACAATGTAGGTTTTAATCACTGCCATGATGCCGACTTTTACATTGACAGACCAAATGGCAGCGGAGATTACCTTTTGCTTCTTCTTAAAACTGACTCAATATTTACACTCGAAGGAACAGACCAGAGAGTGCCTGGAAATACTGTTTTCCTTTATAAAAAAGGTACTCCTCAGTTTTACCGCTGCATACCTCAGAATACATTTTCCAATGATTTTGTTCACTTTGACTTTGAAAATGATGAAGAAGAAGCATTCGCTGAATACAATGTTCCATTCAATACGCCAATACCTATAAAAAACATAAACTTTTTAAGTTTCTGCATAAAGTCTGTTACGTATGAATCCTACTCCTGCAATAAAAACAAACATAAAAATGTACTGAACTATATGTCGCTGATTTTCTCTAAAATAGACGAAGAAATAAGTTTATGCAGTGAAACTGCTTTTGATAATAAATTTGAAAAGCTTTCCATTATCAGAGGAAAACTTTACAGCAGACCATATGATTTTCACAATGTCGAGGAAGCGGCTCATGAACTCAGAATGAGCAAATCACTTTTCCAGCATAATTACAAAAAGAAATTCGGAACCACATTTATAAATGATCTCATAAAAAGCCGTACAGCTTATGCTAAAATGCTTCTGACTACCACTAATCTGAATATCGACGCAGTAGCGTCCCAGTGCGGATATAAAACATATGTCCATTTTGCAAAGCAGTTCAGAGAACAGACAGGAATGACCCCGTCAGAATACAGAAACGCAAACAAAAATAAAACATAATACAGCAAAAGGACTGCTGAAGATTTTAGTCTTACAGCAGTCCTTCTTATTTTATTTGCCGTAGTGAAGCTTTTCCTTGAGAATGCAAAGATCAAATATATTCACATTGCCGCTTGAATTCATATCGGCATTTAATTTCTGCTGATGAGTAAGCTCGGAAACACCTACAATGTAGCGCTGAAGAAGCACAGCGTCCACCGCACTAATACGTCCGTCCAGATTTACATCACCGAGAACTGAATCACTGCCCTGTGAATTATTGCCTGAGGTCAGCACCATAAGATATGTAAGCGGAGAATTCCAGTAGATTGTAATTTCATTTGTGGAATAACTTTCTGAATGGTCAACATAGCACTTTGCAGGAGGCATATTTGCAAGATAAGCCTTAGCCGCACTATCCTCCAGACTTGAGTTTACACCGCCAACCAGCATACCCTTCATTGCCTTTCCGGCTGCCATGGAAGGTCTGTGATGAGGATTCTGAGGAGAAACAGTACCATATCCTGTTACAAAGCAGACTGCATTGGGGTTTTTACCCAGGAGATAGTTAAGATTATCCGCAGCTGCCTCTAAATATTTATCTTCACCTGTTAACTGGTTAGCAATACCGAGAATAATGCCTGCATTGGCAACTGTCATATTGCTGCCCCAGTTAAATTTGGAAATTCCTACGCCGTAGGGGCTTTTTGATGTAACATTTGCAAATGTTTCTGCTCTCAGAATAACGCTGTTCTTTGCCTTTGAATATGCTGAAGAATTCTTGTCAATATTCTCCATGGTAAGAATAGCAATATTGCCATAGTCACCTACTGTGGTCCAGTCAAGACCTGAGGAAGTACCCATGCTTTCAAATGCAGAAAGATACTGTGCTTCACCTGTTGCACGATACATCTGAGCTGCTGCCCAGTAACGCTCGTCCTTATCAGAGGTATCGCCGTATTCACCGGTTGTGATATCCTGAGGATTCTTGAAAATCATATTAGGATTCTGCTGAAGGAAATCCCACGCCTTCTTTGCAGCATCCATGCACTTGCCTGCGAAGTTCGGGTCAATATCCTTGTAGAATTCATAAGCCAATGCCATAGACGCACAGAAATCAGCAGTAGCTGTGGTTGTTACAGGTGTAACAATAAGTTCGCCTGTTTCCATTTCGGGCATTACGTATCCGGGGAAGTTTTCACAGGTTACCTTATGATAAACACCGCCTGAAGACGTCTGCATTTTAAGCATCCATTCCAGTTCATAGCGCACTTCATCAAGCACGTCCGGGATTCCATTTCCGCTTTCTGGTATACCGATACTGTCGCTGAACATTTCCGGATTTGTATCATACGCAAAAAGGAGATCTGCGATTGATTTTGCAGCAGGAACTACATATCTGCCGTAGTCCCCGGCGTCATGCCAACCGCCTGTTACATCTATATACTCATTTGTGCCGTAAACTTTGGCTTTTGTATTATGACAGGCAGGGTGACTGAATGCTCCGTCCTGTACAGATGTACCGCAGCGCTGGAGATAGAGCATACGAACAGAATCGTCAAAAAGTGCATCATAAACATCTTCACCAATTGTAAATTCATAGGATCTATCCTGATTGCCGCAGGTAATATAGTATGTACCCGGTTCTGTCACAGATGAAAAATCTCCAAAATAATTTGTTTCGTCCGCACTGCTGTTTGTAACAGGACCGGTAAGATTACCGGTAAATACCGGCTGATTTGTAGAAGCATTTACAACTGAAAAACTGCTCTCTCCGTTCAGCTTGCGGAAAACAGCTGTTTTCTTGCTGTCCGGCTTATATCCAATCTGATTGAGTACGATAGGCGGTTCATAAGGTCTGTTGGCTGTATAGTCAACCTTGGAATCGTCAATAAGCTCCAGTGAAACATTGTCAAGATAAATGGTATGAGGCGGAAGCTCTTCTCCCTGATTGCCGCAGTTGAATACAAGCTTCGTCATTACATCAGTTTCTTCTTCCATTGTAAAGGTGTAATCAACTACAGTGGGAGTCTGGGATATGTCCAGACCTTTCCATGTATATGCCTGATATGTGCCGCCGTTCTGCTGAATCAATCCCTCAACAAATCTGTTTGTGCTGCATGATATCTCATACTGAAGGCGATATACACCATTCTGATAAAGCGGTATGATATCATAATACATCTGGCAGGAATAATTCAGCTTTCCGACGCTGTCAATTGTAAGTGCCAGCTTTCCGTTCTGTGTTGAAAGGGAGCAGACTCCGCCGCTTTCCTTGTAAGTTCCCCAGCCTGTGGAGCCGCTGTCAAAGGTTGAGTTGCTGATAAGATTGCCGGCTGCGTCGGAAACAATAGCAGGCATTGAAGCTGTAAGCATTGCAATTGCCATTATTCCAGCTGCTGTTTTCTTAAAAAAATGTTTTTTCATTAATATCCTCCTCTGATATGCAAAAATACTTACATTATTTTGCAACTTATATTTATATTATACAAAACAAAAAGGCCTTTTTCAATTATTTATTCTGCTATCTTTATAATATTTCGTGCAAAACGCAGGGCAATATTGTACTGTTTCTTCATTAATGACAATATATTTCTATAATGAACAGTTATAACAATACCGCACAAAGACTCTGCATCATACAATTAAAGAAATTTCAGAAAGTGTTTTGTGCGATATTCTCTTATGTTTCGTAAAGTTTTTTGAATTCAGAAGGAGTGCATCGTTTAATTTTTCTGAAGACTCTGTTAAATGTAGCAAGGCTTTTGAATCCGGAACGAACGGCAATTTCGGTAACAGAAACCTCGGAATTCAGAAGCATATCCTCTGCAGCTCTGATTCTTCGCTCATTAAGATAACTGGAATATGACACAGAGCTGTACTGCTTGAATATTCTCGAAAAGTGGTATTTGCTGTAACCGGAAACGTCTGCAAGGTCCTCAAGCGTTATATCATGCATATAGTTGTTATCGATATACTTAAATACTTTGTCGAAAACCTTACTGTACTCATTGATTTTATCATCAGCACATTTTGCAAGTGAAAACTGCTTTTTCTTCTCAAAATCTCTTATTGAAATAAGCAGATATATTATAATATTATATATCTTTGCTTCAGCAAGTTCTGAATCTGACTTGTAAAGATCGAAAATTTCAAGCATTCCCTTTTTGGCAATAATATGTATTTCCTCATTATATTCGGGAGTTATATGCAGAGGTGAAGAAAGACATCTCATAAGCGGCGAAAAGACTGGATTTGAATTAAGCACAGAACAGTCAAACTGAAAAATTATTCTCCTTCCCTTGCAGGCAAGAAGATGATGAAGTTCACATGAAGGTATTATAAAGACCTCATGCTCCTTTACCTCATGTTTTTTTCCTGCTATCTCCATATAATAATTATTCTGGAGCGGCATTACAATTTCAATTTCACTGTGCCAGTGAACAGGATATTCCTCAAACTGCACATTATCATAAAGCATAACGCTTTGCTTTGCATCATATTCAACTGTTTCAAAATCATTGTCAAGATGTTTTATCATGTGTATCACCTCACCTGCATTGTATATCCTTATCATATTATAACACATTCTACTTCATTTGTAAATAGAAAAAAGGCGGCTTTTACAAATAAGCCGCCTTTTTGTTTAATAATTTTTTTATTTACATGATGTGTAAACTGTTCCGCCATTCAGTTTCTTTCCGTTTACTGCGAAAAGCTCTGAAATTGTAACAACCTGCCAGCCCTGGGATTTGAGATAGGGACAGATGATCTCCATAGCCTCTGCTGTAGAAGCGTATGTTTCGTGGGCAAGGACAATTGAATTGTCAAGTGAGCCGTCATTCATGGCATTCTTGAGTTTTGTAACAATCTGGTCTGCTGTTGCATTGTTCCAGTCTGCTGTATCAATAGAACAAGTAATAAGCGGAGCGTCTGAAAGAGTTGACTTTACAGTATCATTTACTGCAAGATAAGGAAGTCTGATAAGTGGTGAAGGATCTGTACCGATAATGCTTTGGAGCTTTGAAGCACAGGTGTCATATTCATTTCTTATCTCAGATGCAGATTTCTCTGTAAGATTAGGGTGTGTTGCTGTATGGTTTGCAATTTCCATACCCATGTTAAATGCTTTCTTTACCTCTGCTTCCTTGTCTGAATTATTTACCCAGTTTGATACATAGAAGAATGTAGCATGGAATCCTGAATCGTTAAGTGCATTGAGGATTCTCATGGAAGATGAATCTGATGATGTACCTACTGCGCCGTCATCAAATGAAATGGCAACCATAGGCTTAGAAGGGTCGATCCATGAAATATCAACGCCGCCTGCTGAAGCAGGAGTAGCTGTAACCTTTCCGCCGCCTGTTACAACAGATGACTTTGTACCTGCTGCTGCACCTGCTGCTTCATCAACATAGAAATCAATTGTGGAATCTACTGTTTCAATATACAGAAGAAGATCGCTTGCACCTGCGGGAATTGTATAGGAAGTGTTTTCCAGTTTAGTCCACTTGCAGCTTTCCACTGTTTCAGAAGCAATCATGCTGTAAGCTGTTTCACCTGCCTGATCAGTATACTGAAGTGTAAGGTGCATTTCCTGTGCAGAACTGCTTGCCTGCATTACAGCAGCACTGAAGCTGTAGGAATTTCCCGGAACAAATTTTTTTGAATCAAGCTCATAAGCAATACCCTGCCAAGCATCACTTCTGCCGCTTACCTTAACTGACTTGCTGCCGGAATAGTAATTTGCTGAATCGCTTGAAAGAGTTGTATCTCCTCTTGATACCCAGCCGTCATTTCCGCTTTCAAATGTACTCTTGAAATAGTCGTCTGTTGAAGGAGTTGTAGGAGTGGTTGAACCGCCGGAATTACCGCAGATCTTATTCTTGAGTAAAGCAAGGTCAAAGATATTCACACGGCCGTTGCCGTCAGCGTCACTTGCCTTAAGATCAATTGTAACCTTTATACCGGAGAGATACTTCTGTAATACTACAAGATCCTTCAGCTCAAATACGCCGTTGCCGTCTGTATCTCCTGTTACAGAATCATCAGATCCGGGAAGAGAGGCATTTATCTTTGTGCCGTCAACTGCACCGATCGCCTCATCCATATAGAAGCTGTTTGTGCTGTCCTCTGTTTCAACGTAAAGCAGAATATTTGATGCACCGGCAGGAATTGTATAGCTTGTATTGGCAAGCTGAACCCATTTGCCCTTAGAACCGGTTCCTTCTGCAACGGTTGCATAATTAGTTTCGCCGTCCAAGTCATACTGAAGTGACAGCTTAAAGTTTTCGGAAGCTGCGCTGTTCTGCATTGCAAGAACACTGAAACTGTAGGATTTGCCCGGAACAAAGGCTACTGTATCAAGTGCATATGCCGCACCGTTCCATGAATCTGTTCTTCCGGTAACTGACAGCGACTTGCTGCCGGCAGCAGCTGAAGAAGATGAAAGGGCTGTCACAGCGTCACCACGTGCTGACCAGTTTCCAACGCTGCTTTCAAAAGTATCGTGGAAGTAGTAGCCGTTAGCGTCCGGTTCAACAGGTTTAACAGGCTCATCCGGTCTTGTTTCACCGCCTACTGAAAGGTTATTTTTGTAAACTGTAGCCTTACCGCTGCTCTGATATCCTTCGATATTAAGAGCAACCTCGTACATTTTACCCATTTTAAGACCAACTTTTTCCCATGCCTTAAAATGCTCTGAAACTGAGATAGTACCCTCAATTTTTGTGCCGTTTGCAGCAGGCTTTGATGTACGAACGCTCCAGTACTGGTCAAATGTTGTGTTGCCGTCAATTGAAGGCTGATTTTCTCTTACAGTCTTATAAATGTCATAAGTGCCGCCGTCAACTGTTATCTGTCCGAGAGAAGTTGTTGCTCCCGGCGGACGCCAGCTGCCCCATGTTTCAACAATGTAGTACTCAACCAGAGGATTTCTGGTCCAGCCGTAAACGCACATATAAGAGTTGCCGTTAGGCTGATAATCAACACCATAATCAATGTAGATGTTGCCCAGTTCCTGATAGGTCTGTGTGCAGTCGTATTTTTTACCCTTTCTGAAAAGGCAGTTGTTGATATTGCTCCATTCACAGCTGAATGTACCGCCTCCTGTAAGGGTCATGCTTGTGTTGCCTGTATCTTTCCACAGTTCGTAAGCATAGCCGTCTTCAACACCGGTTTTGTTTTCGGTGAGAACAGTTGCCGCCTCAGCAGTGAAAACAGAAAAATTCATCAGGCACATCATAGCCGCCAGCAGAATACCTATTGCTCTGCCGACAATTTTTCTTTTCATAGAATATTCCTCCCATTTAAAAATTATGGAATTATTAAATAATGATACACCCTAAGTGACATTTTGATTAATTCCAAATTTATTATATATTAATTTACAACACAATACTATTCATTTATTGCTCAAAGCATTATTTTCCTATCATTTTTTGCTATATATCATTATCTGTTATATTAAATATAATTAATATTAGGCAGTTGTTTTGTTGATTATGTTAACAACCGCATAGCATTTTGATATATATTTGTTATTACAGCTGTTTATTCATAATATCATATCACAATAATAATCAATAAAAATATACAGATGACAGTCTGTGAATTATCCGGATAAAGCCATATTTACGCAGAAAAAACTCCCTGTTATCAGATGATATAGTATAAAAAACATTAATCTATATCTGATAACCAGAGAGTGTCATATAATATAATTTAACAAAATAATTACGTATGATATGATATAATCCTAAGCTCGTCTTCTTTTACATTACACTGAAGATACAGAACTTTAACTCCTGCTTCCTTCGCTTTAGCCAATGCAGTTCCGAACTCCGGATGAGTTTCTATATTAGGATGAACAATATTTACACCAGGAATTGCAATTACAAATGCAATATAACATTCATAACCCTTCACAGAAGCATCTGCAAGTTCGAGCAAATGTTTTACCCCACGCTCAGTTGGCGCATCAGGAAAATAGCCTTCGCCGTCAATTTCAAGAGTACAGCCTTTTACTTCAATTAAAATTTTGCGTTCTCCGCATTCAAGATAAAAATCCACCCTGGAATTTCCGTATGTAAATTCTGGTTTAAGCAGCGACAAGTCAGCAAAAATTGCCGGGTTGTTTTCAAGCCATTCCTTAACAACAACATTTGGCGCCTGACTGTCTATATTTATCCAGCCAATATTTTTTTTATAAACAGAGATCAGATCATACCTGGTTCTACGGTGAGGATTAGCAGATTTATTTAAAATCACATCAGCATCGGGCAAAAGCAGTTCTTTGCAGCGTCCTGTATTTTTCACATGAACAGTTTCAATATTTCCATTTATATCAGTAACGGCGACAAATCTGTTGGGTCTGCTGAGAAATTTTGCCGATACTACATTAGAATATTTCATCTTTACAACTCCGCATTATAGATTATTATATTTTACAAAAGTCCGCTGCGATATCATACGGATTATTATAAAATAAAAAACCGGCAAGAAGCCGGTAAACTGATAATATAAAAAGAAACCGCCTTGCCGTCATACGGCAAATAAAACCAAGCTAAACAGCATGGTGGGTACATCAGCCCGAATATTTCACGCTCCCTTCGTCCGCAAAAGCAGGAGGTCTGCAATCCGTATCCGGAACAAGATTCCCTTTAAATAAGTGTTGGATTATAAAAACCGTAGGACACGTAAAAGCTATCGCTACAAGGCAGTAATCTTTTCTGATTATATTATATCACATTATATAATAAAAATCAATATATTTTTTCAAAAAACAACAGAACTTTTTATGAACTTAATAAAAATATCATTCGTCAGATTCTTCATCCTCGTCATCATAAATTTCATTTAATCTTTCAAGAAAAAGTCCACCGATTTTCTCATATTCATCATCTTCTTCAATAGAAACAAGCATGGGTTCATCATCAACCATTTCTTCCTTTAAAATAACAACTTCACCATCATCTTCAAGAAGTGCGTCGTGGTCATTGCCGTAATATGGTGTAAGAGCATAATAGCGTTCACCCTCATATTCCATTACATCAAGCAATTCAAATTCCTGTTCGTTGCCCTCTTCATCTTCAAGTGTATACAAATCCGGTGTGTATTCATTCATTTCCATTCTAAGTTTACTCCAATCTATCAAGTCATGTAACTAATATAGTATACTCATATTATACAATTATATTACTAAAAAAGCAAGTGTTTTTTGTATTGCTTATAAAATTAAAGTGAAATTTCAAATTCCATAATA
This sequence comes from Oscillospiraceae bacterium, assembly GCA_029007315.1. Lineage (GTDB taxonomy): Bacteria > Bacillota > Clostridia > Oscillospirales > Ruminococcaceae > Ruminococcus_C. The sequence goes on from JAQXHO010000044.1 coordinate 13,532, forward strand.
ATAATTAAGCTTATCCTTTATATTTTTAACATGATAATTATAATACTATGGCAGAAATTTTTATTTAAATACGCAAAAAACCTTCATCATTACGATGAAGGTTTATCTGGTGACCCGTACCAGACTCGAACTGGTGATGCCGCCGTGAGAGGGCGGAGTCTTAACCGCTTGACCAACGGGCCAAATTGGTGCACCATCGGGGACTCGAACCCAGGACCCACTGATTAAGAGTCAGTTGCTCTACCAACTGAGCTAATGGTGCA
>JAQXHO010000045.1 GCA_029007315.1 Oscillospiraceae bacterium
GCTTCTTCTGCGTTTCTTGCTCCGCTTGTATTAGGCAGGAGAGTAACTCCCTTCGGGATATAGTCAAGGATATTTTCCCGGGCATCAGTATTTGCTCTTCTGACTGCAAGAGTGATTATCTCTGCCCCTGCGTCACGTACAGCAGATTCAATAAGATCAAGGGAGTATTTGCCAGAGCCAAGTATAAAACGGGAATTGAATTCATGTCCTCCTATAATAAGTTTGTCATTTTTCATAAAATAATCCTTCTTTCTGTTTTTACGGGTCAAATTCCTCTGCAAGTATTCTCAGAACGGTATGCGCTTCATGGGCGGCACAGAGCATAACACGTGTCGAAAACAGACTGCCTTCCCGGGAAACGTCGCTTACTCCGTCGCCGCAAAGGTAGAAGTGACTGGTAATTCTTCGTGTTTTTATAGTGTTGCCGCTCTTTAAGCCTGCCATTCCGGAAGCTGACACCAGGTATTTTTCAGGCATATTTTCAAGCACGAAATTTGTAAGCTCTGCCTTGCATTCCGCATTGTCAAAGGCTTCGCAGATTATGTCAGCGCTTTTAAGGTATTCAGCCGCATTTTCTTCTGTGAGAAATACATCTGAAGCATTTATCTCAATATAAGGAGCTATCTCTCTTAGATTCATGGAAAGAGCGTCTGTTTTTTTCATGCCTGTCTGGTTTGCCTTATACTGCTGCCTGTGGAGGTTAGTTATATCGACTCTGTCAAAGTCAATAAGAATAAGTCTGCCAATGCCTGCCCTTGCAAGGGACACAGCAATATTTGAACCAAGTCCGCCAAGTCCGCAAACTGCAACAGTAGCAGAAGAAAATTTTTTCTGCAGTTCCTTTCCGTGGCGCTTTTCCAGTGCCGTAAGGAATTCAGTCTGTGACGGTATCATATCAGCCTCCACCTACAAAGCTTACAACTTCCAGCTCGTCATCGTCTTTAAGTATGGTTTCATTGTATTTAGATTTTGGCAGAATATCTCCGTTCATTTCCACGGCTATTCTTTTAATGTCATAACCTGCATTTTCCAGATACACGGAGAGAACATCTCCTGCAATATCCATTTCTTTGCCGTTTATTCTGACCATTAAAGCACCTCCTGAAAAAATAAGCTGTCCTATGGATACAGGACAGCTTTTGCATTAAAACTTATAAAGCTTCCCTACGTTGGCATTATCCAAATCAGGTTACCGGTCGAAGGTCACACCTTCCTCTCAGCCTGTGTACAAGCTCCCACAAATCTATTATACCACCTTTTAACCAATAATGCAAGACAGTTTTCAAATATAAACTGCGGCTGTTTTCAGTGATACCATTAAAATATAGTTGACATTCCATGTAAAAATATGTATAATAGTAAGTAGCAATTCAAATTATACCATTATAAAGAAAGGACTATGAAAAAATGAAAATCAAGGGAATTATCAAACGCTGTTCTGCAGTTTTGCTGGGTACGGCAATGACGTTTACAAGCACAGTGCCGGGAATATCTGTTCCTGCAGTATCCGCAGCCGATGCAGAGATAAACTTTGCAAAGGCGCTGCAGTATTCAATGTATATGTATGACGCCAATATGTGCGGCACAGACGTAAGCGAAAACTGTGAATACACATGGAGAGGTGACTGTCATACATATGACGCACAGGTGCCTATGAACAGTACAGCCACCAATCTTTCGGAAAGTTTTCTTACGCAGTATAAGGATATCCTTGATCCGGACGGCGACGGATTTATTGATGTTTCAGGCGGATTCCATGACGCCGGCGACCATGTTAAATTTGGTATGCCGGAAAACTATTCAGCTTCAACAGTGGGATGGGGCTATTATGAATTCCGTGATTCCTATGTTTCACTGGGACTTCAGAATCATATTGAAACGATTCTCCGTTATTTCAACGATTATCTTATGAGATGTACATTCATGGACGGAGGAAAGGTAATAGCTCACTGCTACCAGGTAGGCGACGGTGACATTGACCATGCCTTCTGGAATGCTCCGGAACTGGACGATATGTCAAGACCTGCATTTTTCCTTACAGCAGACAAGCCTCAGACTGATTATGTTGCTTCCGCAGCTGCTTCTCTTGCTGTAAACTACCTTAATTTTAAAGATACCGACCCGGAATATGCACAGAAATCCCTTGATTATGCAAAAGCACTCTTCGATTTTGCAAAAACCAATCCGAAAGAGCTTTCTGATAATGCAGACGGTCCCAAGTCCTATTACCGTTCATCAAAATGGGAGGATGATTACTGCTGGGCTGCTGCATGGCTCTATAAGATCACCGAGGATTACAGCTATTTAGAGGAGATTTTCCCGAATTACGATTATTATGCAGCTCCATGTTACGTTCA
>JAQXHO010000046.1 GCA_029007315.1 Oscillospiraceae bacterium
AAATACAGTATTCTTGAAATTACTTTGTCCTGTTCGTCACGTGTATCGCCAAAACATTTGCGGTTTACATGAATATGAAGTCCGCAGGTTGAAGTCTGATGTGAACGGTATCCGAGACATACAGCTTCGTGCATAACATCTTCCCAGCAGAAATCCTTGTGATATTCAAGTGTCATCGGGTGCGATACGATTTCCATACCGTCATCGAGTGAACTGTCTGATTTTATGTAAATATGTTCTTTTCTCATATTTGCAATGTCAAGAAGTCTTTCGGCATATTCATTGTCCTTTCCAGCACCGTCAATTTCCAGCTCAACGCCAAAATATCTTTCTGAACAGCCGTAAAACTTTGGTTCGGGCTTGTATCCGTATTCGTGAATATACTCGAATCTGTCACATTCGTCGTTATAACACTCTCGGCAGTAGTCCTCATCGTCAAGATGATAAGCATCGTCCTCGTAGAGAAGTGCATCACAACAGCAACATCTTGTGTAATGATTGTTGTAGCAATACGGACAGAGTATTGTGTAATCATCACCGTATACATCGTCATTGAAAATTCTTGTACCACAGCAGTCGCATAATGTTGTTTCACTTTCGATACAGTCGTAGCATATAACCTGACCGTCTACTTCGCTGTAATCGTCTGTGTCAATAATTGCTCCACATATGGAGCAGATAAGTTTGTTTTCTTCCATTTTAAATTCCTCCGTAAATAAAAATTGCCCTCCCGAAATCAATCGGGAAGGCTTGGTGTGTCTGGGTTAGTATTCTTCTGCTAAAAGCATTGTTGAGTGGTCTCCGTCATCAATGACGTATACCTTTGCGGTGATAGGGTTTGTAATTGTGGGGAGTAAGTATTCCATTCTGTATTCTGGCTGTTCTGAAAAATGTGTGATTCTCTGAATACTGCCGAGATTTTCAAGCTCAAATACCTTAAAGTAATCGCAATTTTCTGGAAGCCTGTCAATACATTCCCACATAAAAATCTGAAGTTTAAGCGGTATTTCTGCAATAACTCCTCTTGTGATATAACGCTGATTGCTGAACATTTTTTCACCTCCTGTTTGTTTTTTTACGTTCCTATGTTCCGCCCGAAAGCGGTCTGACCCCTCTATGCGGTCGACATTATCGTATAATCAGTACCTGGCATAGAATCACTGTTATGATATACAATTCAAAATCAGAATAAATACAAAAGATTCTCGTGTTGTTTCTGTAGGTCCTCCCGGCATACACCAGACAAGAAATAGAAAATAAAACTCCCTGTGCCACTGCAGCACAGGGTATCGTCAAAGAAGCAGGGAGTCTGATACAAGGAGTAATGAACAGAGGATATAAGCAGTGTCCCTCTGTTCAAAGCTGACACCAATACTCCGCTTGGAAGCGCTCCTCTATGGTATCAGCTGTATTTTCTCATTTTTCTTGTTTTGTCTTTATTATTATATTTTTGTTTTGTCACATGGCAGATTATTACACCTCAAACCTGCAAAGAGCTTTACTTATATGTTGGTATATGATAAAAATATACAATATGAAATTTCGGGGGGTACTGATTCAGAGTTGGGAGCCGTCGCTGCTCCCAAACCCCGGACCTTTCGCTTCGCTCAATTCCTCACATAATCACTTCGTGATTATATAAAAATGGGGGAAAAATACACATTCCATATATAATAATATATGGAGAGTGAAAAAAATCCCCTTTCAAATTTACGACAAACAAGTCAAAAAATGAATCGAACGAAGTGAGAGAACCAAGGGCCAGGGAGGCAGTGTTGGCCTCCCTGAACAGATCAGTACCGCAAAATTAAATTTTAACAGATCATAACATATAAATAATCAAATTGGAAGGAGGTGACACAATGAAAACGATAATATCAATGAAATATAATGAAAAGTCAAATATGCCGACTATGTACTCAGAAAGATACGGCCTTTCATATGCAGAGATCGGAAGAAAAGATGAATGGGTGTATATAGAAATACCCATTGATGAGTGTATTACAGATAATAACAGTATAAGCATTATATGTGATATCCTAAAACTTGTTCTGAGAGCAGAGCCGACGGAAAATTATATTTCCGAAGATTATTCAATAAGGAGCAACAGCCTTATAGAGCTTGAACTTGCGCTTGTGGATGTATTTATGAAAAAATCAGACGAAAAGCATTATTCAAAAAAGATAAAAAGATTCTATAGCAATCATAATATAAAGATAAACGGATATATACCAGAATTAAAGTATTATGATGACGGCAACTGTTCAATTGTTCCAGCAGAAAATCAAAATAAAATTTCAATAGTCAGAAAATTCAGCTTTGACTATTTATATGAAGTATGTGAGCTTTACAGGGAATTTTATGACGGTATGAAATTAAGCGTTTATGATTTATACATTCTGGTAAGTAATCTAAGGACCGTTCCAAACGGCAAAAAATTATTTTTGCAAAAGGTGAGCAATGCTGATATAGAATGGAAGGGCATATTTGCAGCCTTCAGGAAAAGCGGAATTAACAGAATCCCATGTGATAAGTGCAGATACAAAGATACCTGCATTCATAGTGATGATATGATAACAACTGCAAAGCCTGAGCCTAACAAAATTATCAGACTAAGGGAGGATGAATATTGTACACTCAGTGAAGCAGAGTCGGATTTATATAACAGTTTTATTTCAGCATTGGAAAGCAATGATGAAGGAATACACATTATCAAGGCTCAGACAGCACTGGGTAAAACAAAAATGATAATTGATTATATAAAGCAGAATCCTGACATGAAATTCATAATAGCAGTACCAACTCATAAATTAAAAAATCAGATTTACAGTGATGCAAAAGCCTCTGGAATTACAGATATCTGCAATACACCCGATATCAAAGAGTATCCCATATCAGTTAAAATAATGGAACAGGTGGAAAATCTCTATCAGATCGGAGCAGGCGTAAAAGTTGTCCCGTTTCTTAATGATATAAAAAATAGGATGAGGGAAACAGATTCTGATTATATAAATATTTCAATGTATCTTACAGAGTGCGGGAAGTTAAGATCCTATGACGGAAATATCATTACATCACATTCAAGATTTCTGTTTATGAACAGCGAACAATATAAAAACCATCATGTTATTATTGATGAGGATATTATGAGGACTTTGCTGGGAACTGAAATGATCTCAATTGTGGAACTTGAAAACATAAAGGATAAATTAAAGCTGCCTGCACATATCGTTTCAAAAATCGATTTTCTGTGCAGCTGCAAGTATGAACATGAAAAGACAAAATACATAAAGTGCGAAAGAATAGCGGAGTTTGAAGATGTATCTGATGAGATTACTGATATAGATAAAGTATCGTGTAATCTGTACGGTCTTATACGTGCAGAATATTTTGCTGTGGATGATTATTTTGTTCATTTCCTTGATGAAAGATATTTGCCGAGAAGAAAGCTGATTATTATGTCAGCTACCATTGATGATGAATTATACAGAAGAGTATATCCTTATCGGGATATATTTTTTTATAATTGCCGAAAAGCAAAATATCTGGGCAAGGTTATCCAGTATACCGACTATTCTTACAGCAGGTATGCCTTTGAAGAAAATGAGAATCTGATCAGCGAGCTTAAGAATAAACTTGATGATCAGGTAATAATAACTCTGAAGTGTATAGAAAATGAATTCAAAACAAAATATCATTTCGGAAATGTTGAAGGACTTAATGACAATAAGGGAAAGAATATCGCTGTAATAGGTCTGCCGAATTTAAATGAGGTTGTATATGGACTGTATGGCATGAGAATGGGGGCTGATGTTTCAGATATACATATGTGCTGCAGAAGAATACAATACGGGAATTGTGATTTCAGACTTAATACTTTTGAAAATCAGATTATCAGAAGAATTCAGTTGTGGCTTTTGTCATCACAGCTTGAGCAGGCTGTAGGACGTGCAAGGCTTTTACGAGAAAGATGTACTGTTACGGTATTTTCGGGATTTCCTGTTGAACAATCTGAATTATTATAAAAGCTTTAATAATATGACTTGAAGTATTATTGAAAACCAGAAAATGATATAAAATGCAGAAAATCAGATTTCAGCTGTATAAAACATAATACAGATATAATTATTTTTTAAACAAACATAACATATTAATAATAGGCAGCCTATAATATATAAAAATTCAGGAGGTTACATTATGACAGACAACAACAGCGAAATTCTGAAGTTTGAGGAGGTTATGGAATATCTTAATATTGGCAAGAGCACTCTGTACAGATTACTCAGGAACAATGAGATTACATCCTTCAAAATCGGAAAGGTATGGAAGATTCCCAGGCAGTCGGTTGAAGAGTATGTGAAAAATTCACTGAGTACATCTGTAAGGTGAAAAAACAAAAAATAACACACTATAAACAATATAATAAATCCATAATGAAATGGATAATTTTAAAAGGAGGAACAAGTTATGTTCGTAAAATCAAATAATTTCAGAAGGCCACAGGTGGAGGTGATGATTGAATATTTAGACAGAATGCAGATAGGATATTCAGCACTGATAGCCTTTGGATTGCAAAAAGATATGG
>JAQXHO010000047.1 GCA_029007315.1 Oscillospiraceae bacterium
CAAGTCCTATTACCGTTCATCAAAATGGGAGGATGATTACTGCTGGGCTGCTGCATGGCTCTATAAGATCACCGAGGATTACAGCTATTTAGAGGAGATTTTCCCGAATTACGATTATTATGCAGCTCCATGTTACGTTCATTGCTGGAATGACGTCTGGGGCGGTGTACAGTGTATTTTAGGCGAGATATCCAGCGAACAGTATCCGAATTTCATTGATGATTACAAGACAGCGGCAGGCAAAAGTCCTTATGAAGAAATGGACTGCTGGGCATCTGTGGCAAAAGCTTGTGAAGTGTACATGAGCGGCGGTATCGGAACTATTACTCCCGGCGGATATTTCTACATGAGTACCTGGGGCAGTGCAAGATATAATACAGCAGCACAGCTTATGGCTCTTGTTTATGATAAGTACAACGGAAACGGAAAGCCGGGCAAATACAGCGACTGGGCTAAGCAGCAAATGGAATATCTTATGGGTGATAATCCTCTTGGAAGAGCATATATCGTTGGATACAGCGAAAATGCAGCAAGATTTCCTCATCACCGTGCAGCTTCCGGTCTGACAAAGTGTGAAGATACTAATGAACACCGCTATGTACTTTACGGCGCACTGGTGGGCGGTCCGGACGCTGACGATAAGCACAACGATGAAACCAAGGACTGGATATACAACGAGGTTACAATCGACTACAATGCGGCATTTGTAGGTGCCTGTGCAGGCCTTTATGAATTCTACGGAACACCTGATATGAAGATAACTCCCGATTTTCCTCCTGCTGTTCAGAGCGGCGGTGAAGAGGGCGGCAATGACTTCTGGGTTGACGCTTATGCCGTTGATGATCCTCAGACTTCCGGAGCAGGCGTTACAAAGCTTGCTGTTCTGATGCGTACAGATTCTGTTCAGCCTAAAACAGATCTTTCTATGCGTTACTTCTTCAGCATTGAAGAAATGGCAGACAAGTCAAACATTGCAAATGTAAAAGCAGATGAACTTTATGACCAGGCTATGGTTGAAGCAGGCTTTGACGGAGTGATTTCTGCACCGCAGCAGTACGATCCTTCCTTTGACCCGAATATCTATTATGTTGAAGTTACATGGGATGGATACAAGGTAGCAAATTCCAATAAAAAGTATCAGTTTGCGGTGGGACTTTACTACGGCGACAACTGGGATCCTTCAAATGACTGGAGCTATCAGGACATTACAAAGTGTGTGGATACATATCAGGACGGTAGCGAAACAAAAACAGATCACATTTGTGTATATTCCGGCGGTGTGCTTGTAGGAGGCATTGAACCTAACGGAAAAACTCCGGAAAAGGATACTCCTTCTGAAACCACCACATCAGCAACTACTACTGCAACCACCACAACAACTACTACAGTTACCACATCGAAGACTACTGAAAGCACAACAGTTACTAATGCAGATACAACAACTACAGCATCAGATACCACCACTTCTGTTACAACATCTAAAGCTACTGTAACAACAACTAATATGACCAGCATCTCCGGAGGAGATAACCCTGTCGTGCCAACACAGGTTCTTTATGGTGACGTTAATCTTGATGATACAGTATCAATGGTTGATGTTATCTATATGAATAAATATCTTGCTGGTATTATACTCTTTAATGATGAAGCAATGGCAAATGCCGAATGCTGTTATGACGATGTTGTAAACAGTTCAGATTCTATGGTGCTTCTGCAGTATCTTGTAAACAAGATAGACAGTCTGCCGTACATTCTGCCAATGGTTGGTTAAGGAGAATCATATGAGGAAAAGTAAAATACTTGCTGCTGCCACAGTATGTTCAATTCTTTCAGGAGCAGTTTCTTCTCAGATGTTTTCAGTAAGTGCTGATGAAATCAGAATTGAGTTTGAGGACGGAATTTTAAATGGCTGCAAGGCGGAAAATTACACCACTATTGATGAAAGCGTAAGCGGAAACCCTGTTGATATCAGCGGATTTTCCGGAACAGGCTTTGTACAGATAGAACAGAAGAATACCTCTGTAACTTTAATTGCAGAGGTACCTTCCTCCGGTCTTTATGAGGTGCGTATAGGTTACTGTGAACCCTCTGATCCTCGTAAAAAGGTGCAGTACCTTAATGTAAACGGTCAGAATCAGGGCGAAGTAACATTTCCCTACTGTGAAGGCTGGAATGAAATTACAGCAGGTTATGTTCCGCTGAATGAAGGCAAAAATGAGATAGAAATTGACAGCTACTGGGGCTATACATATCTTGATTACATGATTGTAACGCCTGCTGACGAGAAGATAACAAATCTTTCACCTTCAAAAACTCTTTCAGATCCGGACGCTACTGAAAATGCAAAAAGACTTTATCAGTTTCTGATCGATAATTACGGCAATCATATAATCTCCGGTCAGCAGGAGAACTGCGGAATGCACAACTACAATTTTGCGGCTGATCCAAGCACATATATAAAAGATAATGAGGAAGAATTCCAGTATATAGAGGAAAAGACAGGCAAACAGCCTGCTATAAGAGGCATTGATATGCTCACTTATAATTCAAGTTCTGATTATCGTGATGATGCAACAGGCCGAATAATTGAATGGAGTACAAAGTATAAGGGAATAGCTGCAATAAGCTGGCACTGGAGCGTCCCTTCAGAGGAAGGCGGAGGAGATCCTGCATTTTATGTGGAGTCCGCAAGCGCAAACTATACAACCTTCAGCATAACAAGGGGTCTTACAGAAGGTACATGGGAGCATGAAGTAATTTTAAAAGATATAGATGTTCTGGCAAAAGAGCTTCTGAAGGTTCAGGAATCCGGAGCAGCTGTGCTTTTCAGACCTCTCCATGAAGCTGAAGGTGCCTGGTTCTGGTGGGGTGCAGAAGGTCCGGAGCCCTGTGTGGAGCTTTATCGTCTGCTTCATGACAAGCTTACAAATGAATACGGCATTCACAACCTTATCTGGGAATGGACAAGCTATGTTTCTCCCGATTCTGCAAAATGGTATCCCGGCGACGAATACGTTGATATTATAGGATATGATAAGTACAACTGCTCTGACGGAGAATGCAATCTGAGTGCCATAACCGGTACGTTTTACGGTCTTGTGGCAAGCACAGATGGTCAGAAGCCGGTTGCTATGACGGAGAATGACAGCATTCCTGCCCTGGACAGACTTGTTGAAGAAAAAGCTGCATGGCTTTATTTCTGTCCTTGGTACGGCTGGTGGCTGAAGGGCGAAACAAATAATCCGGTAGATAATCTTAAAGAGATATATCAAAGTGAATACTGCATAACTCTTGACGAGCTACCGGATCTGTCTACATATCCCATTGATGACAGCGGCAATGATGATCCGTCTGTTACCACAACCACTGCTCTTACAACCACAACTTCCGCAGTTACGGAAAGTACTGCTTCCTCAACTGTATCTGAAACTACAACTACTGTTACGGAAGCAAGTGTAACCACAGTATCAGAAAGCACGTCAGAATCCACCGGAAGTTCTGAAAATAATGTGGTTCCGGGAGATGTGAATCTGGACGGCGAGGTGTCTGTCATAGATGTTGTATATCTTAACAAATACCTGGCAAATATCATAGTACTGAATAATGCTGCAATGGCAAACGCAGAATGCTGTTATGACAGTACAATAAACACTTCTGATTCTTTGGCTTTGCTGAAGTATCTGGTAAACAAGCTGGACAGCCTGCCAATGATTCCGGAGTGAAACAGGAATAAATGAAAAAAATTTTAGAAGGAAATATTTAATATGACTGACAGCAATAATAAATCATCTCTGAATGAAATTAAAAGTATCATTTCTGAAAAGAAATTCGGTGCATTGTTCAAAGGGAAAACAGACAACACATATATACAGTTTTTTCGGTATATATTTGTAGGAGGAATGGCAGCAGTATTTGACTGGGCTTTGTCAAGTCTGATTTTCTTCTTCGTATTTGATGCAAGAACAGGAGCTGCCTTTGATATACTGCCGTGGTTTACATGGTCTGTTATCTCCAATGGCGCAGGATTTATCGGAGGACTTGTTCTGAACTATGTGCTTAGTACCTGTTTTGTTTTCCAGAACAGCAATGTCAAAAACAGATTCCTTGAATTTCTTTCCTTTGCTGCAATAGGACTTGTAGGACTGTTTATAACCTTTGTAATAACATGGGGCTTTGAAATAATGCTTTCTGACAAAACATCTCTGTTCCAGATCATAGGCAAGGCAGTTTCAACTGCTGTGGCATTCCTCTGGAATTTCTTTGCAAGGAAGATTCTTCTCTATCGTTCAAAATGAAAGGAGGACGAATAATATGAAAATGGTATTTATCGGTGCAGCACATGAGGTTACAGGAAGCTGTACTTATATTGAAGCGGCAGGTAAAAGATTTCTGGTTGACTTTGGCATGGAACAGGGAAGAGATGTTTACGAAAACAGGCAGATTCCCTGTGCTCCATCGGAAATCGATTTTGTACTGCTGACCCATGCTCATATTGATCATTCCGGCTTGCTTCCGCTTTTATATGCAGGCGGTTTCAAGGGTCAGATCCATGCAACGGACGCTACCCATTCCCTTTGTGAAATAATGCTCAGGGACAGCGCTCATATACAGGAGTTTGAGGCTGAATGGAGAAACCGCAAGGCAAGACGAAGCGGCAAGGAGGCATATGTTCCTCTTTATACAATGAATGAAGCTCTCGGTGCCATAGAATGCTTTGTACCTCATCATTACGGAGAGAAGATAAAAATTGCAGAGGGAATAGAAGTTCGCTTTCTTGACGCAGGACATCTTCTCGGTTCATCAAGTATAGAGGTATGGCTCACTGAGGAAGGCATTACCAGAAAGCTTGTATTTTCCGGTGATATAGGAAATTTCAATCAGCCTCTGATACGTGATCCGCAGTATGCGGAATCTGCTGATTATGTTATAATGGAGTCCACATACGGCAATCGTCTGCATGAAAAGCCAAAGGATTACACTGCACCTTTTACAGAGATTTTGCTTAAAACATTCAGAAGAGGCGGAAGTGTGATAATTCCGGCTTTTGCAGTAGGCAGGACCCAGGAAATGCTGTATTTTCTTAAAAAAATCAAAGACGCAGGTTCCCTGGAAGAATTCGGAAATGTTCCGATATATGTGGACAGTCCTCTTGCAATTGAAGCAACTGAAGTATTTATAAAAAATAAGGATAGCTGCTTTGATAAAGAAGCTATGGAATATGTAAACCGTGGAGAAAATCCCATTGGTGCCGAGGGCCTTATTACAGCTGTAACTAATGAGGCTTCACGTGCAATCAATTTTAATTCCAGGCCTAAAATTATCATTTCTGCCAGCGGTATGTGTGACGCAGGACGTATCAAGCATCATTTGAAGCACAACCTGTGGAAACCGGAAAATACTATCCTCTTTGTAGGTTATCAGGCAGAGGGTTCACTGGGACGAAAGCTTCTGGAGGGTGCAGACCATGTTACATTATTCGGTGAATATGTAAAGGTGCAGGCTGAAATAGTATCTCTTCCGGGAATGAGCGGTCATGCTGACAGAAACGGTCTTATTAAATGGATCGAGAGCATTAAGGAAAAGCCTGAGAAGGTGTTTATAGTCCATGGTGAAAGTTCATCTGCTGATTCCTATGCCGAGCTTCTGAAAACACAGTTCGGATATGACAGCATAGCTCCCTACAGCGGTGCTGAATTTGATATGATCAATGAAGAATATACTTCTGCTGAACCTTTGTTTGTAGCCAAGAGTGCGAACCGCAAGTCTTCAGTAACATATGACAGGCTCAAGGTTGCGCTTGACAGGATAACGGCTTTTGTTCAGAGCAGCCGTGGTCTTTCCAATAAAGAACTTGCAAAAATGGCAGATCAGCTTACGGAGCTTTGTTCCAAATGGGAGCGATAATATATGAAATAAAAAAATGGCTGTCCGTTTTAATCGGACAGCCATAAGCATATATGGATTTGTCAGTCTGTATTTGCCCCAAGCTTATTCTTTCTGAAGTAAGCTTTCGAATCCTTCGCCATAACACCGGACAGAACGATCAAAGCTACAATATTCGGCAATGCCATAAGACCGTTGAATATATCAGCAACAGTCCATACAGCAGATACCGTCAGGTAAGGACCGATGAATACAGCAGCAATGTAGAGCCATCTGTAAATAACGGTTACTGACTTTTTAGAGCCTGTAAGATATGCAAGACATCTTTCAGAATAGTAGCTCCAGCCAAGAATTGTGGTGAAAGCAAAGAAGATAAGACATATCATCAGAACAAAAGCTGAAACCTGACTTGGGAAGGGAAGTCCACTCTGGAATGCAGTTGTTGTGATTTCAACGCCTTCCAGTCCGTCTATGTTGTAAGCGCCTGAAATAACGATTGCAAGACCAGTCATTGTGCAAACTATAACTGTATCAATAAATGTACCTGTCATTGTAACAAGACCCTGGCGTACAGGTTCCTTTGTCTGAGCAGCAGCTGCGGCAATCGGTGCAGAACCAAGACCGGCTTCGTTGGAGAAAATACCTCTTGCAACGCCCTTTTGCATAGCGATCATCATAGAACCGAGTGCGCCGCCTGCTACAGCGTCCATTCCGAATGCGCTCTTTACAATTGTAACTACTGCATCCGGGATTTTTGTAATGTTCATGAAAATAAGTATAAGTGCGAAAATAATGTAGAGAACAGCCATAAAGGGAACTATTACTTGTGATACAGAGGAAATGCGCTTTATTCCTCCGATAATAACCAGGGCTGCCAGTATAGTAACTGCTGCACCGGCAATAATGGTTGCCCAGGAAATTTCATGAATGTTTTCACCGCTTCCAATAGTGAATGCAATGTCAGATGTGAAGAAATTGTTCACTGCAGAGGTGATGCCGTTAATCTGTGTTATTGTACCGATACCCAGCAGACCTGCCAGAACGCCAAACACTGCAAAAAGCTTTGCCAGCCATTTCCAGCCGGCACCCATGCCCTTTTCAATGTAATAGAATGGCCCGCCGAGGTAATGGCCTTCGCTGTCTACAGTACGATATTTTATTGCTAAAAATCCTTCAGCATATTTTGTTGCCATACCAAGAAGTGCAGCAACAATCATCCAGAAGAGAGCACCGGGTCCGCCGGCTGCAATGGCAGTTGCCACACCGACGATATTTCCTGTGCCAATGGTAGCACTGAGTGCGGTACAGAGAGCCGCAAAGCTTGATACTTCTCCTTCTCCGCCCTTTTCATTTTTCACCATGAATTTAAGAGCTTTTCCGAGATGAAGAAACTGGAATCCTCTGCCTCTTATGGTCAGCAGGAGTCCGCAGGCCATGATGAGTACAATGAGGGGTATTCCCCATACAAAATCATCAACAGCAGATAGAAAATTGTTTAAAGAATCCATTTGCGTGTTTCCACCCTTTCAGTTTTAAAATTAAACTATTGTTCACAAATTACTCACGAACAATTTAGCCTTGTAAATTATAACATGAAAACAAAGGCTTTGTCAATAATTCTTCGGAAAAACATCCGAATTATTATGAAAAGGAAGAACGTTGACTGCATTCAGTGCATTCAATGCATATGCAGCGGCAGGCAGTTAAACCAAAATAATAACACAATGGGAGTGATTATATGTTTTGTAAGAAATGCAGAGCAGAGATAAAAAATCCTGCATCAAATGTAAATGTATTCGCAAGTATGATATCACATCAGGCATTAAGTGATATTTCTGCTGTAACTGATGAAAGGGGTTATTATAAATTAGAATGTCCTCCGGGTTTGTACAGAATATCGGCAGATGGAATCGGTTATAAGGAATACAGGAGCAATAAAAAGATTGTTGTAACGTCTGATACTGAAACCATAAATGATACGATTGTACTGGAAAAAATAAAAAAGAGTACACTGAATCTGAACTGAAAGAAAAAGTACTTGCTGAATCCGGCGGCAATATCGGATCATGGGTTTATGAAGATTTTGACGGCAACGGAACAAAAGAAGCATATGCAGTTATAACAGGCAATCATAACAGTATAACAGAGTGTGACAATCTGGAAGATATTTATTATATAAATGACAATGGTGAAACAACAAAAATGCCCGGAGATTTCTGGGGCGGATTGTATTATTCCAAAGCAAAGGAAGATGAATATATTGTTTGCCAGGGAAAGGGTTTCTTTGCAGTTGATTGCGGAAACGGCGGCTCAGGATGGCAGACCCTGCTTTATGGTGTGAAAGATGATTTGCCTTACGAGCTGGATATATCAAGAAAATTACAGGGCTTTTACAAGAAAGATGATATATATTATACAACTGAAAATGAATTTCTTGAGGAAGGCGGTCATAGATACCCTGAAGTAGAACTTATATATAACAGTGGTGCACAGCAGTTTGCAAAGGGTCAGCGTATTGGATAAACAATTAAGGCGATACTTATAAAAGCACATACTGTTATTCTGCATATAATCTGATTTCATTTTTTATCATATTTCACAAAATCCTTGCTGACACACAAAGCAACATATTATTTGTATATTCTCTCAAAAAACCTGTGAAAATGAGCAAAGTTGTTGACATATTGCGGCGGTTATGGTAAAATATATTCAGAAAGGAGGCGGTATAAATGGGCACTGAAATAATTAATTATGAATACTGGCAAAGGATAATAAAAAAAGCAATAATCGGAATGTCTGTATGTCAGTTCTGCGTTGAGGTTGTCGTTAATACTATTCTGTTTGCAACAGGTCAGCAGGGATATAATGAAAATACTATTGCAGAAAAGCTTATTCGATATCAGCTTCTGACAACGCTGTACAATCTTGTTGTAACAGGAATCTGTTTTTTATTGTGCAATAAAGTTAAAAGTGATGAAAAGAAAAAATATATACTCACCATTTCTATGAGCCTTATCTGTCTTAATATTTCATTTTCGCATTATCAGTTTGCACCAACATTCTTAACTTACAGTCTGCCTCTTATTTTTACAATTATGTATGAAGACAAAAGAATGTGCTGGAATATTACCGGAGTCAATATAGCTATGCTTATGATTGCTGTTATTGCCAGAGGTATGGATTCTGAATATAACGTCAATATCGTTCCGGAAACAATTATTACAGCAGCAATTCTGATTATTCAGGCATTTTTCTCCACATTTGTAATTGATATACTTTATACCAGAAGAAACGAACTGAATGACGCACTGATTCAGGCGGAAAAAGCCAAATATGTTGATGAACTCAATATGAAAAATCGTGAGCTGGAACAGCTTTCACAGGAAACCTTTGAATCAATTGCAAAGGCTGTAGACGCAAATGACCCATACACTGCCGGTCATTCGAAACGAGTTGCCCGATATGCCCAGGAGATAGCATTTCGTTTAGGTTTTTCAGAACAGGAAGCTGATGAAGTCTATTACGCAGGTCTTATTCATGATGTGGGAAAGCTGGGAATTGATAACAATATCATCAATAAAAAAGGAAAACTTACTGATGAAGAATATGCTGAAATCAAACGCCATCCGTCTGTAGGATATGAAATTCTGAAGGATATTTCAATAAAAGGTAAATTTGCGGAGGGTGCTAAATGTCACCATGAAAGAATTGACGGAAATGGATATCCTAATCATCTTAGTTCTGATGAGATTCCATATCTTGCTAAAATAATATCAGTTGCTGATGCTTATGATGCAATGACAAGCAAAAGACCATACCGTGATGTACTGCCTCAGGAAGTTGTGAGAGATCAGATCGAAAGAGGAAAAGGAACTCAGTTTGATCCTGAGATTGCAGAAATCATGCTTGATATGATAGATGAAGATACTGATTATCAGATGAAACAGCATGATGATGAATAAAAAATACATAATGCAATACCGTACAAAGTTTATGAGTAATATGTACTCCTGGAGCATTAACTTAGTAAGTTTTTTGCAAGATGAAAACGCACCAGCTGCTTTGTACGGTATTGTCTTGTATTACATTTGAAAAGGAAGGAATTAACAGGAAAATATGGAGAATCTTACAAATATACAGGTAGTCAGAACCATAATGGAAAAGCATGGCTTTCATTTTTCAAAAAAGCTCGGTCAGAATTTTCTTATAAATCCTTCAGTTTGTCCGAGAATTGCTGAAATGGGTAATGCTGCACCGGGATACGGCGTTCTTGAAATAGGAACAGGCGTTGGAGTGCTTACCCATGAACTTGCAAAACGTGCTGAAAAGGTCTGTGCTGTTGAAGTTGACAGCAGGCTTCTGCCTATACTTGAAGAAACAGTGGGAGAACATGAAAATTTGCATATTATACACAGCGATATACTTAAATGCGACCTGAAAAAGCTTATAGAAGAAGAATTTCCGGGACTTAAAGCTGCTGTATGTGCAAATCTGCCATATTATATCACAACGCCTATACTTATGTATCTTCTGGAAAGTGGTGCGGAGATTGACACAATAACCGTAATGGTACAAAAAGAGGTTGCAGACAAGCTGGAAGCAAAGGTAGGCACAAGAGATGCAGGTGCAATAACAGTTGCTCTCAATTACTACGGGACGGTTAAAAAACTCTTTTCAGTATCAAGAGGCAGCTTCATGCCGGCACCTAATGTGGATTCTGCTGTGATACAGATTACTACAGGAAATCAGTGGCGTGATAAAGTCAATGACCCTAAGCATTTTTTCAGAATGGTAAGAGCCGGTTTCCAGCAGAGAAGAAAAACTCTCGTTAATGCACTTTCCGGAATAATGGGGTATAATAAAGCGGAGCTTGCAGAAATTCTCAGAAAAATTGGACTGTCGGAAACTGCAAGAATTGAATCTCTTTCTATGGAAGAGCTGTGCATTCTCAGCAACAGCCTGTCTTGACTTTATATGGCATATATGGTAAAATTAAACTGATGAACACGAAAAAAGGAGGGGTTATTTAATGGGTTCTGTACTTCTTAAAAATATTACTGTCACTGACAGCAAGGGAACATTTAAAGCGGACATTCTTATAGAAAATGGTATTATTGCATCACTTGAAGGAAAAAATGCCGATATCATATATGACTGTTCATCTCTGACTGCAATGGCAGGCCTTTTTGATATGCACGTACATCTGAGAGACCCGGGTTTTACTCATAAGGAGGATATTCTCACAGGCTGCAGTGCTGCTCTGGCAGGAGGCGTTACCGGTGTGGCTGCTATGCCAAATACAAAACCGGCAGCTGACAATCCGGAAACTGTCAGATATATTATTGACAAGGCAAAAAATACCGGCGTTAAGGTTTATCCGGTGGGTTCAATTACCAAAGGACTTCAGGGCAGGGAACTCTGCGATTTTGATTCACTTAAAGAAGCGGGAATTTGTGCCGTTTCAGATGACGGCAGACCTGTTGAAAATGCCGAAATGATGAGAGAAGCACTCGTTATGGCAGCAGAGAGGAATATTCCGGTAATTTCCCATTGCGAGGATCTTTCAATTATTAACGGCGGTATTATCAATAAAGGAGATGTTGCTCTGAAACTTGGCGTTCCGGGAATGGACAGAGCTTCTGAGGATTATATAACAGCAAGAGAAATGATTCTTGCTCACAGTGCAGGAGTTCCCATACACATTGCCCATGTTTCCACAAAAGGCTCTGTTGCTATGATACGCTTTGCAAAATCCATGGGTGTAAAAGTCACCTGCGAAACTTGTCCTCACTATTTCCTTATGACTGAGGAAAAGGTAAGTTCCATGGACGCAGATTACCGCATGAATCCTCCGCTTCGTACTGAAGAGGACAGAAAAGCTATTTTAGAGGGAATACTGGACGGCACCATTGACTGTATTGTCACTGACCATGCACCTCATACACCGGAGGAAAAGGCTGACTTTTATCGTGCGCCGAATGGTGTAATCGGCATGGAAACTTCACTTGCGGCAACTCTCACTCTTTATCATGAGGGGAAATTAACCCTTTCAGATATTGCAAGGCTTATGTCAGAAAGACCGAGGGAAATTCTCTCTCTGCCAAAGGTTAAAATAGCAGTGGGAGAAAAGGCTGATATGTGTATTATGGACACTGAGTACAAGTGGACTGTTGACCCCTGCAAACTTCATTCAAAGGCAAGGAATGCTGTATTTAAGGGAATGGAGTTTACAGGAAAGCCTGTTATGACTATAGCAGAGGGCGAAATACGCTATAAAGACGAAGATTACAAATTTACGCAAATTTAAGCTAAGGAGAAGATATTATGTCATTTGACAGACTTATAAAGAAGATTATTGAAACAAAAAACCCCTCCGTTGCAGGTCTTGACCCAAGACTTGAATATGTACCGGAGTTTATTGTAAAGGATTCATTTGAGAAGTACGGCGTTACGCTGAAAGCTGCTGCTGAGGCAATATTCGCATTCAATAAGGCTCTTATAGATGAGCTGTGTGACGTTGTGCCTGCCATAAAGCCACAGGCTGCTTACTATGAAATGTACGGCTGGGAGGGCGTGAGAGTCCTCAGCGAAACCATAAGCTATGCACAGTCAAAGGGTATGTACGTTATGACAGACGGCAAGAGAAATGACATTGGTGCTACTATGGACGCATATGCTGCGGCACATCTGGGCAAAACAGTGGTAGGGGACAAGGAGTTTTCAGCATTCGGCGCTGACGCTCTCACTGTAAACGGTTATCTCGGTACAGACGGAATTGAACCTCTCCTGAAAATATGCAGAGCAGAGGACAAGGGAATTTTCGTTCTTGCAAAGACTTCAAATCCCTCAAGCGGAGAACTTCAGGACAAGTGCATAGGTGACACTCCCATATATGCGGCAATGGGTGATATGTGCGAAAAGTGGGGGGAGGATACAATAGGTGAGTATGGCTATTCTGCTGTAGGCGCTGTTGTAGGTGCAACATATCCCGAACAGCTTTCTGAACTCAGAAAAAGACTTCCTCACACAATGTTCTTAGTACCCGGCTACGGCGCACAGGGCGGTGGTGCAGAGGGTCTGAGAGGTGCATTTGATGAAAATGGTCTTGGTGCTATTGTAAACTCCTCCAGAGCAATTATGTGTGCTTACAAGAAAGAGGGCTGCGCTGAAACTGATTTTGCAAAG
>JAQXHO010000048.1 GCA_029007315.1 Oscillospiraceae bacterium
TCCTATGGCTAAGGCACTGAATGACTATGCTCCGATCCAGAGCGGTATCATGAGCACAATTCACGCTTACACAGGCGATCAGATGATCCTCGACGGTCCTCACAGAAAGGGTGACCTGAGAAGAGCAAGAGCTGGTGCTGCAAACATCGTTCCGAACTCCACAGGTGCTGCTAAGGCACTCGGTCTGGTGCTTCCGGAACTGAACGGCAAGCTCATCGGTTCTGCACAGCGTGTTCCTACACCTACAGGTTCTACAACAATCCTGACAGCTGTAGTTAAGGGCACAGATGTAACAGTAGAAGGTATCAACGCTGCTATGAAGGCTGCTGCTACTGAGTCCTATGGCTACAACGAAGAGCAGATCGTTTCTTCTGATATCGTTGGTATGAAGTACGGTTCTCTGTTCGACGCAACACAGACCATGGTTTCCAAGGTTGGCGATGATCTGTTCCAGGTACAGGTTGTTTCCTGGTATGACAACGAGAACAGCTACACAAGCCAGATGGTTCGTACAATCAAGTACTTCGCTGAGCTTGCATAAGTTTGTTTTAAATTAACTGTAAAAGCTGCCGTTCCTGTTGGTACGGCAGCTTTTGTTATTACGATAATATTTCCGGCACTTGTATGTTGTAAAAAAATATGCTATAATAACATTATTATATATACAAGGAGATATGACATGGAAACCATAAAGATCGGGAAAAATTCCATACTGAGGACAGCCGCTCTTGCACCAATGGCAGGAGTTGCTGACCGTGCATATCGCATTCTCTGCAAGGAATACGGTGCTGCGGCATTAGTCAGTGAAATGGTTTCGGCAAAGGGACTGTGCTACGGCGACCCTAAAACTGCACAGCTATGCACCATACTTGAGGAAGAACGTCCTATGGGACTTCAGCTCTTTGGCAGCGAGCCGGATTTCATGGCGAAGGCTGCTTCGATAGTTCAGAAATTTCAGCCGGACTGGATAGATATAAACATGGGCTGTCCTGTGCCGAAAGTTATTCATACAGGCGCCGGTTCTGCTCTTATGAAGGATATTGACCTTGCGGCAAGAGTAACAGAAGCGGCAGTAAATGCGTCGGATATTCCTGTAACAGTAAAATTCCGTACAGGCTGGGACAGCGACTGCATTAACGCCGTTGAATTTGCAAAAGCCATGGAACAGGCAGGAGCTGCCGCAGTTGCAGTTCACGGAAGAACACGCACCCAGATGTATAGCGGAAAGGCTGACTGGGATATTATCAGAAAGGTAAAACAGGCAGTTTCAATTCCTGTTATCGGCAACGGTGATGTAACAGACTATGCTTCATGCAGAAAAATGTACGATGAAACAGGCTGTGACCTTGTTATGATAGGAAGAGGAAGCTATGGAAATCCCTTTGTTTTCCGTGAAATTGATTCTGCCGTTAGGGGCATTCCCTATACTCCGCCGACGATTGAGGAACGAATGGAAACCATGCTTTATCACATAAGGCTTATTATGAAGCACAGCTTCGGAAAGCCGCCGGAGGTGGCAATACGTGACGCCAGAAAACACGCCGCATGGTATATGTCCGGCTGCTATGGTGCTGCCTCCTTCCGTGCAAGGTGCTATCAGCTTTCCTCTTATGAAGAAGCAGAGCAGATGGCAGAGGATTTCATCAGACTGCAACTGCAGTATCAAAGTTCAAAATAAGGAGAGAAATTATGCCGTTTTATAAGATCATACTGATTGTTCTGGAGCTTATGCTGCTTGCTGTATTTGTTATTCCTGTTTTCCTGGAAATAGTAAATGCAGGAAATATTGCAGGAATACTTGTATCTGTGATTCTTCTGCTTGCAACGTTTTTCTGGGACAGATTTTACGGATTTATCCAGAATATATGCACCTACACAGGAGGAAAGATAATTACAGTCTTTGCAGCCTTTGTGATCTGCCTTGGAACAGGCTTTGCCGCCTTTCTGTCAGTTAAGATGATTAATGCCGCCAATAACGCTCCGGAGGAGCCTGTAACGGCTGTAGTGCTTGGCTGTCATGTAAAGGGTACTAAGCCGAGTCTGATGCTTACACGCCGTCTGGAAGCCGCCTGCGAGTATCTGAAAGAAAATCCCGATGTAAAATGCGTTGTTACAGGAGGACAGGGAACAGGTGAAGATATAACAGAGGCGGAAGCCATGAAGCAGTACCTTATGGAAAAGGGAATAGAGGGCGAACGTATACTTAAAGAGGACAGGTCTGTAAATACAGATGAGAACCTTGCATTTACAAAGACTGTTCTGGAACAGAACGGACTAAGCAATGATATTGTAGTGATCACTGACGGATTTCATCAGTACAGAGCGAGTCTTATAGCAGAGAAGCAGGGACTTGAATCATATTCCATAAGCTGTGAAACCAGAACGGATCTTGTACCCACCTATTGGGTGAGGGAATGGTTTGCGCTGGCAAAGGAAATGTTTCTGAAGTAAAGGCAATACCGCAGGTTAAACTGCCGGGGTCAGCTGCTTGCTTATTGTTCTTCTGACAGGCTCAGGGGCTTCGGAGCAGATTGAGGGAATATAGTCCTCAAATTCTTCAAACGGGGCATATTTTACGGCACCATAGGACAGAGGGTTTCTTTTATCTGCACCCACTTTTATTTTTTCTACGTAAAATTCTCTTACTCCACGGGTTTTGCGAAGGTTCTTATCCATAACAATACCCGTTGCAACGGAACGGAATCTGTCAAAGGATTTAAAGGCTTCTTCTGCCGTGTCGTAGAGAATTTCCTCCATAATTTCCGGCTTTTCGGAAAATCCCATGGAGCATCCCGGTCTGACATTCAGCACCACAGGGATCTCACACATTTCGGTCATCATAATTCTGTAAGCGTATTTCATTTTTTTGTCTCCTTCGGTGTATTCTCTGATACACCATTTTTTTATAAAGGCAACACCGCAGAATGCATCAAAGGACACATTTCGTGCGGTGTCAGTTAAATTATATCAAACAGTATATTATTCGTCAATAATGCAGAAATGATGACAATGTGTATATCTGGTCGAATCCGAAGGAATAAGGTCGTTTAAATTGTCTGTTCCTGGTTTTCCTGGGTTTCCTGTAATTTTCTGCGGCTGCAAATCTTTTTTATAAGCCATTCCGCAAGCTTGTACAGATTATGTATCACAAGTGCAGCGCCCATTGAAGCGGCGAAATTTACAAGTATAATCTCCGGACCGTGTATTAATCTGTCTGTCATTTCGGGATACTTTCCGTTGAAATCCGCATACCTGCTGTTATCTAATATGTAGGAGAAAAGATAACAGCCGAGAGTAGCTTCGCTGAGTGTGCTTAATATTCTTATTACCACCCTGTTATTTGAGCTGATGTCAAACAGCAGAAGGAATATAAACAGACTGGATAAAAATACAGGCCATGCGCCGTAATCATTATAATGCCAGGAAGCGAAGGTAAACATATTATCTGCATTAAGTGATGAATCATAATATGAAGTCACAGTACACCAGCCAATGGATAATACAAGTCCTGCAAGGAATATCAGCTTGTTGGAAAGGCATCTTTTCGGAGGGTTTTCTCTTATATAGGCACCTGCAAGATAATATGCAATGCCGTATGAAGCGTCGAAATAATTCGGCAGTATCTGTATCTGTGTATCTCTGTCAAAGCCGATGAAAAAGCTCCGGGCAAAAGCCGTAAGTGCCACGGCGGTTACCACAAGGGTAAGCTGCTGACGCTTGTTTTTCAGTCCGTTGAATGCAAGATTGATAAAGGGTATCAGAAGCATAATACATATCTGGTACTTGACATACCATGAATAGGGTGCATTGCTGAACATGAAAAGACCACGGATGAAGGTCCAGGCAGTAAATTCCTTCTGGAAATGCAGGTGGTCAAACACCGCACAGGCAACGCTCATTATAAGATAGATCACTATTATCTTGATAAGACCTGTGTAGTATTTTTTAGAAAGGGTCTTGTTTTTCATAAGATATCCTGTTGTTATCATAAACAGAGGAACGCAGCAGTATGCAAACCATCTGAGGCTAATGGGAATCATTTCCACTGGTTCATCAATGGTTTCCTGATAGAAGCCGTTATATAAAAAGAAGTGAATGCAGATGACCAGAAATACTGCAAGTATTTTTACAATGTCTATTCCCACAAAACGTTTTTTCGGAGCAGCGGCAATGAGTACTGCCTTAGCTTCTTCGGTGGTGATCTCTTTTTCCATAATAATCTCCTTTAATCCTTTTTATGACAAAAAGCCACAACTATTATTTTACATTATGATAATGTTTTTGTCAAGGAGAATGCGGAAGTTTTATACGGAAAATGCTGTGTTCACAGAAAAAGCAATTGACAAGAAGGCGAAAATGTAATATAATAAGAATGTTATACAATAAAGGCAGCACCGCACAAAGCACGCCTGACGGCTCTGCACGCAATCTGCTTGCAGCTTTTCCGTCATATTTCACAAAAAGCCTCGCTGATACACAAAGTATCAGCTGCGTTTTTTTGTTTCATCTGACAAAAAATCTGACTGCGCATCTTACGCACAGTCTTTGTTCGGTGTTGCCTTAAAAAGTTCGTTTTGTAAAGGAGTATTTGTTTTATGGCTAAGAAGCAGATTTCACAGAGCGGTTATAATAAGCTTAATGAGGAACTTGATCATCTGATTACTGTCAAGCGTGCGGAAATGGCTCAGAAGCTGAAGGAAGCTCGTGCCCAGGGTGACCTTTCCGAAAACGCTGAATATGATGAAGCAAAAAATGAACAGGCTATTCTGGAAGCAAGAATTGCCGAGATCCAGTATACACTGGACAACTCTGAGGTAGTTGCAGATGATGATATTTCTGTGGACGAGGTAGGCCTTGGTTCAACTATACGTCTGCATAATTTCCGTACCGGCAAGGCAGAAACATTCCAGATCGTAAGCAGCAACGAAGCAAGCTTCAAGGACGGAAAAATTTCAGATGAGTCACCTATCGGAAAGGCTGCGCTGAAAAAGAAGGTAGGAGATACCTTTATAGTTGAAGCTCCTGCTGGTGAGCTGAAATTTGAAATACTGGAAATATCAAAATAAGGAGCTGCAAAAAATGGCTGAAAATATGACACCTGCCGCTGAAATGGAACAGGACGTTCACGAGCAGAAGCGTATCCGTATGGAAAAGCTTGCAGAGCGCAAGGCAAACGGAATGGACCCGTATACTATTACAAAATTTGAAGTGACAAGAAAAGCAGACGAGGCTAAGGCTGAATATGAGAAGGCAGAAGCTGAAGTCAGGGCTGAAGCAGGCGAGGACGAAGAAGCTCTTCAGGCAGGTCTTGACAGGCTTAAGGAAAATGTAATTTCCGTTGCCGGAAGAATAATGAGCAAGCGTGTTATGGGCAATGCTGTGTTCATTCACATTCAGGACAGTGCAGACCGCATTCAGGTTTATGTACGTGTTAATGATATCGGTAAACCTCAGTTCAAGGAATTCAAGAAGTGGGATATAGGCGATATAGTGGGTGTAAAGGGATATGTATTCCGTACAAGAACAGGTGAGATATCTGTTCACACACTGGAGATAACACTGCTTTCCAAGGCTCTGCTGCCTCTGCCGGAAAAGTGGCACGGTCTGAAAAACCAGGATACACGCTATCGTCAGCGTTATCTTGACCTTATCGTAAATCCCGATGTCAAGAAGACATTTATAACAAGAAGCCGTATACTGAAGGAGATCCGTAATTACCTTGACAATATCGGCTATGTAGAGGTTGAAACACCGGTACTGCTGCCGATACAGATCGCAGCTGCTGCAAGACCCTTCAAAACACATCATAATACACTGGACATGGATATGTTCCTGCGTATTGAAACAGAGCTTAACCTTAAAAAGCTCATTGTAGGCGGATTTGACCGTGTTTACGAGGTAGGACGTATTTTCAGAAACGAAGGCATGGATCCCTCCCATAACCCGGAATTTACATCTATAGAAATGTATCAGGCATATACCGATTACAAGGGCATGATGGATCTTATTGAGGATATGTACCGTACACTTGCCAAAAAAATCTGCGGCAAGGATATAATTTCCTATCAGGGCGTTGACATTCGTCTTGGCGAACCCTGGGAACGCCTTACAATGGCTGAATCAGTAAAGAAATATGCCGGCGTAGATTATAACGACTGGGCAACAGATGAAGACGCAAGAGCCTGCGCCAAAGCTCATGGCGTTGAGGTTGAAGAGGGTGAAAATGCCACAAAGGGTCATGTTCTGATTGCATTCTTTGACGCATTTGTAGAGGAAAAGCTCATTCAGCCTACTATTATTTATGATTATCCTGTGGAAAACTCACCGCTGGCTAAGCGTAAGCCGGAGGATCCTGCATTTACTGAGCGATTTGAGTATTTCATTTATGCCCGTGAGATGGGCAACGCATTTTCCGAGCTTAACGATCCCATCGACCAGAAGGAGCGTTTTGTACAGCAGGTTGCAGCAAGACGAGCTCTTGGTGATATGACAGGCGAGGTTGACGAGGACTTTGTAACAGCTCTTGAATACGGTCTGCCTCCTACAGGCGGACTGGGACTTGGTCTTGACAGACTGGTAATGCTGCTGACTGACAGTGCGTCTATACGTGATGTTCTTCTGTTCCCGACGATGAAGCCTATCCCTAAGCAGGGCGGCGCAGAAGCGGAAGAGGAAGAATCTCCGGAGAGTGCTGAATAATCAAACTGAAAAGGGGTGAACCGGAAGCCAGACGCCGACGGTACACCCTTTTGTTATAAAACAGAAAAGAGGATCAATATATGCAGTCTGAGGATAAACATTTGACCCGGGAACCTGAAAAAGACGGAAAGGATAAAAAAACAAAAAAGGAAAAACCCAAGAGCTTTCTTGAAATTGTACGTGAAATAGATGAAAAGGAACGGAAACGAGAGGAAGAGCTGGAGGAAAAGCGTCAGAAAATACTGGAGGAACGCAGAAAAAAGGAACAGGAAGCATATGATAAAAAAATACGTGAGGAACGTATTGAGCTTATGCGTATGAAGCAGGGGCTTATAACTGAAAGCGAACTTATCCATGAGGAAAAGAAAGAAAAAACAAAGCTGCCCTTGCGAAAAAAGATAGCAAACTTTTTCTACCACGGCAAATGGTGGCTGGTGATCGCTGCAATGATGGCAGGCATAGGCGGATATATGCTGTACGATTACCTCACTCTGAAGCACCCGGATATGATAGTTATGCTGCTGACAGATGATCCTGTGCTTCAGGCTTCCGGCAGCAAGCTTTCAAGATATTTTGAAGGCTATATTGAAGACTACAACGGCAATGGCAAGATCGAAGTGGATATATATCCTATTCCGGTGGATAATGATATCAGCAAGAATGATTACTACTTAGGCAATATGACAAAGCTTTCATCTCAATTCCAGATGGCTGATTCAATAATGGTTATTTCCGATGCTGTTGCTGATAAGGTAATACTGCCCGATGATACCCTTACAGATCTGGAGGAATTATTTCCGGACAACAAAAATGTACGCAGCTACGGATTCTACATCAGAAATACAGATTTCATGGATCAGATCGGCTGTGAAGGAATAGTGCTTGACAGGGATATATATGTGGGACTCAGAAAGCCTGTAAAGACCTTTGACAGCATAGAGGAAATGCAGGAAAATTATGATATTGCACTGGGAGTACTTGAAAAAATGATTGATGACCTGCCGTATGTTCAGAAAAACAGAACTTTTGATATGAATACACAAGGAGGAACAGAATAATGCTTTATATAGGATGTCATCTTCCCTCTTCCAAAGGATATCTTTCCATGGGAAGACACGCAGTATCCCTTGGCGCAAATACATTTGCATTTTTTACAAGAAATCCACGGGGCGGAAGTGCGAAGCCTGTCAATGAAGCTGACGCAGCAGCATTTGCCGCACTGGCAGAAAATCAGGGCTTCGGAAAGCTTGTTGCCCACGCACCCTATACAATGAATCTCTGTTCGGCAGATCCGTCTATAAGAGAATTCGGAAGAAATATGCTTGCAGATGATATGAAGAGAATGGAGTATACTCCTGGTCAGTATTATAATTTTCATCCCGGCAGTCATGTGGGACAGGGTGCGGAAAAGGGAATAGAGCAGATCGCTGACGCTCTGAATGCTGTTCTGACGCCGGATCAGACTACTACAGTGCTTCTTGAAGGCATGGCAGGCAAGGGCAGCGAGATAGGTTCCAGGTTTGAAGAACTGAGAGCGATTCTTGACCTTGTGGAACTGAAGGAAAAAATGGGAGTTTGTCTGGACACCTGTCACCTGTGGGAAGCTGGATTTGACATTGTGAATGATCTTGAAGGCGTTCTGGAGCAATTTGACCGTATTGTGGGAATAAAAAATCTGAAGGCTATGCACCTTAACGACAGCAAGAATCCCATGGGCGCTCATAAGGACAGGCATGAAAAAATAGGTGAAGGTCATATCGGCACCGAGGCTCTTGTAAACGTGGTAAATCATCCTGCCCTCAGAGAGCTTCCTTTCATTCTGGAAACACCTAACGATGATGAAGGCTATGCTGCTGAGATAAAGCTTTTTCAGAGCAGATATACAGACTGATGATCCGGTCTTATACAAAAAAACAGCATGAGAGAAACAGAGCCTCTCATGCTGTTTTATTATCTTTTCAGGGTATACCACACGTCTATTTCGTCTTCAGAGGGAGTTTCCCACAGGGACAGCAATTTTTCCATAAGACCTTTGTCCAGAAAATAGTCCGAACCGCCTTCGCCCTTTAATACTCTGCGGTTTCTTTCTTCAATATTTTTATGCCATGTTCTGTCATCAGCGTCAATATAGTGCCATTCACAGACAATATTCTGAGAACTGTAAAATTCTGTAAGGCTTTTTCTGCTCTCAGCACTCCAGAAGCCCCAGTCCAGAATCACATTGCAGCCGGCACTGACCAGCTCCACAGATTTCTTTTTGAAGTAGTTCCAGATCCTGACAGCCATTTCATCATGCTTATCGCCAAGATTGTTGTCGAATAAATCCCTGGTTAATTCATCGCATGATAAAATCACTGCGTTTTCTTTTTTTCTTATCATATTGGAATAGCAGGTTTTACCGCTGCATATTTTTCCGCAGACTGCGATTACCTTTGCCATAAAATTACCTCGCTTGAAAATATTACGTCTATAGCATTATGTAGAAATTGAGGATAAATTTAAAGTTATCAGTGGGATAAACCGGAAATCTGTCTTTTCAGTCAGTTTGAATCTCAGAAGTAAACCCTTCAGTCAGCTTCCCTTTCAGGGACGCCTTTTTTCGGACTTTTTATGTTATTGTTATTATTTTAAAGTTTTGCTGAAAATGACGCCAACAAGGCTCTCCTAAAAGGAGAGCTGTCAGCGAAGCTGACTGAGAGGTTAGATTTCCATTTATGAATTTATTATAACACACCCTCATACATATGTCAATGAACCGCAAACGCAAAAACCGCTTCCGACGCAAACATCAGAAGCGGCTTTTATATACTCATTTAAGGAACAATTACTTGTTCAGTCTTGCCTCGATCTTGTCAAGCTCAGCATACAGCTCAGCCGGAATGTGACCGCCCTTAGCAGCGATATCATCATTGTAATATCTGCGCATTTCAGCGATTTCCTTAGTCCACAGATCCTTGTCAACAGCCAGCAGCTTGTCCAGGATCTCCGGAGTAACCTCGTCTTCCAGACCCTTCAGATTCAGGTCTTCCTTCTTAGGCAGGTAACCGATAGCAGTTTCCTCAGCGTCAACAGTGCCTTCACATCTCTTGATGATCCAGTCCAGAACTCTCATGTTGTCGCCAAAGCCCGGCCAGATGAAGTTGCCTTCTTCGTCCTGCTTGAACCAGTTAACGTTGAAGATCTTAGGAGCCTTGTCGCCCAGCTTTTCGCCCATTTCCAGCCAGTGTGCCCAGTAATCACCAACATTGTAGCCGATGAAGGGCTTCATAGCCATAGGATCGTGACGGAGAACGCCTACAGCACCTGTTGCAGCAGCTGTTGTTTCAGAAGAAACAGCAGAACCCATGTATGTGCCGTGTGTCCAGTCGAATGACTGATATACCAGAGGAGTTGTAGATGCACGACGGCCGCCGAAGATGATAGCGGAAATCGGAACGCCCTCAGGATTGTTGAACTCAGGAGAAATGCAGGGGCAGTTCTCAGCCGGTGCTGTAAATCTGGAGTTCGGGTGAGCAAGGTTATTGCCCTCTGCGATATATTCCGGACCGTTAACCTTTGTGCCCTTCCACTCTGTTGCGTCAACAGGCGGATTCTTGTCCAGCTTTTCCCACCAAACAGTGTTGTCCTCGTTGTTCATAGCAACGTTTGTGAAAATGGTGTTCTTGCGTGTGCAAGCCAGAGCATTCGGGTTAGATTTTTCGTTTGTACCCGGAGCAACGCCGAAGAAGCCGTTCTCAGGGTTGATAGCATAGAGTCTGCCGTCCTTGCCGGGCTTCATCCATGCAATATCGTCGCCTACTGTGAATACCTTGTAGCCGTCCTTCTGATAGCCTTCCGGAGGAATCAGCATTGCAAGGTTGGTCTTGCCGCAGGCAGACGGGAATGCAGCTGTGATATACTTTGTTTCGCCGTCGGGTTTCTGAACGCCCAGGATCAGCATATGTTCAGCCATCCAGCCTTCGTTCTTGCCCTGGAAAGATGCAATACGCAGAGCGAAGCACTTCTTACCCAGCAGAACGTTGCCGCCGTAAGCGGAGTTGATTGACCAGATTGTATTTTCCTCAGGGAAATGAACGATATAACGCTTCTCAGGATCCACATCAGCCTTGGAGTGCAGACCACGAACGAAGTCGTTAGAAGTATCGCCCAGATTCTCGAATGCAGCAGCACCCATTCTGGTCATGATATTCATATTCAGTACAACGTAGATAGAGTCAGTCAGCTCAACGCCAACCTTTGCCAGAGGAGAACCGATAGGACCCATGGAGTAAGGAATTACATACATGGTTCTGCCCTTCATAACGCCGTCGTACAGAGGAATCAGCATAGCCTTCATTTCATCAGGAGCCATCCAGTTGTTTGTAGGACCTGCAGCTTCCTTAGTGGAAGTACAGATAAATGTTCTGTCCTCAACACGTGCTACGTCGTTAGGAAGTGTTCTGTGATACAGGCAGCCCGGGAGTTTTTCCTCGTTCAGCTTGTACATTTTATTCGGATCACCCTCAGGAAGAGCTGTAACTTCTTCTGTCAGAGCGTCAAGCTGCTCCTTGGAGCCATCGATCCATACTACTTTATCCGGCTTTGTGAGAGCAACCATTTCGTCTACCCACGCCAGGACATTCTTGTTGTTAGTCAGTGCCATTGGTATTTACCTCCTGTATTTGCATAAAAAATTATGCCTTATTTGAGAAGCTCAGCACCGCCCTGCAGCGCTTTCCTCTCCTTATAATAATTATAATTCTATTTACCTTCAATGTCAAGTCATTTCTGTAAAATCCCATTTATTTTTCAGAAAATGTTCACTCTTTACGCTCTTATGTCCTTTGTACACGCACAGAATGACAATTTTTTGTCAAATTGTCCTTACGGATCATTAGGGACATTTTCTTCCAGACTCATGGTTGCATAGGCATTGAGAGAGGAGTCTGCTCTGATGCCTTTTTCAAAATTATATGAACCTGCACAGGCTATCATTGCCGCATTATCGCCGCAAAGAGAAACCGGCGGCATATAAAGGGAATAGCCTTTCTTTTCGCACATGGCAGCCATTGCGTTTCGAACGCCGCTGTTGGCTGAAACGCCTCCTGCCACTGCAATTGTATTATAGCCCAGATGTTCCGCCGCAGACATGGTATGTTCTGTCACAACCTCTGC
>JAQXHO010000049.1 GCA_029007315.1 Oscillospiraceae bacterium
GTCATCTTTTTTTATTTTAAGCATTACCAAATTATAATCAAAAAGAGTCATTAAGACAGCTACACATCTGTTTGCAAATTCATATGGTTCAATATTATTTTTTGAAGATGTATTTTTTTTTACCGGATCAACAGTTTGTAAATCAGGATAGAGAAAAAATCTCATGCCATTTAAAATTGCATTTTTAACATCTTCGGATAATTTGGCAGTATTATTTTTTTTTAAATGTTGCTGTATTAAACCGCTTTTTCTTTTATATATTTTTGCGTTGCCATGTGAATCTTTTTGATTTGCTGATTCAAAGTAACAATTAGAACGGTTATTGAAAAATAAAATCTCGTTTATAGTTTTTATTATATCTATTTGTTTCATATTTTTCCTTTCTTCCGTGCATTTGCATTGTTTCGTTTGATAAAAAACTTGCTTTTGTGCAATTTGCCAATATATCAATCGTGCAAATGGCGTATCGTTGTGCAAGGTATTGCAAGCCGCCCGAAGTGATGCTATAATAAAATCACAGTTTAAACAGGCAGGATTACTTTTGTTGTATCCCAGCTGTATTAATCTAAGAATCTTGACAAGTGAATACTGATAAGGAGGAATCTACAATGAACAATATCACTTGTAATCCAAACTCAGAGCAAACGGATGGAAAACTGTTTGTTAATGTTACACCCGACACTATGGACGAGTATCCGGACCTTTTCGGAGGAGCGGCATCAAGTTCAAAGTTAGCAGTTGAAAATAAAGAATCAACTAATACCTTTCAGGAGCAGGAGCTGATGAAATCTAAGCCAGAGATGATTATAACTAATGCAGCTAATTCAAGAAAAAATTCTGCTGGTATATGTTATAAGTTCATAGGTGATATCAGTCAACGTAAAATGCTGCTAAGATATCAGGATAAGCTATACATGCTTGATGGTTGTGTCTACAGACCATATATTGACGAAAGATTTATGAGTAATGTTTTCAATTATATATGCAGCTGCAATTTTGAATTATCATACAGAGACATTGTACATATAGTCAACGAACTGAAAATGAGAGCAGAAAATTTCCGTGGTGAACCAAACGACGAGAGATATACCTATTGCAGAAACGGTTTCTTCAACAACCAAACCGGAACATTAGAAGTAATTGCTCCTAATGATTACTTTCCAACTATTCAGCTTTCAGGTTCATATTTAGGACGTTTTCCACAGCATCATCCGCTTATGGATCAGTTTTTATCAGTTCTGTTTGATAAAAATGATATTCTGATTCAAAGAGCGTGGGAAATACTTGGATATTGCATAAGCAGTGATGCCCATGCGAAGCGATTATTTATTTTCCCGGGAGAATCCGGAGACAATGGCAAGTCGACATTCATTGACCTGATATGCAAAATGTTTATCGGGCTGGCAACATCATGTATGTCTATGAAAAATTTACTTGGAAGTCGCTTTTCTATATCAGAGCTTCAGGGTAAACGCATCAATGTCAGCTCCGATGAAGGTGCTATAACTCTTGATAGCTCTCAATTAGCAGTATTAAAGAGAATTTCCGGTCATGACATGATAACTGCTGATAAGAAAAATGCAATGCAGGTCAGCTTTTTAAGCACCTGCAAAATTATAATAGCCAGTAATCACAACATCGGAATGGCATACAGCAACAGTGATAGTGCTATCATGCGCAGAATATGTACTCTTCCGTTTAACGTGAAAATCCCAAGAAACGAGCAGAATCCCAACATTGTTAATATAATACTAAATTCGGAACTGAATGCGATTACCACGGAGGCTTTAAATGCTTTCATCAGACTGAAAAACAATGGTTATCATTTTACCGGTGATGATACGGGAATTGATGACTATACAATTAATGCTGCTCCTGTAGATGCTCAGTATAGTAATATAGAGCATTTTGTCAGCTGCTACATAAGACTCGCACCCGGTAATTTCGTTCCGACTCAAAGCTTATACGAAACATTTAATCACTACTATAACAATAATCGTGAGTCTTTCAAGGATATAACAGGTTTTTCACAGGCTCTGTACAAGTATCTGACTGCTAATGGTTTCCCGGTTGAAAAAGTCAAGAAGCATCAAGGCCATGGCTATGAAGGCATAATGATTTTTGAACCCTAAAAAGAAAGAAGGATTGATTATGAAAAAAACAATTTTAGATTTAAAAATGGGGATAAATTCCTCTGAATCCGAAGGCGCTTATATTATCCCTTCAGATTCACCATACACGATAAAAGAGCTGCAGGCAAGAATGGTAAACGTAGTGGAAGAACAGCAGAATGCTGTTCTCCGCTTCACCAGCTTTATCAGTGACTTTAAAGTTGGTGATGAGAAACAGTATATCAGTCAGGTCG
>JAQXHO010000050.1 GCA_029007315.1 Oscillospiraceae bacterium
CTTGACATTTAATTGTATAAATGATATAATAATAATACCATTTGTTTGAATTTTAATAGGAGGTTTTAAAATGGCAAAATTATTTAAGAAGTCCGGCGCAACGCTTGTTTCAGCTGTTATTGCTGTGAATATGGCTGTTGCTTCGGCAATTCCCTATGCAGTAAATGCTGCGGCAGAAAGGTACGAATTTGAGGACGCAGCGATCACAGGAGATGTTACTGTTGAGAGCAGTAGTGATGCAAGCGGCGGTTCATATCTTAAAATGACAGAAAGCGGCGTTATCACCGTTACATTCAATGCTGATGCAACTGATATTTACAATATCATCATCTATGCAGGCGGCATAGGCGGTGCAAAGCAGCAGAATATTTCCATTAACGGAGTATCTCAGGGCGCACTGTCCATTCCGGAAAGCGAAGGCTTTGACAAGATCGTGGTTTCTTCCGTAAAGCTCAACAAGGGCGAAAATACACTTGCTATTGAGAAATCATGGGGCTGGACAAACTTTGACTATTTTGAAGTTGAGGGAGCAACACTTCCTGACATTGCTGCCACTGACACAACCTGCACAGACCCGAATGCTATCCCTGCGGCTCAGAATCTTATGAACTATATGGCTTCTGTTTACGGCAGCAATATCATTTCAGGTCAGCAGGAGATCTATCAGTACGGCCCTCACGGACTGGAACAGGAATTTGAGTATCTTAAAGATCTGACAGGACATTATCCTGCTATAAGAGGTTTTGACTACGGCAACTTCACTTGCCCTGCATTCGGAAGTGACGACGGTTCTACAGAACGTGTTATTGACTGGGTAAAGAACAGAGGCGGTATCGCTACTTCTTCATGGCATCTTAATGTTCCTACAGTAATGGCAAATTATACTATTGGCGACAGAATCGACTGGGCACAGACTACTTATACTGAAAAGACAGACTTCTCACCCTCTAAGGCAGCTACACCCGGCACTAAGGAAAATGAATACTATATGCAGGCTCTTACTACTCTTGCAGCAGAGTTCAAGAAGCTGGAAGCTGAAAATATTCCCATCATCTGGCGCCCTCTCCACGAAGCAGAAGGCGGCGGTGGTGAAACAGGTTCATGGTTCTGGTGGGGCAGAGAAGGTTCCAAGGCTTATAAGGATCTGTGGATCTATACATATAAGACCCTAACAGAGGACTTTGGCTGTCATAACCTTATCTGGGAATGGAACAGCTATAATTTTGCAACATCTGCAGACTGGTATCCCGGTGATGAATATGTAGATATCATCGGCTATGACAAGTATAACTGTACAGACTGGTCCACAGGAAGCGCTGTACTTAAGCACAATGACAGCGCAATAAGCAGCACATTCTACAGCATAATGGAAAAATACAACAGCGCAAAGATGATTGCCATGTCTGAGAACGACAGCTTCTCAACAGTTGATAATCTCACATCTGAAAAGGCTGGCTGGCTCTATTTCTGCACATGGTATGACGGCGGCAGCGATAACATCAACTTCCTTTCAAATCCTGTATTCAATACAAAAAAGGATACAATTGATATGTATCAGAGCGAATACTGCATCACTCTGGACGAGCTTCCGGCAGACCTCTATACAAACGGTGATATTGTAATAACCAAGCCTACCGGCACAACAACAAAGCCTGTTACAACCACTACAACCACCACAGCATCCGGTTCCGCAACTGAGATAAAGGCTGATCTGAAAGAAACATCTGAGGGTTATCGTTTCACATTAGACGAAGCTGTTGGTGACAAGCTGTATGTTGCTCTGGAAGCTGACAAGGCTGTATCATTTGCAAACGGCTGCGTTGGTATCTCTGCAACAGTTGACGGCACAGATTACTGGGTATCATATCAGTGGAAGATCGCATCTTCTGACACACTTACCATGGACCTTACAAACCCCAAGGAAATTTCATACAACAACGGCGAGGATAAGGTAACAGACAAGGCACTCATCGCTGAAATTGCAGCAGAGGCTCAGAAGCAGAATACCGGTCTTGTACAGATCTGGTGGGTAAATGACAGCGCAGGCGAACAGCTTGAAAATTCAAATGTTGTTGTTAAGGATGTTTACATTGTAAAATCTTCATCATCTGGTACAACAACTCCTGTAAATACTACAGTTACAACAAGTGAAAGCACCAAGATAACAGGAACAACAACTGTTGATAATCCCTCCGACAGTTCCGGCTTCCACGTTGATAACCAGAAGATCCTTGACGCTAACGGCAATGAATTTATCATGAGAGGCGTAAACATTGCTCATGCGTGGTACTCAAGTTACACAGAGCAGAGCATCAAGGCTATTGCGGAAAAAGGCTGCAATACTGTACGAGTAGTATGCGCAGACGGCGGTCAGTGGACAAAGACATCTGCTAAGGAACTTGAAAATATCATCTCATGGTGTAAGGAAAACAAGCTTGTCTGCGTTGTGGAAGTTCATGACGCAACAGGCAGTGACAGCATTGATGATGTTGTAAAGGCAGCTGAATACTGGACAGAAATGACTGATATACTCAATGCAAACAAGGATTATGTGATCCTTAACATTGCTAACGAATGGGTCGGCAAGTGGGACAGCTCTGTATGGGCTGACGGCAACAAGCAGGCTATCAAGATTATCCGTGACGCAGGCATTGAAAACATGATAATGGTTGACGCTGCAGGCTGGGGTCAGTATGCAAACTCAATCACTGAAAAGGGCAGTGAAGTATTCGCTTCTGACCCTGATAAGAACGTAGTGTTCTCCATCCATTTCTATGGAACAGCAGGTGGCAGTGCACAGACAATCAAGAATAACATTGATGGCGCTCTGTCAAGCGGCGCTCCTGTAATTGCCGGCGAATTTGGTTACAACCACACTGATGGTGACGTTGATGAAGAGGCTCTTATGAGCTACTGCGAGGAAAAGGGTCTGGGTTACCTGGCATGGTCCTGGAAGGGCAACGGCGGCGGCGTTGAGTACCTTGACCTGGTAAATGACTGGGAAGGCACAAGCCTTACAGAATGGGGCGAAATCTTCTTCGGTGCAATGAAAAACTCCAAGCCTGCATCTGTTTACACTACTTCTCCTGTAACCACAACCAACTCTACAACTACTACAACCACAACAACCACCACAACAACTACAACAAAAACTACAGGCAGCGGTGAACAGTCTGTTCTCCTGGGCGACCTGAACCTTGATGATACAGTATCAATGATCGATGTGATTTATCTCAACAAGTACGTTGCAAAAATCATTAAATTCAACGACGCACAGATGGCTAATGCAGAATGCTGTGCAGACGGCAATATTGATTCCGGCGACTCACTTGCTCTTCTGAAATTCCTTGTAAATGCAGTGAAGACTCTTCCGATTAATCCGGGAGCATAAAATCAACTCATACATAACAAATCAGACCTCCTTTTGCGGGGTCTGATTGTTTTTTTCATGCTGTTGACACAGACGAAAGAATGTGTTATAATTGTATGTGTAATATAACCGACAGTTCGTTTGCACCATCCTGTCGTTAAACAAAACTACGGGCAGTCTGAAAAAGTAACTATGTCTTTTCGGCAGCTTTTCCGTAGGGAGAGGCTGCCTTTTTTGGAGGTAAATATATGTATTATCTTAAAACATCTGCCGCATTTGACAGTGCGCATTTTTTAAGCGGATATGAAGGGAAATGCGCAAACATTCACGGTCATAGATGGGAAATAGAGGTTCATGCGGCAGCAGAAGAGCTTCAGAAGGCTGGACAGCAGAGAGGTATGATAATTGATTTCAGTGAGCTGAAAAAAGCTCTGAGAAAAATTGCAGATGACTTTGACCATGCCTTTATATACGAAGAGGGAACACTTCGAAATAAAACTCTCGAGGCTCTCAGAGAGGAAAATTTCCGGCTGATATCTGTTCCGTTCCGTCCTACAGCGGAATGCTTTGCAAAATACATATTCGGTCTTCTTTCGGAAAAAGGTATTCCTGTAAAAAGCGTGGCAGTATATGAAACTCCGGAAAACTGTGCAGTATATGAGGAGTGATACAATGAGTAATACGTTTAAGGTAGCTGAAATATTTTCCAGCATAAACGGCGAAGGAACAAGGGCAGGAGAGCTTGCGGTTTTTGTAAGGCTTGCCGGCTGCAATCTCAATTGCAGCTACTGCGACACAATGTGGGCGAATTCTGCAGATACTCCTTTTACGGAAATGACAGCACAGGAGATAAAGGCAGCTCTGCTTGAAACAGGAATCCGTAATGTCACTCTTACAGGCGGAGAACCTCTCATTCATGAGAATGTGTATGAGCTTTTGTCGGTGCTTTCAGATGAGGAAGACATTAGTCTTGAGATAGAAACAAACGGCAGCGTCAGCATAGAGCAATTTGCAGGACTTGAAAACAGACCGATATTCACCCTTGACTATAAGCTTCCTTCCAGCGGAATGGAAAATAAAATGGTTCTGAATGAAAATCTGCCCTTTATAGAAAAGAAGGACTGCATTAAATTTGTGGCAGGCTCTGAAACGGATCTGGAAAGAGCATTTGAAATAACCGAAAAGTACGGACTCACTGAAAAATGTCATGTGTATTTAAGTCCTGTTTTCGGAAAATTAGGTCCTGCATTTATGGTGGAGTTCATGAAGAAAAATACACTTAATAATGTAAGACTGCAGCTGCAGCTGCATAAATTTATATGGGATCCCAGTGAACGTGGTGTGTAAAGGAGTGATTCGAAATGGCTATAGATCATGAAAAGGTTGTTTATCATATAAGAGGACTTCTGGAGGCTCTTGGAGAAGACCCGGAGAGAGAGGGACTTAAAGAAACTCCCGAGCGTGTGGCAAGAATGTATGAAGAGGTGTTTGAGGGAATATCATACAGCAACAGCGAAATTGCGGATATGTTTGAAAAGACATTCACGGAAACAAAGGCAAAGGGCAGAGGTTCAGCCGTTACTGTGAAGGATATCTGCGTATACAGCTACTGCGAGCATCACATGGCGCTTATGTATGATATGCACGTAAATGTGTCATATCTTCCCAATGGAAAGGTAATAGGTCTGAGCAAGATTGCACGTATATGCGATATGGCGGCTAAACGCCTGCAGCTGCAGGAACGTCTTGGACAGGATATTGCTGAGATAATGAAAATAGTAACCGGTTCTGAGGACGTGGGCGTGGTGATAACAGCCTCTCACAGCTGCATGACTGCAAGAGGCATAAGAAATTTCCCTGCACGTACAACAACTACAACATTCTGCGGTGAATATGAGAGTGACCCGTTCCTGCAGAGTCTTGTAATGGATTCAAAAGGAGTGTGAACGGAATGGAAGCAATGGTATTATTCAGCGGCGGAGTTGACAGTTCCACCTGCCTTGCACAGGCTGTAAAAAAACATGGTGCGGAAAATGTTCTGGCATTGTCAGTATACTACGGTCAAAAGCACAATAAGGAGATAGAATCAGCTGAAAAGATAGTGAAATATTACGGCGTAAAGTGGCAGACTCTTGACTTGTCCCTTATCTTTGCTGATTCAGACTGCTCACTGCTCAAAGGTTCTTCAGAGGAGATACCAAAGGAAAGCTACTCAGAACAGCTTGAAAAAACGAATGGCAGCCCTGTTTCTACTTATGTTCCATTCAGAAACGGTTTGTTTTTAGCCTCAGCCGCAAGTATTGCCCTTTCCCATGGCTGTAATGTGATTTACTACGGCCCTCATGCAGACGATGCAGCAGGCAATGCTTATCCCGACTGCTCTGCTGTGTTCAATAACGCAATGGCAGAGGCAGTTTATGAAGGAAGCGGAAAACAGGTGCGCATTGAAGCGCCGTTTGTAAATATGACAAAGAAGGATATTGTAAAACTGGGTCTTGAACTTGGCGTTCCCTATGAGCTTACATGGAGCTGCTACGAGGGCGGAGATAAGCCTTGCGGTGTATGCGGTACCTGCCGTGACAGAATGGCGGCATTTGAGGCAAACGGAGTTACAGATCCATTACTGGAGGATAAATAAATGGCAGGAAGAACTAAGGAAGAAACAAAGGGAGTTACCCTTCTGGGAAATCAGAATACACAGTATAAGAGTGATTATGCTCCGGAGGTGCTGGAAACCTTTGAGAATAAGCATATTGGCAGAGATTATTTTGTAAAATTCAACTGTCCCGAATTTACCAGCCTTTGTCCTATCACAGGACAGCCGGACTTTGCCACAATCTATATTTCATATGTGCCTGATGTGCGTATGGTGGAAAGCAAGTCACTGAAACTGTATCTTTTCAGTTTCCGCAATCACGGGGATTTTCACGAGGACTGCGTAAATATTATCATGAATGATCTTATAAAGCTTATGGATCCTTACTATATTGAGGTATGGGGCAAATTCACGCCCAGAGGCGGCATTTCCATTGATCCCTACTGCAATTACGGCAGAAAAGGCACCAAATGGGAAGATGTTGCATGGGAAAGGCTCACTCACCACGACCTTTATCCCGAAAAGGTAGACAACAGATAAGGAGTGCATATGGCATATACAAAAGAGGAAACAGCACTCAGAGCCTGTGATATTCTTGAGGAAATATATCCGGAATCTGTCTGTGCATTAAAATATGAAAAGCCCTACGAGCTTCTCATTGCGGTAAGACTTTCCGCACAATGCACTGACGCCAGAGTGAATATCGTTACAGAGAGCCTTTTCAAGAAATATCCTACTCTGGAATCATTTGCAGAGGCAGAGCTTTCCGAGCTTGAACAGGACGTTAAGCCCTGCGGCTTTTACAGAACAAAGGCAGAAAGCATTATCGGCATGGCGAAAAGGCTTATAGAGGTTTATGACAGCAGGATACCTGACACAATGGAGGAGCTTCTGACCCTTCCGGGAGTAGGCAGAAAGACGGCGAATCTGATACTTGGCGATGTTTACGGAAAGCCTGCCATTGTAACAGATACGCATTTTATAAGGATAACAGGCAGACTTGGTCTTACACAGAATAAAGAGCCGGAAAAGGTGGAACGTGATCTCAGACCTCTGGTTCCTCCTGAGCGTTCCTCGGACTTCTGTCACAGGATAGTTCAGTTCGGACGTGATACCTGCACCGCACGAAAACCAAAATGCTCTGAGTGCAGAATGCAGGAGATCTGCGCATATTTTAAAAAGCTGTAAAATCAGTTGACAAAAATGAAATAGTGTGGTATACTGTAAAATGTATACTTTTAAATGAAGGCGGTAGACTGATGGGTATTTTTAGCAAACTGTTCGGCTCATACAGCACAAGAGAGCTGGCAAGAATTGAACCGATCAAGAATAAAGTTCTTGCTTTGGAGGATGAATACAAGGCATTGTCCGACGCAGAGCTTAAACAGAAGACATTTGATTTTCGTGAGCGCCTTGAAGCAGGCGAAACTCTGGAATCCATGATTCCCGAAGCACTGGCAACAGTCCGTGAAGCGGCTGACCGTGTTCTGGGCAAAAGACCGTTTCCAGTACAGATTATTGGTGCAATTGTACTGCATCAGGGACGTATCGCAGAAATGAAAACCGGTGAAGGTAAAACTCTGGTTGCCTGCGTTGCTTCTTATCTGAACGCACTTCCCGGCAAGGGCGTTCATGTTGTAACAGTAAATGACTACCTGGCAAAGACTCAGTCTGATGAAATGGGCAAGGTACTGAGATTCCTGGGTCTTACAGTTGGATGTATTCTTCATGGTCTGAACAATGACCAGCGCCGTGAAGCATATAACTGCGACGTTACATATGGTACAAATAATGAGCTGGGCTTTGACTATCTCCGTGATAACATGGTTATCTATAAGAAGGACAAGGTTCAGAGAGAGCATAATTTTGCTATCGTGGACGAAGTTGACTCCATTCTTATCGACGAAGCAAGAACACCTCTTATCATTTCCGGAAGAGGTGACAAGTCTACTGCCCTTTACGGCGTAGTTGATAAGTTTGCAAAGACTCTGAATCCTACTGTTATTGTTGAAACAGACTCAAAGCAGGACCAGGAAGAACTGAACCAGGAAGCTGACTATATCGTTGATGAAAAGGCTAAAACTGCAACAATTACACGCCGTGGTATCAAGAAGGCTGAGGATTACTTTGCAGTTGATAACCTTATGGATCCGGATAATATGACCCTTATGCACCACATCAACCAGGCTCTGAAAGCAAATGGTGTTATGCGCAAGGATATTGACTATATCGTTGAAGATGGCGAAGTAGTTATCATTGATGAATTTACAGGCCGTAAAATGCTGGGACGCCGTTTCAATGACGGTCTGCACCAGGCTATTGAGGCTAAGGAAGATGTAAAGGTAAAGCGTGAGTCAAAGACTCTTGCTACAATTACATTCCAGAATTATTTCCGTCTGTACAACAAGCTTTCAGGTATGACCGGTACTGCTATGACAGAGGAAGATGAATTCCGTGAGATCTACAAGCTGGACGTTATCGCAATTCCTACAAACCGTCCTGTTCAGAGAATCGACCACAATGACCTTATTTACCGTACTGAAGCTGCAAAATATCGTGCAATCATTGATCAGATCGTTGAATGCCATGAAAAGGGACAGCCGGTACTGGTTGGTACTATATCCATTGAGAAATCCGAGCTTCTCTCTGCGATGCTGAAGAAGAAGGGCATTAAGCACGAGGTTCTGAATGCTAAGTATCACGCTAAGGAAGCTGAGATCGTTGCACAGGCAGGTAAGCTGGGCGCCGTAACAATTGCCACAAATATGGCAGGCCGTGGTACCGATATCATGCTGGGCGGCAACGCTGAATTCCTTGCACGTGCTGAGATGCGCAAGAGAGAGTATCCCGAGGAAATCATCACCGAAGCTATCGGCTATGCAGATACCGATAATGAAGAGGTTCTGGCTGCCCGCAGCGTATACCAGGAGCTTTACAGAAAGTTCGGCGAAGAGGTAAAGGAAAAGGCAGTTGCTGTAAAGGAAGCAGGCGGTCTTTATATTCTGGGTACAGAGCGTCATGAATCAAGACGAATCGATAATCAGCTCCGTGGACGTTCAGGACGTCAGGGCGACGAGGGTGAAAGCCGTTTCTTCCTGTCTGTGGAAGATGATCTTATGCGTATCTTTGCAGGCGACCGTCTGGAAAATATGATGCGTACACTCAACGTTGATGAGGATACGCCAATCGAAAGCAAAATGCTTACAAAGATCGTTGAATCTTCACAGCGTAAGGTTGAAGGCCGCAACTTCAGCATACGTAAGAATGTCCTTAACTATGACGACGTAATGAATACACAGCGTGAGATCATCTACAAGCAGAGAGCGCAGGTTCTGGACGGCGAAGACCTCCACGACAGCATTCTGAAGATGATGGACGAAATGATCGCTTCTACTGTAAAGATGTATGCTGATGATGATCTGACAGAACACAGCGAATGGAATATTGTGGGACTCAAAGAGCATTTCATGGGCTGGATAACAGAAGAGAACGATCTGGAATATGATGTCAGCGAGCTTGACAAGATGTCTGCCGGTGATATTACAAAAACTCTCCAGGATAAGGCAAGAGCAATCTATTCTGCCAAGGAAGAGGAATACGGCGAGGAAACTATTCGTGAACTTGAGCGTGTTATCATGCTGAAGGTTGTTGATACAAAGTGGATGGCTCATATCGACGACATGAGCGAACTGAAGAAGGGTATCGGTCTTCGTGCTTACGGTCAGAAGAATCCTGTTGTTGAATATCGTTATGAAGGCTTCGAGATGTTTGACGCTATGGTTGCTTCCATTCAGGAGGAAACTGTTCGTATGCTGCTTACTGTAAAGCTTCAGCAGAACAAGGCTCCGGAACGTGAACAGGTTGCCAAGCCTGACGCACCAAATGCAGGTGCAGGCGACGGAAGTTTCGGCAATCAGCGCAGAAATCCCGAAAGAGCTGCTAAAAAGAACAGAAAATAACTATATAACAAATCGGGACGGGTATTATACTGCGTCCCGTTGTTTTTAGATAATGGAGATAGCTTATGCTTACTGAAAATTATGATGTCTTTTCACGGTATTATGACA
Organism: Oscillospiraceae bacterium; assembly: GCA_029007315.1. Lineage (GTDB taxonomy): Bacteria > Bacillota > Clostridia > Oscillospirales > Ruminococcaceae > Ruminococcus_C. The sequence continues at coordinate 10,034 of JAQXHO010000050.1, forward strand.
GTCTGACGGATAATGTGGATTACAGAAGCCGTGCGGAATATTTTCACAGGCTTATACAGAAATACAAGAAAAGCAAGGGCGATGTTCTGCTGGATCTTGCCTGCGGAACAGGAAGTATGTCGGAGGAAATGTGCCGGCTTTCATATGACGTTATAGGTGCAGACTGTTCCTGCGGAATGCTCAGCCGTGCCATGGAAAAGAAACTTGAAAGCGGACTGCCTGTACAGTACATATGCCAGGATATGAGAGAGCTTGACCTGTATGGTGCAGCTGACGCAGTTATATGCACCCTTGACAGTCTGAATCACCTTGAATGTTTTGAGGACGTTGAAAAGGTTTTCCGGCAGGTTTTCAAAAACATGGAACCGGGAGGTGTATTTGTTTTCGATATGAACACACCCTATAAGCACCGTGAAGTTCTGGGAAATGAAGTATATATTTATGATACTGATGATGTTTACTGTGTGTGGGAAAACAGCTACGAACCGGAGGAGAATACGGTAAATATACGTCTTGACTTCTTTGAACTGGAGTCTGACGGCAGATATTCAAGGAGCTGCGAGGAAATAACCGAACACGCATACGAACCGGAAAGAGTAAGAAAAGCTCTTGAAAAGGCAGGATTTGAGGTTATAGGCTGCTACAAGGCAGATACTGAGGAACCTCTTGATGAAAAAAGTGAAAGAATGATATTTGCCGCAGGAAAAAAGGAGGAAGAATAAAATGGGAATATTAAAAAGAGCAATCGCAAAGGACGCATCAGTTGTATCATGTGCAGTGGACGCTACGGATATAGTGGCAGAGATTGAGCGTATTCATAAGACGTCAGCGGTAATTACGGCAGGACTGGGAAGACTATCCATAGCAGCCAGCATGATGGGTTACGGTCTGAAAAGCGCAGATGATACAATTACTCTTCGTGTAAAGGGCGACGGCCCTGCGGGAATGCTTGTTGCTGTTGCAGACAGTCACGGCAATGTAAAAAGCTATGCGGAAAATCCCGTGGTTGAGATTCCGCTGAATGATAAGGGCAAGCTTGATGTAGGCGGTGCTGTGGGAAAAGACGGTACTCTTTCAGTTGTAAAGGATCTGGGACTTAAAGAGCCTTATGTGGGTGTATGCCCTCTGGTATCTGGTGAAATTGCGGAGGATATTGCAAGATATTATGCAGACAGTGAGCAGACTCCAACAGTATGCGGCCTTGGAGTTCTGGTAAATCCGGATCTCAGCGTAAAGGTGGCAGGCGGCTATCTTATACAGGTGTTGCCCTTTGCAGATGATTCTGTAATAGATATACTGGAGAAGAACCTTCAGACGATACCTCCTGTTACAAAGATGATGAGTGACGGCGTAACAGCAGAGGAAATAGCTCTCATGCTTCTTGATGGACTTGAACCCAATATTCTTGACGAAGCAGAGGTATCCTACAAGTGCAATTGCAGCCGTGAGAGAACGGAGAAGATTCTTTACAGCCTTGGCAGTGATGAACTTGCTTCAATGGCTGCGGAAAATGAACCTGTTACGGTGAACTGCCATTTCTGCGATAAAAAATACGTATTCACACCGCAGGAACTGATGAATCTGAGAAAGTAAAGATACAGCAAAAAGGCTGCTGCAAAGTTTAATTTGCAGCAGCCTTTAATTTTAATAGTTGAAAATATTATCGCTGTACACCCAGATGTAATAACCCATATAAGAAAGTTCCTCATACGGAGCTGTGGTAACAGGACTTCCGGAAGCCAGCAGAGTGTCACGCTCACCGCCGGTCATAAGCAGGAAGTATTCATCCTGTCCTTCCTGGTTGTCGTACCAGTTGTAATTGCCCTGGTATGTATTTTTGAAAACACCATTTTCGTTTATATCAACGTTGCGTACCTTGCATTTTGAATCAGTCTGTACAGTGATTGCCTGTGCATTCCAGAAGGTTGCGTATCCATAGCTAAGACCCTGTTCTTCAAGATACTGTCCCAGCTGATACTGGATGTTTTCAAGATAGGAATCCCTCGGCATTTTTGTAATGTCAACAGCACATTTTGAGCATACATATGCAATAGGGATAAGAAGCAGTATTCCCAGTCTTTTGAAGCTTGAATTTTTGTATATCCAGCGCATAAAAGCAATGCTTAAAAGGAATCCCGTTACAATAAGCGGTGAAAGCCGCCAGTTAGCGGAATTCAGCATACCGCAGATATATCCCACCAGAATGAATGCCGCAGATACAAAATGTGACCAGATGAGCATTCTCAGACCTGTTTCCTTTATTTTTCCGTAGCAGAAAAGCGCTGCAAAGGGAAGTATAACAATAAGTGCGGAATATGCCAGAAGAACAATAATATCTATGCCTTCCTTTGACATAAGGAAATAATCAGTGCTTACAGAAAGACCGTTAAGGTTCAGAAATGCCAGGGGCAGTCCTTCAATATGCTCCCACCATGTATCCGGTTCAGTGAAATGAGAATATGCAGTTGCATATCCGGCTGTTACGCCGCCTGCAATTTTTTCGCCCAGCTTCATGCCACCGATAACGCCTATGCCGCATATGATGAGCATAAGAACGCTGTAAAAAGTTTTCTTTGACAGCATGGGAGTTGAATGGTCAAGGAGTCTTTCACAGAAAAGCGCTCCCAGAATAGGAAGGGCAAACAGTGCTATTGCTGTAGTGGAATTTGTACAGCAGATAACAAACATTGCAAGGAGAAGTACAAAGAATATTACTTTCTGTATCCGAACGCTCCTTGTTCCCGGTTTGTCCTGTAAATTGTAGATATGAAGCACCATTGCAAGACCTGCAAGCAGAAAGAGCATTCCAAGGCTGTAGTAAATTATATGGCCCCAGAATATTTCACGCAGTTTGGTGCTGAGTGATACTGCCATAAGCAGACCGCCGATGGCAATGCCCTTCCATCTGATGCTCCACTTCATTTCATGGAGCAGCCAGTATGCAGAGGCTGTAAACAGCACCATGAACGTTGTCATGCCCAGGGTGTGAGTCAGCATACTCACTCCGAAAAAGGGCATCCATATCTGCATAAAGATATTTCCGCCGAAGGGCATGAGCGCCGCATAATGGAAATCCGGATTTATAAGGCCGTTTCCCTGCATTGCAGCTTCTGCCCAGTATATGGTATCTGTGCTGTCAGAATGAAATTCTCCTCTTGCAGGACCCCATATGAAATAAAGTACAGTGGATATTCCCACAAGCATGATAAATATTCCGATTGCGTCGAGAATAATTTTGCTTACCGAGAATTTTCGTCCCTCTGGAATTACTTCCGGCATATCACCGGATAATTCCTCTGCAATCTCTTTGAGTATTTCCTTTGATTCATCACAGACTTCGGAAGACTGATTAACGGAACTGTCGTTCTCTGTCATTTGGAGTCCTCCTTCTTCTCCTCGTGATATTCCTTTTCAGTGTTGACATTCCAGATGTTCACCTTTGAGGTTTCACCGCTGAGAATATTCTTTACAGCTTCAAATGAAGTTGCCATGGAGTGATCCATATTGTTGTAACGGTGCTGACCGTTTCTGCCGACGCAGTAGAGATTTTCGAAACCGCTGAGGTAATCAACCAGCTTATCCATTTGTGAATATGTGTCGAAATACGCAGGATATGCTTTCTTAACCTTTTCACGGTGGCAGTCCATAACGTCGTGAGGATCGCTGATGACGCCCATTTTAAGGAGTTCACGTACAGCCATCTTGATGCATTCCTTGTCGGACATATTCCAGAAGTCGTCGCCTTCTTCGCAGAAATATTCAAGACCGATCCATACAGTATGCTCCGGATCCTCAACCATATACGGTGACCAGTTGTTGAATATCTGGATTCTGCCGAGCTTTACGCCTACGTCCTGAACATAGATCCAGCAGTCAGGAACGATATTGCCAAGCGTCCTGATCTGGGTTTCGTTTTTGAGATTCAGCTTGTTCACCAGAAGGCCCACTGTTACAAAGTCACGGTAGGGCAGACCTGCTGCGATCTCACTGAGATTCTGCGGAACGTCGTTCATTCCGGCCACCAGATCCTTTACCGGCATTGATGAAATGAGGATATCGCAGTCCATGGTCTTGCTTTCGCCGTTCTGCTCACAAACTATCGACTGAACTTTGTTTTTGCCGTCAGTATTGATCTTCACAGCCTTTGTGTTCATAGAGATTTTGCCGCCCATTTTTTCCACTTCGGCAGCGGCAGTTTCCCAGAGCTGACCGGGACCGTACTTCGGGTAGTAGAATTCTTCAATAAGAGAAGTTTCAACCTTTTTATTGTCATTGTTCTTGGAGAAAGTCTTGTTCCACATATCCTTGATAACTGCACGGATAGAAAGACCCTTTACACGCTGAGAACCCCAGTCTGCGGATATCTCTCTCGGATGACGGCCCCAGAGCTTTTCGGTATATCCCTCAAAGAACATGGAGTAAAGCTTCTTTCCGAAGCGGTTGATGTAGAAATTTTCCAGAGAATCCTCAGGCAGCTTGTGCATAGCGGATTTCATATAGCTGCAGCCTGCCTTGACAGTAGTGCCGAATCCCATGTTTTTAATGGTTTCAGGCTTCATTGTTACGGGATAATCAAAGAATTTTTTCTTGTAGTAAATACGTGAAACTCTTCCTCTTACCAGCATAACACGGTCGGTTTTTTCCGGATCCGGACCGCCCTTGCGGAGTTTCTTTTCACGGTGGAGTATCTTATCGTCAAAGGAAGGCTCGCCCTGTCTTGGCATAAGCTCATCCCACCACTGCATTACACGGTCGTCCTTTGAGAAAAATCTGTGACCGCCGATATCCATGCGGTTCTTCTTGTACTGAACGGTCTTGGAGATGCCGCCGATAGCGTCAGATTCTTCCAGGATCGTAACGTCAAATTCCTCGGGCTGTGCCTTCAGAAGCTCATAGGCTGCTGTAAGTCCGGCAGGACCTGCGCCTATTATGATTACCTTTTTTTTCATGAATTTTTGTCCTTTCGTATTGAAAATATTATAATGTGCAAATACCCCTTCTATTTACACATACATATAATTATACATTATAAAAACTCGTTTGTCAACACAAATATAAAACAAATATATAACATTAAAATTCACTTGATTTTCTGCCGGGAGTGCTGTATAATATATTCATACGATTTTTTTGAAATGAGGACTGATTTTTTATGAATATGAAAATAGGCTTTATAGGTGCAGGAAATATGGGCAGTGCCATAATGAAGGGAATTGCAGGCAGCAGCATGGCGTCAGAGGCGGAAATATTTGCCTATGATCCCTTTGCAGAAAAGCTTCAGGCTCTTGCAGATGCAGGCGTAAAGGCTCTGGGCAGCGCCTTTGATGTGGCAAAAAGCTGCAAATATGTTTTCCTTGCAATAAAGCCCCAGCAGTTTGGCGACGCTCTTCCCGGCATAAAGGAAGCTGTTACAGAAGATACTGTAATAGTATCCATTGCAGCAGGAATCACCGCAGAATACATTCGCTCTGAAACTATTCCCAATGCCAAGGTGGTGCTGGTTATGCCGAATACACCGCTGCTTCTTGGTACAGGTGCAACTGCACTTTCAAAAAGTGATTCTGTAAGTGATGAGGAATTTGCAGTTGTAAGACGGATTTTCGATTCCTGCGGCATTACAGCTGTTATCCCTCAGGACAAAATGAAGGAGATAATTGCTGTAAACGGCAGCAGTCCTGCCTTTATATATCTTTTTGCAAAGGGATTTACCGAATATGCAGGATCTGTGGGTATAGATGAAAGTACAGCGCTTTCGCTTTTCGCCCAGACTCTTATCGGTTCTGCAAAGATGATGACAGATTCCGGAATGACAATTGATGAGCTTATAAAAATGGTATCATCTCCCGGAGGAACCACCCTTGCAGGTCTTGACGCACTTTATGAAGGCAGGCTCACGGAAATAGTTGACGACGCCTGCAAACGATGCACCAAAAGAGCATACCAACTGTCAAAATAAAGCGTTATAATAAAAGCTTCTCCTGCATAATCTTTACAAAAGACTCAAAAAGGAGAAGCTTTATGAAAAGAATGAATCTCAGACTGTGGCTTACAGCCTCACAAAGGCGAAAACTTGAGCTTTTTGCATATATGGTAATTCTTGCTGCCGGGTGTACAGCAGGAATGATATGCAGAATAAAGTGCGGAGATATATTCCTGTGCAGATTTTCCGAAGCATACGGCATACCCGGTGACTATAATAGTATGGCAGAAGTGTTTGTATATTCTCTCCGGTGGAATCTCAGCATATGGCTTTTGTCAATGTATCTTGGATTCTGTGCAATCGGACAGCCTTGTCTTGCGGCTGTACTTGTACTGCACGGCTTTTCCGCCGGCTGCTGCCTTACAGGATTTTCAGAAAATATGACTGCCCGAATGCTTCCGGGATATGTTTTATCAGCAGTCTTTACGGTGGCTGTTTCATTTATGCTCCTTCTCGGAGTGCGTGAGGCAGTAAGGCTGTCGGGAATGTGGGTGAAGGTGTATTTTTCGGGAACTGACGCACCGGAAATGCGCAGAAGGCTCAGATTATATTTTGTGCGCTTTACGGTCCTGCTTGTGATGATAATTTCAGCAAGCCTGCTATATGCTGTCTGCGTAAGTTTTTTATAATATCAGAAAGGAATTTTAAAGCAATGGGTCTTTTTGGACAAAACTATGAAAATGCAGGAGCAGGCATTTCGAAAAATGCTCCCAAGAAAAAAGGATTTGCAAGATTTATGGAGATTTTCGGCAGGAAATTCTGGAAAATGTTCGGACTTAATCTCCTGTATTTCATGTTTTTTCTGCCGCTTATCGGCGCTGCTGTTATATTTTTGATGAGGGCAGGCGGCTTCATTCCCTCCGGAACGCCGTCCTTTATGCTTATGGCAGGTTTGTTTGTCATTTTTGCAGTGCTTTTCGGCCCTGCAACGGCAGGTCATACCAAAGTACTCAGGGCGTATGTCCTGGAAAAGCCGGTTTTCATGGTGCATGACTTCTTCAAAACATTTAAAAGTGAATTCAAATACAGCTGTGTTCTGGGGATTATTGACTGTATTGTGGCAAGCTGTATAGTTGCAGCTCTGTACGTCTATCCGCTCCTCATAGAACAGTCGGGAAACAAGCTTTTTTATGTCTTCTTCGCACTTGCCCTCAGCGTGGGAATAGTGGTGCTGATGATGAATTTTTATGCTTTTCTGATGATCATTGCAACTAATCTGAAATTAAAACAGATACTTAAAAATTCCCTGTCACTGGCAATTATTGCTCTGAAGAAAAATCTCATCACACTTGCGGTTATCTCTGTCTTTGTTTTTGCTTTTGCAGGAGTGATCATTTTTGCAGATCTTGGAATTGCGGTAATTGCAATGACTCTTCTGCCCTTTCTGCCTGCGTCATGGCTGGGACTTGTTATCTGCTTCAACAGTTACCCGATCATACAAAAGTACATCATCAATCCGTATTATGAGCAGAGAGGCGAGATAAATCCTGAGCTTATCGGCGATCTTGAAGAGGCACAGGATTCCGAGGAGGTTCTCTTTGAGGATATGGGCGGCAAAGAAAAGCCCGTTACAGCCAAAAAACCGGCAAAAGCAAAGGAAGGCGGCAAAAATTCAAAGCATAAGGGAAAGATCATTTCCTGAGTTTTTAAAGTTCACAAAATTGTAACTTTACAAACGGGCAAATGTGTGGTATAATAAATAGGTCATGTACTTGGATACGGGACAAAACCGCAAAGCGGAGCATCACCTGCCCGTTTCTATGTTCATGATGAATATTTTAATGAGGTGAATTTATCATGATGCTGAAAGAAGAAAAGACAAGCGTAATCGAACAGAATCGTCTGCACGAAACAGACACAGGTTCTCCTGAGGTTCAGGTTGCTATTCTCACAAAGAGAATCAATGACCTTACTGAACACCTGAAAACACACAAGAAGGATCATCACTCCAGAAGAGGTCTTCTCAAGATGGTTGGTCACAGAAGAAATCTGCTGGCTTACATGAAGAAGAAGGATGTAAACCGTTATCGTGCCTGCATCGAAAAGCTTGGCATTCGTAAGTAATTTTGCGAAAAATACGTTGAAAAGGCAGATGGGAATCCCTCTGCCTTTCCGTGTTTGATTCAGTATGCAGCGGCGGATATTTAGCATGAAACCGTGTGTCCTTTTGTGGTTATCTGAGGATTCAGGGTTTTCTGCTAAACTGTCGCTGCGAGGATTATTAATATCTGTGCAGAAAGGAATATGTTAAATGTTTGAGAATTACAGAAAGTTTGAAACAACATTTGCAGGCAGACCTGTTATAGTGGAAACAGGCAAGACCTGTGCGCTGTCAAACGGTTCCTGCTGGGTACACTACGGCGAAACCGTTGTTATGGCAAATGTTACAGCAAGTGCAAAGCCCAGAGAGGGCGTTGATTTCTTCCCGCTTTCCGTTGACTATGAGGAGCGTATGTACGCTGTGGGCAGAATCCCTGGCTCATTTACAAAGAGAGAGGGCAAGCCTTCTGAAAAGGCTATCCTTACATCACGTATGGTAGACCGTCCTATCCGTCCGCTTTTCCCGAAGGATATGCGCAATGACGTTTCTGTTGTTATGACAGTTCTGGCTGTAGACCCCGACTGTTCACCTGAAATTACAGGTATGCTGGCTGCTTCTATTGCTATTGCAATTTCCGATATTCCGTGGAATGGTCCTATTGCAGGCATAAGCGTTGGTCTGTGCGACGGTCAGATAGTTCTGAATCCTACTCTTGAACAGAGAGAAAACAATGACCTTCAGCTGACTGTTGCAGGTTCTATGGATAAGATCGTTATGATCGAGGCAGGCGCTAATGAAGTTCCGGATGACCTTATGCTTGAGGCTATTATGACAGGTCACGAGGAAATCAAGAAGATGGTTGCATTCATAAATGATATCCGCAGCCAGATCGGCAAGCCTAAGTTTGAATTCCAGTCTATGGACGTTGATCACGATCTGTTTGACGCTATGGAGGCTGAGTTCGCAGAACAGGTTAAGTATGCTCTTGATACTGATGACAAGAATGAAAGAGATGCAAGACTCCAGCCTATCTCTGACGCTATCCATGAAAAGTTTGACGAAGCATATCCGGAACAGGGTGCAATGATAGATGAGTGCCTGTACAAGCTTCAGAAGAAGATCGTTCGCAACTGGCTGTATGAGGGTAAGCGCGTTGACGGCAGAGGTATTGACGAGATTCGTCCGCTGGCTGCTGAGGTAGGTCTGTTGCCGAGAGTTCATGGCTCTGGTCTGTTTACAAGAGGTCAGACACAGGTTCTCACCATAGCTACACTGGGCCCTGTAAGCGAGGCTCAGAAGCTTGACGGTCTGGACGAGGAAACATCAAAGCGTTATATGCACCAGTACAATTTCCCGTCCTATTCTGTAGGCGAAACAAAACCCAGCAGAGGTCCCGGCAGACGTGAAATCGGTCACGGTGCACTGGCTGAACGTGCATTGGTACCGGTTCTTCCCTCAGTTGAAGAATTCCCTTACGCTATGCGTCTTGTTTCAGAGGTTCTGTCTTCCAATGGTTCAACATCCCAGGGTTCGATCTGCGGCTCCACACTTGCTCTTATGGACGCAGGTGTTCCGCTGAAGGCTCCTGTTGCAGGTATTTCCTGCGGTCTTATTACAAAGCCTGACAGTGATGAGTTTATGACAATGGTTGATATTCAGGGTCTTGAGGACTTCTATGGCGATATGGACTTCAAGGTTGGCGGTACTCATAAGGGTATCACAGCTATCCAGGTTGACATCAAGGTTGACGGTCTGACACCTGCTATCATTAAGGAAGCATTTGAAAAGACAAGAAAGGCTCGTCTGTATATTCTCGATGAGATCATGCTGAAGGCTATTCCTGAGCCAAGAGAAACTGTCAACAAGTATGCTCCCAAGATGTTCCAGACAAAGATTCCTGTAGATAAGATCCGTGAAGTTATCGGTCAGGGCGGCAAGGTAATTCAGAAAATCTCTGCTGAATGTGACGTTAAGATCGACATAAATGAAGACGGAAACGTATTCATCAGCGGTCTTGATATGGACGGCTGCCAGAAGGCTCTCCAGATCGTTCATACAATTGCACTTGACCCTGAGGTTGGCGCACTTTACAGAGGCAAGGTAGTATCTATCAAGCAGTTTGGTGCTTTTGTAGAGATAGCACCGGGCAAGGACGGTCTGGTTCACGTTTCAAAGCTGGACAAGAACCGTGTTGAAAATGTTGAAGATGTGGTATCCGTTGGTGATGAGATTATTGTTAAGGTAATGGAAATCAAGGACGGCAAAATCAGTCTTTCACGCAAGGACGCACTTATTGAACTGGAACAGCGCAAGGCTGAAAACAAGTAAACAATAACTTATAAAATCACAGAAGTTATAAACTTCCGTAGAATAAACAATAATTCCGCATTGAAACAGTAAAGCTGTCAATGCGGAATTTTCTGATTTTCTATATACATAAAATGCAAAAGGCTTTCTGTACGGTTTTTCCGACAGAAAGCCTTTTACTTTATTTTACAAGTACCTCTTTGAGTATGCACAGGTCGAAAATATCGATCCTGCCATTACCATTTATGTCGCTTGCCTCAATATCCGGCATGGGAGTACCTGGCACAGCGGATATCCACTTTTGCAGCAGAATTATGTCAATAACGGAAATAATACCGTCTCCGTTAATGTCACCTATAATTTTTGTGGGGATAACGATGGTTGTTGTAGTGATTTCAGTTGTAGTGGCTGTTGTAGTAGTTGTTGTTGTGGTGGTAGTAGTTGTTGTTGTTGTTGTGGGTTTTGTTTCGGTTTGAATATTCCACTTCTGGCAGGGACTGTTTGTGGGTCCCCACTGCTGAATGTTAGCGCCCTGTTCCTTGGAGGCACCTGCGGCTTCAACAAGGCAGGTATCCTTTGAAGCGTGTGAAATTATGCTGTAGGAGCCGTCAAGATTCTTTGTGAATCTGAAAAGCTGTGCGCTGTCCTTGGAACTATATGCAGTGATGTCGATGTTACTGCCGTTTTCACTGCCTTCAGCCTTCAGAGCAAAGCCGTTGTCAAGCTGAGAGCGAATCCAGTAGTAATTGCCTGAACTAAATTCCTTGAGGATCCACTTCTGGCAGTCGTGGCCATTTACAGACCACTGCTGAACGTTGGAATTATCTGTCATTTCAGCATTCTGTATTTCCATAACAAGACCGGAGTTTACGTTCTCAAATGTATATACATAGCTTGTATCCATGGAAGTACCCGGGTCTGTAACAGGCTCGAATATCCAGTCCTGACAGTTTACACCATTTACTTCCCACTGCTGAATGTTTGCACCTGCGTCTTTGGACGCACCGGAAACTTCAACTGCTGAGGTTTCGCCTGTTATCCTTGTAAGGATCTTATAGCTGCCGTTGCCGTTAT
>JAQXHO010000051.1 GCA_029007315.1 Oscillospiraceae bacterium
GATCCGCTGCGGCTTACATCAGCCGCATAAAATGCCAGCATATTGAGCTGCTCATTCTCACTGAAGGACGCCTCCAGACCTGCAGCCGCACGGGAATAATACATCAGTACAAGAACTGCGTCCGAAATGTCGATCACATTGTTTCCGTCACAGTCACCAAGAGAATACGCCGGTATTGTTGTAGTGGTTGTTGTTGTAGTAGTTGTTGTAGTCGTAGTGGTGGCTGTGGTGGTTTCAGAAGTTACAGTAAGCTCAGTCATTACCGCAATACCGTCAACAGTTGCTACAATAGTAACCTTTCCTTCGCCGGTTGCCGTAACAAGTCCGTTTGAATCAACTACTGCTACATCCTTGTTCATGGTCGCCCACTGAGGAACGTTCGTGTTTCCGTCAATCAGAAGCTGTACCTTTGAACCTATGCCATGAAGCTCCGTGGCATTATTTACCGCCCATATCTTTATACCGGCTGTTCCGGTGGTTTCCGTAACGGAAGATGTGCTTTCAGCAGTGGTGCCTGCTGTCGTTGTAACAGATGAAGCCGTGGTTGTGGCTGTAGTTGTGGTTACAGTTGTGGCTGTGGTGCTTTCAGATGTATGTCCAGGGTCGCTTACGTCATTCTGCCATGCAAGCAAAGGATACATACTGCCCTTAACAAAATGATTATCCAGCATACTTGCCAGTTCCTGTTTCACAACTTTATCAGATACAGCCTTTACACCGTCGCATTCGCCCAGCTGAGCAGAGCCGCTTAAATAATAGCAGCCTGTGCATTTTATGCTTCCTCCGCCGTTAATGCCGTAACCCTCGGCAGAAGATATCTTTCCGATGCTGTATGCACTCTTTATCTCATTTTCAGCGCCGCCGCTGCCTGCAATGCCGCCGGCAGTTTCCTTTCCGGAAACCGATCCCAGATTATAACAGCCAAGAACAGTTCCGTTATTCATAATGCCGCATATTCCGCCGGCACATTTTGCACTGCTTACAACTCCTTCATTAAAACAGCTCTCAGCACTTCCGGCAGAACATATCTCACCCATAATGCCGCCGGCTGCTCTGCCGCCCTTGACAGTACCCTTATTGCTGCAGCACAGCAGCTCGCTGCCGGAATTTACACCAGTGATTCCTCCTGCCCTGTAATATTCCGATCGTACATAGGCGCCGTTATGTATGTCCCTTACCACAGCATAGTGGCTGTATGCACATATTCCTCCGGCATAATGATTTATGGAATAAATGTATCCGCTTTCCAGAGTGATGTTCCGCACCTCAGAGCCTCTGCCTATATATCCGAAAAATCCTGCCACATTGCCGGACTGGGCAGAATATAATCCCGAAATACTGTATCCGCAGCCGTCAAATGTTCCCTTGAAGGGCGTTTCATAAAGCAGGCCAATGGGAACCCAGTTGTTCATTGGTATATTTACTCCCTCAGACCAGGCGTCAGTATCAGCATTTGCATTGAATGTTATATTTCCGCCCAGATATATGGTCTTTCCTGCAAAATTGTCCTTCTCCTCGTTGACAAGTACTGCAAGTCCAGCCAGCTGATCCGCTGTTGTAAGGGTGAATTCCTTATCACTTTCATTGTACCAGCCTGTATCATAACTTCCGTCCCAGTCGCCTGCTCCGTAAACAGGCACAGCACTGAATCCGCAGCTGCATACCATAACCGCCGCCGAAACAGCACAGCATATAAGCCGTTTTATAAATGTATTGCCTTTCATAATGTTTTTTCCTTTCCCATTGTTTTTTCCTGTAAATGTTATACTATTATACTGTAAAAAATCATGCAAGTCAACCGCCTTTTTCCATTATTTTATATTTTTCTCCCTTTTGACAATAACAAAAAACAGTTTGGGGAGTTATTTTTCTGTATGAAAAACTATTTTCCGACATAAACGCAAAAGCCGCCGCAGTATTACCTGCCGCAGCCCTTGCAATCATTCATTTATCATTTCATATTCCTCAATTCCCTTTTCGTCCAGAAATGCTTCAATCTCAAGTCCATATGAACCGTCGTTGTTGTTACCCTTAGGGAATATGGTTTCAAGCTCAATGTACCCGTCCTTCATGTGAATCTGTTCAAGGGACGCTACATCCATATGATAGAAAAGCAAATAAAATTCACCTGTTTTGCATTCACAGATCGTGGAATGTCCGCCGCTGAAGCTGCCCACAAATGACGCTCTGTTATTTACCAGAGTGTATACATTCCACATATAATCAGCCTCACAGGTTCCTGTCTTCACAAACAGCTCATCAGTGCTGTCACCATTCAGATCCGCCAGGAAATGAGGATAGCCGTTTGAATAGGCATTGTAGGAATCGTATCCGTCCTCCAGACCGTCATCAGCCAGTCCGCCCTCGTATGGGTGCTTTGCGTCGTAAATGTTTATCCAGCCTAAACCGGACTTCAGCTTGCCCCACACATCATGCTCGTCCTCCGAAAGCCTTCGCTCCTCTACAATAGTATACTTTGTAAGCTCCGTAATATATTCTACTATAATGTTATCATATCCCGGCTTTTTATATATTGGTATATATCCCTTTACATCCAGAAGATAGCTTTCAAATTTCGTGGTGACAGTAGTTTTTTTAGTTGTCTTCGGAGTTGTTTTTTTAGTTGTCTTTACAGTTGTGGTTTTTTTGTCCGGTTTTTCTGTGGGAGCCTCTGTCTGCCTGATTTCCGCATCATTATCCTCCGGTGCCGCTTCTGTTTCAGCACTTATCTCTGTGAATACAATCTTCGGCGCAGTGGCAGTTTCAGGAACAAGAGCTGTGCTTCCATCAACCGTTTCAACTTCCAACATTTCATTATTGTATGTTACCGGATCTTCCCGTGAAATATACATGATCAAAAACACCATTATAAGCACGGCAACTAAAAATGACAGAATCGATACCGTTATTATCAAAAACTTAAATCTGTTATTCTGATTATCATATTCATTCATATCAATTCCTCCTGCAACCTGTATTTTAAAATAATGATATCACATTATTTCCTGCTTGTCAATACAGTAAATAAATATTTTATTCACAGTACGGCACTAAAATCATTGCAAAAAATGCTGAAATATGGTATAATATACAAAGTCTATAAAGAACATGGCACAAATAAAATCGGAGGATCAGATGCAGGTTCTTATGTACCATGCAGAATAGACTAACCTGCACTAAAAAGGCGGATATGTTCAAAATTGCTAAGGGCTATGACCACGTAACGAAAACCATACGTCTGCCGGAGCCTATTGCACAGGAGCTTGAAAAGCTTGCATACGAAAATTCTCTGTCACTGAATCAGCTTGTAGTGCAGTGCATTCAGTTCGCACTTGATCACACAGCCTCAGATGAGAATGCGGAAAGCAAGCAGAAATGACATCTCTTTTGCAATAAGCAGCGATTTGCAAAATTACATCATATTTAACTCTATCTTTTTTATGCTGTACTCTGGTATAATCATTATATAAAATATATCAGCAGGAGTGATACAGTGGAGAATATAGACAAGTTCAAAATAGAGCGAAAATATGAAACGGAAACCAAAACCTTTCGGATTCCGGTACCCTTGGCGGAGCAGCTTGAAAAACTGGCTCAGGAAAATAATGTGTCAGTAAACGGACTAATCATCCAGTGTATAAAATTTGCTCTCGACCATCTGAGTTAGGGTACATATAATGCACATCGCCGGTAAATCGTTTTTTTGTAATTAACTGGAGGTGTTGCGGATGCACAAGACCTGATCTTCCGCATCGTAAAAAATTTTGAACATCAAAGGAACGTATAAGCCTTTATAAACTCTGATTTAAGAACCGCTGTCCGCTGTGACGGCGGTTCTTTTTGCATTCTGCAAGAACTTCTGACTTCAGATATGCTTGCAGGTTTATTGCAGAAATAAGTCTATCTTTTTGAATAATGATTTGATATAATATAAATACAGTCCGGAAATTTCCGGGGAATATTTTTATCTGAAGAGGAGAGAAGCTATGAAAAAGTGTTCAAAATGCGGTAAGACATTTGCAGATTCAGCAACTATGTGCTTAATGTGTTCCCTTCCGCTTGAATCAAGCACCAGTGAACCCGTGTCCAAGATGAATAATTCATCATCAGAGAGCAGCTTCGAGGCTATCAAGAGCGAAACTCATTCATCAAGCTATTATAAGTATAAAGGCGGATATGTTGAAACCTGGATGTATGTGGTAACAGTTCTCTGCCCTCTCATCGGCATCATTTTCGGCAGTATTTCCTACGCAAAGGGCGAAAATGAAGTAAGCAAAAAGCTCATTGTTACCTCAATCGTGGCTTCTGTTGCAGTTCTTGTCCTCTGGGCTATTATTTTGTTCGCTTGTATTGATTTCTGAATTTGATAAAGCTGTAATTTAATGCAATTGCTTAAACCCTGCGGTTTAAAAGGCGTCCCTGAAAGGGAAGCTGGCTTGCCAAAGGCAAGACTGAAGGGTTTTATACCTAAAATTTACTGTCAACTGAAAGATTAAGGTGTTAAAACCCTCCCACCACCTTCGGTGGTCCGCCCCTCCCTTTCAGGGAGGGCTTATATAGGCGTCCCTGAAAGGGACGCTGGCTTGCCGAAGGCAAGACTGAAGGGTTTAAAACAATCCGCAAAAGCACACCTTATCCGGTGTGCTTTTTCATGCCTTGACACCGCCGGAACAATATGTTACAATGAAAATGCAAACTGATTCAACATCTTAAAGTTGAAATGTTGAAAAAGAAGTTGAAAGTTTCAACCT
>JAQXHO010000052.1 GCA_029007315.1 Oscillospiraceae bacterium
TCAATGACTTCCTCTGGCGCTTCTATCATCTGTCTGTAGTCGGAGGTTATGTAAGGCTCGCATTCTGCCGCATTTATGCAGAGAGTGTCAACTGTCTGCTTTGGTGAAAGCTTCACATGGGCAGGAAAACTTGCGCCGCCCATACCCACAAGACCGCTTTCACGGACAGCCTTTAAAAAGCTTTCCTTATCCGTAACCTCAGGAGGCTTTACATCAGGACATACAGTCTGCTCGCCGTCTGTCTGTATCTCAACCATTTTGCACATTCTGCCGTTTGACATACGGTAATCGGCAATGGCTGTTACCTTGCCCGAAACGCTGCTGTGAATAGGCGCTGACATAAAAGCGTCGGTATCACCTATCTTCTGCCCTACTGTAACGCTGTCACCTTTTTTTACAATGGGACTGCATGGTGCGCCTATGTGCATACTCATGGGAATGCGTACCTTTTCAGGCAAAGGCAGTTTTATGCTGCGGGAATTTTCAGTATTCTTGCAGTGACTGAGCTTTATTCCGCCAAGTTTCATTTCTCTTTACCTCCTGTTTTGCTCTCCGTAAAGTCAAGTCCGGGACTGACATAGATATTTCCACTTATATCAGCTGCCACTATCTTGTATTCATCTGACCGGAGATGTTTTTCTATATTCTCTGTGCCTTCCATAAATATCATGGTGGACAGATAGTCAGACATTATGCCGCTCTGACAGAATACCGTCACCGCCGCAAGGTCAGTTTCTATGGGGTATCCTGTCTTTGTGTCAAGTATATGGGAATATGTATTCCCATTTTCATCTGTGAAGTATCTTTCATAGCTGCCGGAAGATGATACAAAGCAGCTTTCCGTTTCTGCTGTTCCCAGAATTTCGTTATCTCCTGCACCTCTGACAGCTATTCTGAAGGGCTCGCCCTTATCCTTTTCGCCGTAAAGAAGCATTGATGAAGTCATGGAAACCACACCGTAAGACGTATCTGTTTCCCGAAGCTTGTCTTTGACCCTGTCAAGGGCATAGCCCTTTGCAACTGCACCAAGGTCAAGTTTCGTTCCTTCATCAAGATATATACGGTCATTTTCAGTGTGAATATGCTCCCGTCCTATAGTTCCAAGAGCCTTCTGAATCTCCCTTTCTTCCGGAACATGAGGATTATCACCTGTAATATCCCACAGCCTTGTAAGGCTGCCTGCTGTTATATCAACTTTTCCGCTGAATTTCTCCTGTAAGGAGATGCTTTCAAGAATAAGCCTGCCTGTTTCAGTATAAGTATCAAGGCTTTCTCCATTGTTCAGACGTGAAATATCACTTTTTTCCTGGAAGCTGTCAAAACTGCTGTTCAGCTCCTGAAAAAGCTCTGCAATGCTCTCTGTATTATGGCTGTCAAGGGATATTGTGCAGTATGTATCCATAACAAAAATTCCCTTTTCGGAAATATCAGCTTTGTTTTCTGACAATAAAAAAGAAACGGCAATGACAGCCGCAATTGCCGCAGCAGCCGGCAGCATTAAAAATTTTTTTTGAAACATCACAAAAAGCCCTTTTCTTTTTTGTGTAAAAATGATATTATAATAGGTAGTTGAAAATACTGATAAATAACATCTGTATTCAGGATCCATTACACCCATAATATAATATACTTATATTATAATATATTACCATGAAAAAGTAAACAGTGAAAAAAAGGTATTTTTTTAACATTATAAAAAGGAGAATGTATATATGAACGGTTATCATCTCAGCCTTATCCGCCACGGCAGAACAGAGGCAAACGACAAAGGCATTTACATCGGAAGAACAGATTATCCCCTGTCTGAAAAAGGCATTGCAGAGCTTTATGAAAAAATGGATACCTATGTTTATCCCGGCGTTGCAAAGGTATATTCAAGTCCCCTGTGCAGATGCACGGAAACTGCGGAGATACTTTTTTCCGACAGGGATATTGACTGCGTAGATAATCTCATTGAAATGAATTTCGGAAAATTTGACGGAAAGTCAGTAGATGAGCTGGTAGACCTGCCGGAATTTAAGGAATGGCTTCACGGCGGCACAGAATGCGCACCGCCGGAGGGTGAAAGCGTGGCAGATGTTCAGCTGAGAATATTCAAGGCACTTGTGTACATTATCCAGGATATGATGGAAAACGATCTCAGACATTGCGCTGTCGTGACTCACGGCGGAATAATCACAAGCATGATATCAGGCTTCGGCGTTCCGAAGGTAGACCCCGGTGAACTGAGAGCAGAATTCGGCGAAGGCTATGATATCCACATTACAGCCGCACTGTGGCAGAGAAGCGGTGCTTTTGAACTGCTGGGCATGACGCCATACCAGGCATAAAATGTAAATTTACGGGCATACTCCTCTTGTAAAAGGAGGTGCGCCATGAAACAAAAGGCTCTTCAAAGCTTTGCCGGAAATGCTCTTAAAGGCAGGTGCATGAGTATTTTCATACCCTTGTGTATGCTTTTTCTGATATATTTATCCGGCGGAATTCTTTCCGCCGCCGCTGTGTGTGCGCTTTTATATGCGGGACTTACACAGCTGAACATTCTGATTTTCTGTGGTGTGAGAAGTCTTCTGAAAATACTGACAGTGCTTGCCACCGTAAAAAGCCGGTGTGCTGTAATAAGACATTCTGTTATAAGCCTTGCCCTTTCCTGCGGCTATGAGAGGAGAATTTATAAAAGGCTTAGAAGACTTTATTTGCTGAGGTGGTCTGTACGAACCCTCTGCCGTTTTGTTCTGGCAGCAGTGCTGATAACAGCGGTGTGGCTTCTTGCAGATGAATCACTGCATATTGCAAGCCTGTACCGGATAATGCTTTCATTCCAGGCAGTGCCTCTTACTGCTCTGATTCTGATTATCCGTTTGCGGCTTGAGATTTCATTTGCAGGTGCGGAGGTACTTTCTGTAAGATATCCTGACAGAAGCTCATGGAAGAATTTTCGTGATTCCCTTGAAATGCTTCATGGACAGCATTTGTTTGTTGCCGGCATAATTCTTAGAAATGCAGGAAGGCTTCTCATGCCATTTTTACTGCCGAAATTTGCAGGAACCCTTGTTTCATATTTTTCGGTGCGATATATTGAATACTGCTATATGGAGAGATCTGACAATGAGCGAGCTTATATTTAAAGCTGATATAGAAAGTCCCATGAAACTGGAGGAATTTTTAAGGCGTAATATGCAGGTTTCAAGAAGACTGCTTGCCAGATGCAAATATCATGGCAGTATAATGCGCAGCGGAGTTCATATCCGCACGTTGGATACAGTCTTTCCCGGAGATGAAATAATACTGACCTGCCCCGACGCCGGCGGCAAGGTACAGCCAAACCCTTCTCTTGATGTTCCGGTGATTTACAGAAGCGAGCATCTGATTGTGTATAACAAGCCTCCTTTTATGCCCTGTCATCAATCCCACGGACATTATACGGATACCCTGGCAAATGCCTTTGCAGCTGAATACCCGGATCTGCCCTTCAGATGTATAACCCGTCTTGACAGAAATACAAGCGGCGTGTGCATTGCGGCTCTTACGCCCTACGGCGCCGGCTTTATGAAGGACAAAATAAAAAAGAGTTATCTTGCCGTAGCCGCAGGAATAATAAAAAGCGGCGGCACGGTGGACAAGCCTGTTGCACGTAAGGAAAATTCTGTAATGCTCAGATGCGTAATGGACAGCGGAAAACCTGCCCTTACCCGTTACATACCTCTTTTCAGCAATGAAAAATACACCCTTGTAAAGCTTATACCCGAAACGGGACGAACTCATCAGCTGAGGGTTCACATGGCATATATTGGTCATGCTCTGGCAGGAGATGAACTTTACGGAGAAGAAACTCCCGATATTTCCCGTCATGCCCTTCACTGCGGATATGCTGAATTTACAGAGCCGGGAACAGGAGAAAGAGTATCTCTGAGCGTTCCAATGCCGGAGGATATGAGAAGGCTGGTTCCCGGTTTTGATGATGAATAAGGCAGACTCTTGATTTTGGATCGGCAATATGGTATAATACAGATAGTTAAGGCAATACCGCACAAAGACTGTGCGCAAGATGCGCAGTCAAATTTTTTGTCAGATGAAATAAAAAAACGCAGTGAATACTTTGTGTATTCACGAGGCTTTTTGTGAAATATGACGGAAAATATGCAAGCAGATTGCGTGCAGAGCCGTCAGGCGTGCTTTGTGCGGTGTTGCCTTAATAATACAGGAAAGGAGCTGTGGCTGTGAAACGTGTTCTTGTGCTTTCGGACAATGCGTCACTGCAGGATCTTAACAACCGATCAAATCTCAATATTCTTATCAGCATGGACTGTGAGATACATATAGGCTGCAATTTTCTTTACGGGAATACAACATCTCCGGAGCGTGTATATGCCTTCAGAGATGAACTTGAAGCGGCAGGGATAGTGTGTCATCAGCTGAGCTTTGTTCCCTCTGAAAATCCTCTTGCAAAGCAGTCGAAGGCCGCCGCAGAGCTGGAAGGAATCATTAAGGAATATGAGTTTGATCTCATACACTGCCTTACCCTTTCAAGTCTTCAGTGTGCAGGACCTGCCGCTAAAGCTCAGAAAATACCTGTTATCTGCACGTCCTACGGTTTCCCGGTGCATAAGGGAGTGTCTTTTCTGAAAAAGGCGGCACTTCTTCCAAAAATGAAAAAAGCGTCTGAATACGCAGACGTAATGATATGCTGCAATAAAGAGGACTGCCTTCTTGCGGAAAAAAAGCTGTCTGCAAAGCATACAATCCGTATTCCGGGAACAGGACTTGACCCTTATCGTTTCCGTGCGCCTGCTGAAGACCGATTCAGAATGCGTGACCTTATGGAAATACCCCAGAATTCCGTGGCAATAATCACAGTAGGGCCTCTTACAGCGGAAAAGAATCATGCTGTGGTCTTAAAGGCAATATCCCATCTGAGAATGCTTGAACTGCACTATGTGATATGCGGTGCAGGGCCTAAAGCAGATTCTCTTTACAAGCTTACACAGAAGCTTCACCTTGAGGACAGAGTGCATTTTGCGAAAAACCGTGATGATATTGTAAATATGCTTCATGCCTGCGATATATTCTGCCTGCCGTCGAAGGAGGAGGGAATAGGCATGGCTGCCCTTGAAGCCATGGAAGCGGGTCTGCCTCTTGTTACCTCAAACGTTCAGGGAATAGCCGACTTCATGGAGGACGGCGTTACAGGCTTCAGCTTTGATCCGGATGATGTAATGGGCTTTGTGGCAGGAATAGAAGCTCTCACAGAGGATAAGGGACTGAGGAAGCATATAGGCGAACACAACCGCTATGCAGTGGAGCCTTTTTACCGTGGGAATGTGGAATACATTATGAAGCAGGTTTATGAAATACAGCTGGAATACAGCGAAAAAACAGAAAAGAAAACCCGAAAGCAGAAAAAAACTGCCCGAAAGGCGTGAGATACGTCTTTCGGCAGATATGAAAAAAACGACAGCTGAAAAGCTGCCGTTTTTTTCAATATATTTTTATTTGAAAGGGTGGAATATGTCTTGATTTTGTTCATGGCAGCAATACGCCCCGGGGTAGAGGCGCAGCTGCTATGATATAGGGATTATTGGGGATTGCTTTTACACTGGGGTAAATGTAAAAGCACTTTAGAGGATGTTATATGCTCTCTTTCTCAAGAGCACGTTTATATTATACCCATGGTATGTGTAAGTATTGTGATATAAGACTGAAAAGCTATTGAAAAGCAAAACATAAATTTATGTGCATAAAAAGCAGGCAGACGGCAATAATAATGGCAAGCCGGTTTTGCCGGCATATAT
The DNA here is from genome assembly GCA_029007315.1 of Oscillospiraceae bacterium. Taxonomy (GTDB): domain Bacteria; phylum Bacillota; class Clostridia; order Oscillospirales; family Ruminococcaceae; genus Ruminococcus_C. Next base: position 5,793 of record JAQXHO010000052.1, read on the forward strand.
GAAAGGAAGTAATTATCATGGAAACACGTAAGAATCCCTGCATCAAGTGTACAGTAAGCCAGTGTCAGCATAACATGGTATCAGAAAATTACTGTGTACTTGACAGCGTTCGTATTGGTTCACACGAAAAGAATCCTACAGTACCGGAATGCACCGACTGCGAGAGCTTTGTGAAGCGTTCAGGTGCCTGCGGCAGTGAAGGCTGCAAGTTCTAAGCTTCTGAAAGCTGAACCCGAAGGCTGAAAGGTCTTCGGGTTCTTTTTAAATTTGTTGAAAATATACAAACAGACTATGCTGAAATATACCAAAACGGAAAAATCGGTAACATTTTAGAAAAAACTGCGGTAAAGCACTTGTATAATAAAGTGAAATAGGGTATAATAGGAGTATGAAAATTTTTAAGGAGGCGGATACTGATGTATGACAAGACCATGACCTTTTCGGTCAACGATGAAAAAGAAATTGAGATGAAGAGGAACCTGACTATCGTTTATGATGCCCTGGTTCAGAAAGGATATAATCCTGTGAATCAGATCGTTGGTTATATTCTGTCTGAGGACCCGACATACATAACCACGTATAACAACGCAAGAAGCATTATCCGTCACATTGACAGAGATGAGCTTTTGCAGGTTCTGGTAAAGGCTTATATAAGCGAATGATATCTCGGCACCGACGCATTATATGCATCGGTGCTTTTCTGTATTGTGTGAAAAAATTCCTTGAATGCAAAGCCGTAAGCGGGGCATACTTTTCTTGCGGAGGAATCCGCAGAAGGAGCAGCAGGGTTATGACAAAAGGACGAATCAAAGCAGCAGCGGCAGCGATTATTACTGCGGCAATGCTCTCAGGGTATGTGCCGGCAGTTTATGCCGATAATACTGCCATAGGATACGGACAGGGTACGGCAGCGGACAGTTCAAACTGTCCCGTTGACGCAGTATCATTTGACCAGAATTACAGGAAGTATAACGCCTATGCCACTACGCCGGACAGACAGAGGATAATAATAACCTTTGACCAGGGCTATGAAAACGGATATACGGCGGATATACTGGACACACTAAAGGAAAAGAACGTTAAAGCAATATTTTTTCTGACAGGAGATTACGCAAAGAAGGAACAGGAGCTTGTAAAGCGAATGATCTGCGAGGGTCATGTTCTGGGAAATCACGGCATGACTCACGCCAGCCTTCCGAAGCTGAGTGAAGAGGAAGCAAGGCAGGAGATATCATCACTTCATGATTATGTGCAGGACACATATGGTTATGAAATGCAGTATTTCCGTTTTCCATGCGGAGAATATTCAGAGGACAGACTTCAGACTGTATGCTCCCTGGGATATAAGACATTATTCTGGAGCTATGCCTATGTAGACTGGAAAACGGACGCTCAGCCGGACCCGGCAGCAGCTCTTGAAAAGCTTCGGGCAAGCGCCCACGGAGGAGAAATTCTGCTTCTCCATTCGGTATCAGAAACTAATGCAGAAATCCTTGGCGACGCTATAGACACGTTTAGGAATGCAGGTTTTGTAGTGTAAAAGAAAGGCTGCCGCAGTCTGCGGCAGCCTTTTATCAATTTGTGTGTTATTGCTGGTTTATATCGTTTATGGGATCGGCAGGCGGTGCCTCGAACCAGAAGGTGGAGCCTTCACCGATTTTGCTGTTTACGCCGTAGTTGTATCCGTGCATTTTCAGAATTGCCTTGACAATGGACAGTCCAAGACCTGTTCCCACAACTTCACGCTTATGGTTTTCTGAACGGTAATATTTATCAAAAATAAGCTTGATCTTATCTTCTTCTATGCCGTCGCCTGTATCTGATATCTCAATGCGTACCCGGTCCGGAAAATTTATCTGCCTCAGATATACTCTTCTGTCCTCTTTTGATGTGTAATTTATGGCATTGTTAAGCAGATTGCATATAACACGTTCAATTTTGCCGCTGTCGCAGTTTATAATGTATGGTGCGTTGCCTGTGAATATCAGGCTGTAGCCCATTTTTTCGGAAATGCCTTCATATCTTCTTGCGATTTCCCGGAGCTTCTCGCTTATGTCTATTCTGTCAATGTCAAGCTTCTGAGTGCCGCTTTCAAGTTTTGACAGATCCAGCATATCGTTTACAAGGAGTGACAGCCTGTCAGTTTCCTCTATAATAATATTGAGATGCTGATTCCGTTTTTCCGGATTGTTTCCGGAGAGGTCACGTATCATCTCCGCATATGCTTTCATCATTGTAAGAGGAGTTCTCATGTCATGAGATACATTGGCAATAAGATCCCTCTGCATTTCGTCCGTTCTGGAAAGCTCACGGCTTGCGTAGGCAAGGGTATCCGCCAGATCGTCAACCTCTGCACAGCCGCCGCCTGGAAATTGTACCGTATAATCACCCTGAGCCAGCCTTTGCGCTGAGATGTTGAGCTTTTTGATTGGTGCGCCTAAATTCTCAGCAGCGTATGCAGAAAGAATAACTCCCGATATTACAAGCAGTACCATAATAAATATGGTGATATTCTGCATGATCTGACGTGACGCTTCAACAGGCACAAGTCTTGCGTTTGTAATAAGGTATCCTGCGATCCCGCCTTTTTTGTTGTAAAGCGGACAGCCGTATATGAGCATTTCGCTCTGCATTGTGTTATTGTAAATTTTTCTGCAAATTTCACCTGTTTCGCTTTCTCTCAGCTCCATGAAGTAGAAGTACACATCATTGCTGCCGTTGTGAAGCATACAGTTTCCGCTGAACATACATTCGTATCTGACCTCTGCGCCGTTCTTATCGAGAATTTCTATGCACATATCATTCCGTACAGCAGAATCCAGCAGACAGTCAGTAAAATTTTCAGTATGATAGGCAGACGCCAGTTTTTTTGTTGCACCTGAAACAGAGGACACCTTCATTATTTCGTAGAAAGGACCCAGCAGCAGTATCTGAAATGTCCACATCAGTATAAAGACTATACATACGAGCATCATGAAGAAAAGCCATATCTTTACACGGATGGTAAGATTCCTGGTGAATTGCAGCTTATTGAACTTCAGCATCGAATTTATAGCCCATTCCTCTCAGTGTTACGATGAATTTTCTATATACTCCAAGACTGCCCCGGAGCATTTTGATATGGGTATCCACAGTTCTGTCATCTCCGAAGAAATCATATCCCCATACTTCCTCCAGAAGCTTATCTCTTGTAAGCGCAAGACCCTTGTTTTTTACAAGGTAGAACAGCAGGTCATATTCCTTTGGAGTCATGGAGGCTCTCTGACCGTCCACATACACCTCACGTCCTGCAAGGTCTATCTCCAGGCCTTCAAACCGCATTTTCTGGGAATTCTGCTCCGGCGGTGCGACAGTATTGTGACGGCTTATTACGGCACGTACTCTTGCCATAAGTTCCTTTGGAGAAAAAGGCTTTACCACATAGTCGTCAATGCCAATTTCAAAGCCGAAGAGCTTGTCATATTCCTCACCACGGGCAGAAAGCATTATAACAGGAGTGTTTTTTCTCTTTCTGATTTCCTTGACAGCGGAAAATCCGTCCAGTCTTGGCATCATAACGTCCATTATGATAAGGTCGAAATCCTTTTCACGGCAAAGGCTTACTGCCTCCATGCCGTTTTCAGCTTCCGTAACCTCATATTCCTCGAATTCGGCATATTCACGCACAACATTTCTGATATTAGCCTCATCGTCAACAACAAGCAGATGATACATATTATCGCTCCTTTCTATGTATTGCCTATATTTTAATTGTATCATTTTTACAGCTGGATTGCAATAGCTCTCTCCAAATTATCCTTAACCTTTCACATTTTTCACCCAGATTTCTCATCTGACTTTAATAAGAAACCTGCTTTCTGTTGTGGAAGATGTACAAATTACTGCTTTTTTTATCCCAAAATGTAATAATTCATAGTTTTTAATTGACAATATACGGTGATGTGTGGTAAAATACTATTATATGTATACGTTTGTGTGACATACACTGGCAGGAGGTATTCCCATGAAATTTTCTGACGGACTGTGGCTTGACAGAAGCTGCTATGAAGTCAGCTATGCTGTACAGGCATACGATGCCGCAGCAAGCGATAATTCCATTACAGTGCTGGCTGTGCCGGGAAAAATCTGGCACCGTGCAATGACTCTTGGCGGAGTGTGTCTGGAAATTACATATACTTCCACAGCGCCGGACGTTATAAAGGTGAATATTCGTCACCATAAGGGCAGCGTATACAGAAGACCCTGTTTTGAGCTTAACGAGAATAAGGGCTACAGACCTCTGATAACTAAGAGCGACGGATCGATAGAAATGAAAACCGGCGAAACTGTTCTCAGAATAAAACTGGGTGATGACTGGGATGTTTCCTTTATGAGAAACGGTAAACGCCTTACAGGAAGTTCCTTTCACTGTACTTCCTATATAAAGGAAAACAGTTTTCATGCGGAAATGCGTCAGCGGCTTCATGAGAACGACAGATTCTTTAACGTTCCTGAAAACAAGGGAACAGGATATATACGTGAGCAGCTTACTCTTGACGCAGGAGAATGCGTGTACGGCTTCGGCGAAAAGTTCACTTCCTTTGTAAAGAACGGTCAGACCGTGGAAATGTGGAATTCAGACGGCGGCACAAGCTCAGACCAGAGCTATAAGTGCGTACCCTTTTATATAACTTCAAAGGGATACGGCGTGTTTGTCGGCAGTCCCGGAAACGTTTCCTTTGAGGTTGGCTCAGATACGGTGAACAAGGTTTCCTTCACACTTCCCGGCGAAGAGCTTGAATATTTCTTCATAGGCGGAGAAAATCTGCATGAGGTTATGAAAAATTACACGGACCTTACGGGAAAACCTGCGCTTCCGCCGGCAAAAACTTTCGGACTGTGGCTCTCAACATCATTTACCACGGATTACAATGAGGAAACTGTTTTTTCATTTATTGACGGTATGGAAAACCGGGGTATTCCTCTTGAAATGTTCCACTTTGACTGCTTCTGGATGAAGGAATTTCACTGGACAGACTTTGAATGGGACAAAAGACAGTTCCCGGAACCGAAAGCTATGCTTTCAAGGCTCAGAAAAAGAGGCATCGGCGTATGCTGTTGGATAAATCCCTATATTTCGCAGTATTCCAGCCTTTTTGATGAAGGCGCAGAAAATGGATTCTTTGTAAGGAATAAGGACGGCAGCATTTTTCAGACAGATCTCTGGCAGCCGGGCATGGCGATAGTTGATTTCACAAATCCCGGTGCCTGCAAATGGTTTTCAGATAAAATCAGAGGACTTCTGGAAATGGGAGTGGATTCCATAAAAACAGACTTCGGCGAAAGAATACCGGCAGATGCAGTTTTTTCAAGCGGAGAAGATCCTGTTTTTTTACATAATTATTATTCTTATCTGTATAATAAGACAGTATTCGAAACCATAAAGGACTTTTACGGCGAGAACAATGCCTGTCTTTTTGCAAGAAGCGCCACCGCCGGCTGCCAGAAGTTTCCGGTACACTGGGGCGGTGATTGTACAGGTGAATTTTCCTCTATGGCAGAAACCCTCAGAGGCGGCTTGTCGCTGTGTTCATCAGGCTTCGGATTTTTCAGCCATGATATAGGCGGCTTTGAAAAATCCTCTTCCGCCGCTGTATATAAACGCTGGTGTGCCTTTGGACTTATGTCCACCCACAGCCGTCTTCATGGCTCCGACTCCTACAGAGTGCCATGGACGTATGACGATGAAGCTGTGGATGTGCTGAGATTCTTCACAAGACTGAAGGGAAAACTCATGCCCTATCTTTTCGCACAGGCTGTTAAAACCTCGGAAACAGGCATTCCTCTAATGAGACCCATGATAATGGATTTTACAGAGGATATTGCCTGCCGGTACCTTGATCAGCAGTATATGCTGGGTGATGATCTTCTGTGCGCTCCTGTATTCAATGAGGAAGGCACAGCAGACTTCTATTTGCCAAAGGGCAGTTGGTATGATATAATTACAGGCAGAACATATGAAGGCGGCAGATACCATTCAGTGAAGTGCAGCTTTATGGAAATGCCTGTCCTTGCAAGACCTGGTTCAGTTATTCCAATGGGTGATTTTAAGGATAAATTTGAGTATGACTATGCAGAAGGCACGGACTTCCTTATATGCAGCCTTGCTGAGGGACAGTGTGCCGGTGCAGAAGTTTACGATATAAAAGCAAAGCATATAATGACTCTTTCAGCAGAACGCAGAAATGACAGAATTTTTGTCAGAGCTTCACGGTCAGACAAAAATATCACCGTATCACTTGCAGGTACTGATAAAAAGGTGACAGTGAAGAACGGCGAAGCGGAGATAATGCTTTGATTTAAGGCAAGGGAGGGATAAAGCTATGCCTAAAAAGGATAAACAGATAGAATACATCTGGAGCGACAAGAAGCGAACCATTTTCGGACTGCCGATTTCGTTCACCAGATACTATCTTACGGAGAACAGGCTGATCACACGTGAGGGATTTCTGAATGTGAAAGAGGATGAGCTGGAGCTTTACCGTATAGTGGACAAAAGCCTCAGCCGCAGTATCTGTCAGCGAATATTCGGCTGCGGTACCATCACTTTATTCTGCAAGGACGCAGATACTCCCGAGAAACAGGTTGTTTCCATAAAATGTCCCCGTGAGGTTTCCGACCTCATAGGTTCATATGTCAGCCAGTACCGTGACCGCTACTCTATCCGCGGAAGGGATATGATAGGCTCAGCCGGTGACAATGAAGACTGCTGCGACCATGATAATTAGCCGCAGTCAGTAATATCAGGAATATAATATTAAGACGCATGGAGGTGTCAGATGCAGCGTAAAAAGTCAAACGCTGCACACGGATTCGATACAGATAGATAAAGGAGATCCTAAACATGCTTTCATTTATTACGGAAAAACAAACTGTCTGGGAGGTTCTTCAGACAGAAACACGTCCGATTTTTATTTATGGCATGGGCGACGGTGCGGAGAAAATTATGCGTGTGTTCAGAGAGAAAAATATTCCTCTGGCAGGCATCTTCGCCAGTGATGATTTTGTAAGAGGCCATTCTTTTGCAGGCTACAAGGTTCGGAAGCTTTCCGAAATCGAAGAACAGGTTGAAGATTTTGTTATTGTACTTGCTTTTGCTGCAGGCTATCAGTCTTTAGTGGACAAGCTGCTTGAAATTGCAGAGCGTCATACTCTTCTGGTGCCGGATGTTCCGGTGGCAGGCGACGGACTGTTTACCTACGAATACTGCCTTGAACACGCAGATGAAATTGAGCAGGTGTACAATATGCTGGCAGACCCCTTTTCACAAAAGGTCTATGCCAATATCATCAACTTCAAGATAAGCGGCAAAATACCCTATCTTATGGAGGTAACAACTCCAAAGGAGGATATTTACCGTAATATCATTAAAATTACCCAGAATGAAACCTACGTGGATTTAGGGGCATACAACGGTGATACTATTGAAGAGGTGCTGTCCTTTACAAAGGGAAAATATGTCCGTATGTACGGAGTTGAACCCGACAGGAAAAACTTCAAGAAGCTGCGGAAATGCACTGCCGAAATGCCCTATGTAAGCATTTACAATGCGGTGGCATGGTGCAGTGACACGGAAGTTCCCTTTTCGACGAAGGCTGGCAGACAGTCAGCTGTTTCCGCACTGGGACAGGCTGTGACGGCACGTTCGGTTGACAGTATACTTGAGGGCAAGCCTGCAACCATAATCAAAATGGACGTGGAAGGCTGTGAACGTGAAGCGCTGTGGGGCGCAGCTCAGACCATTGCCAGGTATTCGCCAAGACTCATGGTTTCTCTCTACCACAGAAATGAGGATATTTTCACACTGCCGCTGCTTATAAAAGCGCTTAATCCTCATTACGACATCTATATCCGTCATCAGCTGTATATTCCCGCATGGGAAACAAATCTTTACGCTGTTCCACGGAAGAGGTAATACATTTATTCATAGTGATGAGCTGCTGCCGCCTGTACAGGGTGCAGCGGCTTTTTTATTCCGGCGACGCTGCCTATATCCTTGATTACTACGCACAGGTTTCCGCAGGAATCAGATAAAAATAAATATATCGCAAAATGGCTGTTGCAAGGCGTAAGTCTGCAACAGTCCATTTGCTTTTTAATTTGCGAAATAAGTATGTCGCCCCCTGGCAGGGGGCTTTATTTGTTATAAAAAAAGTGTGTTTTGGGGGTCGTAGGGCGGTCGAGCTGGCTTCAGCTCGAAATTTTTTTGAAAAAATTTCTATTTACCTATTGACAAGGTAGGCAGGATGTGTTATAATAATACCAACCTACTTGATAGGTAAGTAAATAAACCGAAAAAATGGCAGGTGTTGTATAATGAAACTGAATTTTCAGATTCTCGTAAGAGAAAATTACCGCTTTGAACGAATGCGATGTTGCTGCTGTTAATGAAAAAACTGAGAGATGAAAACAATTATAAAAACTTATAGATGAAAGGAATAATTATTATGGCAAACTTTAAATTTGAAACACTCCAGCTTCACGTTGGACAGGAAAATCCGGATCCCGCAACAGATTCCAGAGCAGTACCGATTTATCAGACTACATCATACGTTTTTCGCAACTGCGAACACGCAGCAGCAAGATTCGGTCTTGCTGACGCAGGAAATATCTACGGCAGACTTACAAACTCCACACAGGACGTTTTTGAAAAGCGTATAGCTGCCCTTGAAGGCGGCGTTGCAGCACTGGCACTTGCATCAGGTGCAGCTGCTATTACATACACTATAGAGGCTCTTGCCCAGAACGGCGGACATATCGTATCCCAGAAGTCAATTTACGGCGGAAGCTACAACCTTCTGGCACATACTCTTCCGAATTTCGGCATTACAGCAAGCTTTGTAAATATTCATGACCTTGCAGAGGTTGAAGCTGCTATAAAGGAAAACACAAGAGCTATCTATATAGAAACACTGGGCAATCCCAACAGTGATATTCCGGATATCGACGCTCTGGCTGAGCTTGCTCACAAGCACGGCATTCCGCTGGTGGTAGACAATACCTTCGGAACACCCTACCTTATCCGTCCGATTGAACACGGTGCAGACATTGTGGTTCATTCAGCCACAAAGTTTATCGGCGGACACGGTACGACTCTTGGCGGCGTGATCGTTGATTCAGGAAAATTTGACTGGGAAGCTTCCGGAAATTATCCTGCAATTGCAGCTCCGAATCCCAGCTATCACGGCGTATCCTTTACAAAGGCTGCAGGTGCAGCGGCATTTGTAACCTATATCCGTGCAATTCTTCTCCGTGATACAGGCGCGACAATTTCTCCCTTTGCAGCATTCCTGCTTCTCCAGGGCGTGGAAACACTTTCCCTCCGTCTTGACAGACACGCTGAGAACACAAAGAAGGTTGTTGAATTCCTGAGCAGTCATCCGCTGGTTGAAAAGGTAAATCACCCGTCACTGCCCGATCATCCGGATCATGCCCTCTATGAGAAGTATTTTCCCAATGGCGGCGGCTCTATCTTCACATTTGAGATCAAGGGCGGCGTAAAGGAAGCGCACAAGTTCATTGACAGCCTGGAGATCTTCTCACTGCTGGCAAATGTTGCGGATTCAAAGAGCCTTGTTATCCACCCGGCAACAACAACTCACAGCCAGCTGAATGAACAGGAGCTTGCAGAACAGGATATCAAGCCCAACACGATTCGTTTGTCCATTGGTACAGAGCATATTGATGATATTATTGCAGACCTGCAGCGTGGTTTTGACGCAGTAGAATAATTTTGACAGGAGATGTTTTTATGGCAAATATATATACATCAGCAGATCAGCTTATCGGCAGAACACCCTTGCTGGAACTGACTCACATTGAAAAGAAACTGGGTCTTAAGGCTAAAATTTATGCCAAGCTGGAATATTTTAACCCGGCAGGTTCTGTAAAGGACAGAATCGCAAAGGCTATGATCGACGATGCAGAGGCAAAGGGCATTCTGAAGCCGGATTCAGTTATAATTGAACCTACCTCCGGAAACACAGGCATTGGTCTTGCGGCAGTTGCAGCAGCAAGAGGCTACAGAATAATTATTGTTATGCCGGAAACAATGTCCGTTGAACGCAGACAGCTTATGAAGGCATATGGAGCAGAGCTTGTTCTGACAGAGGGTGCAAAGGGAATGAAGGGCGCCATTGCCAAGGCAGATGAGCTTTCCAGAGAAATTCCCAACAGCTTTATTCCCTCACAGTTTACTAATCCTGCAAATCCAAAGGCGCATTTTGAAACAACAGGCCCGGAAATATTTGAAGATACAGACGGTGCAGTTGATATTTTCGTAGCAGGCGTTGGAACCGGCGGAACAGTAACCGGCATAGGCGAATATCTGAAGTCAAAGAAGCCGGATGTAAAGATCGTTGCGGTTGAGCCTTTGTCATCTGCGGTACTTTCAACAGGTGTGGCAGGCTCTCATAAAATACAGGGTATCGGCGCCGGTTTTGTACCGGAAGTGCTGAATACAGAGATCTATGACGAGATAATTCCTGTAGATAATGATGACGCCTTTGCAACTGGTAAGCTTATCGGAAAATCTGAGGGCGTACTTGTGGGAATTTCATCAGGTGCGGCTGCATGGGCTGCTATAGAGCTTGCAAAACGCCCGGAAAATGAAGGAAAAAATATTGTTGTCCTTCTTCCTGATACAGGCGACAGATATCTTTCAACAGCTCTGTTTGCTGAATAATATAAGGCAATACCGCATAAAGACTTGCAGAGCCGAAAGGTGTGCTTTGTGCGGTTCTGTCTGAAAGCACTGCTGTCGTTATCGGCAGCGGTGCTTTGCAGGTTAAAGGAGGTGATGCAGCATGATGATCTCAACAAGAGGAAGATATGCTCTGCGTGTTATGATAGACCTTGCTGAGAATGACGACGGCGGATATATTCCCATGAAGGACGTTGCAAAAAGACAGGAAATTTCCCTCAAGTATCTTGAACGTATACTTCCTGTGCTTACAAAGGCAAAGCTTATTATAGGCGTTCACGGAAAAGGCGGCGGCTACAGGCTGTCACGTTCGCCGGATGAATACACAGTAGGTGAAATTCTGAGACTTACAGACGGAAGTCTTGCTCCTGTGTCATGTCTTGAAGCAGATGCAGAACCCTGCGAAAAGGCTGCTGAATGCAGAACGCTGGCAATGTGGGAAGGATTTTATAAGCTGACAAACGAATACTTCGACAATATTACAATTGCAGACTGTATGAAGAATGGAAATACACTGGATTATGTAATATAAGTCTGAGCCTGTGTAAATTCACAGGCTCTTCTTATACCTGAACAGGCTTGCTATATGAAGAAAAATGTGATATACTATATGAATAAGACCGTGTAAATGAAAGGAAAAATAATGAAAAAGAGAATATCAATAATACTTTCAGCCCTTATGCTTTTCGGCTGCTCCGCAAAGGAAGCTACGGAAAATGAAACAGTAACCGTTACCGATTCACTGGGACGAAGTGTGGAAATTGAAAGCTTTGACAAAACCGCAGTTCTCTCCGGAAGTATTGCGGAAATCTGGCAGCTGGCAGGCGGAGAGCTTTACGGCGTAACAAAGGACGCATGGGAAGGTCATGACCTTAATCTTTCGGAGGATGTTAAAACCTTCGGAGATGTGAAAAATCCGTCAGTGGAAGCAATTATTTCCGAAGGCGTGGAGCTTGTCATACTGTCCGGTTCAATCGACGCACAGACAGAGCTTGCGGATACCTTTGAAAATGCAGGCATACCCGCTGTTTATCTTGATGTGGAAAGCTTTGAGGATTACCTTGACGCTCTGAAAATATGCACAGGCATTACAGGACGTGATGATCTTTATGAGGAAAACGGAGAAAAAATCAAGGGCAGCGTGGACGAAATAATATCACGTACAAAAGATAAAGATTCGCCGGATATACTTCTGCTGAGAGCCTACAGTACAGGCGTAAAGGCAAAGGGCAGCGATAATATGACAGGTAAAATGCTTTCTGACCTTGGCTGTAAAAACATAGCCGACAGCGAAACATCTCTGCTGGAGGAACTGAGCCTGGAGGCAATACTCAGAGCAGATCCTGACTTTGTATTTGTAACAACAATGGGTGAAGACGAGGAAGCGGCAAAGGCACAGTATGAAGCATACCTGGGTTCAAATAAGGCATGGCAGGAATCCTCTGCCGTACAGTCGGATAATGTTTATTTCCTGCCTAAGGATATGTTCCACTACAAGCCGAATAACCGCTGGGACAAGGCATATGAATATCTGGAAGCAATACTCTATGGCGAAGAATAATTCCATTGCAATGAAACTTGCGGTATGCTTTTTTGTGCTGCTTGCCGCAGTTCTGGCAGGACTTTGCGCCGGCTCACAGTGGCTGTCGCCGTTCCGACTGGCGTCGGATTTCTTCACCGAGGGAACATCTCTTGATGAACGCATAGTCCTTTATGTAAGACTTCCCAGAGTCTTTGCCTCTCTTCTTGCAGGTTCGGCTCTTGCGGTGGCAGGTGCGGTTATACAGGCTGTGCTGTCAAATCCTCTTGCGGCTCCCAATATAATCGGCGTAAATTCCGGCGCAGGATTCTTTTCCGTTATCTGTATGGCGCTGTTTCCTCAGGCAGTCAGAATGGTTCCTGCCGCCGCCTTTATTGGCGCACTGACTGCGGTTATGACAGTGTATCTCATTGCCCGGAAAACAGGCGCCTCACGAATGACCATTGTTCTTACAGGCGTAGGCATATCCAGCCTGTTTAACGCTGCTACAGACGCTGTTACAGTAATTTATCCCGACGCTCTTCCTTCAGCGGCGGCGTTCAAGGCAGGCGGCGTATCCGGCGTGAATACAGCTGATCTTTTTCCGGCATGGATATTTATTGCCGCAGGTATAATTCTTGCCCTTATGCTCAGCCATGACCTTGATGTCCTCTCTCTCGGTGAAAAAACAGCTGTGAGCCTTGGACTGAATGCAGACAGAACACGTTTTGCGGCTCTTGCTGCTGCGGCTGTACTTGCAGGAGCTTCTGTAAGCTTTTCCGGACTTATCGGCTTTGTGGGACTTGTGGTGCCTCACATTTCAAGAAAAATAGCCGGCTCTTCCGAGAATACAAAGGTAATTCCGCTGTGCGCAGTAATAGGAGCCTCATTTCTTGTTATATGCGATGTGCTTTCAAGAACTCTGTTTTCACCCTATGAGCTGCCGCTTGGTATCGTTGTATCCTTTATAGGCGTACCATTTTTCCTGTGGCTTCTTATTCGTAAAAAGGAGATAAGACATAATGCTTGAACTTAGAAACGTAAGCGGAGGATACGGCAGGAAAATAATTTTGCGCAGCGTAAATGCTTCCTTTAAGAAGGGCGAATTTGTTTCGGTGATCGGTGCAAACGGTTCCGGCAAAAGCACTCTGCTTATGCTTGCCGCAGGGCTTATTCCATGCACTGAAGGAAGCGTACTCATAGACGGAAAAGCTCTCCCGGATTTTGATAATAAAGAGAGGGCAAAGCATATTTCCTATATGGAGCAGATGAAGACTCCTTCCGGAATTACTGTGAGAACCTTTGTTTCCCACGGAAGATTTCCCTATCTTGGCTATCCCAGAAGATATACAGATCATGACAGAGAGAAAATTGAGGCTGCAATGGAAATGGCAGGCGTTTCCGATATGCAGAACAGAATGATAAATGAGCTTTCCGGAGGACAGCAGCAGAGGGTGCGTCTGGCTATGATCCTTGCACAGGATACTGATATAATCCTCCTTGATGAACCGCTGACATACCTTGATGTGAGGTATAAGCTTGAAATGACGGAGCTTATAGCCGGCCTTAAAAATTACGGAAAAGCTGTTATTGCAGTAATGCATGACCCGGAGCTTGCCTTCGGCTATTCTGATAAAATAGCTGTAATGAATGAGGGCAGTCTTACAGCGGCAGGTCCGCCTGCGGATATAGCAAAAAGCACCGCCCTTTCAGAGGCACTGGGCGTTACTGCTGAATACTGTGAGAACTTTCAGAGGTTCTTTTTCAGAAAAAATTAGTCACCTGTATGGTTTTATATACCATACAGGTGTTTTTTATAGCCTTAATGCCAAAAATGCGTAAAGCCCCTTGACAGAAATGGAATGACATGGTAAAATAATACCAACCTACCAAGTAGGTAAGTGGCAAGAGGTGAGATAAATGTTGATGATGTTCAAAAAGCTCATAGGAGCGAATTACCGGTTCGGACGATGTTAAAGACGATTCCGCACATATAACGCATTACAAAAAACAATTACACAATCCAATAAAAAAGAAAACATAACATAACGAAAAAGAAAGAGGTTATTGATATGAAAAACTATATTAAAAGATATATACTGGCAGCAGCTTCACTGGCAATAGGACTTACAGCTTTTACAGGCTGCTCAAATGATTCTGAAAGCTCAGCTTCAGAAGGCAAGGTAACACTTACAAATGTATCCTACGATCCCACAAGAGAGCTTTATGAAAGCTACAACCAGGCATTTGCAAAGCACTGGAAGGAAAAGACAGGTCAGGATGTTGAGATAACCCAGTCCCACGGCGGTTCCGGAAAGCAGGCACTTGAGGTAGCCAACGGTCTTGAAGCGGACGTTGTAACACTGGCACTGGAATATGATGTAAATGCTGTTCGTGACGCAGGTCTGATAGAAGACGGCTGGGTAAGCGAATTTCCCAATGACAGCGCACCCTATACATCAACAATAGTATTCCTGGTAAGGAAAGGCAATCCAAAGAACATTCATGACTGGGACGACCTTGTAAAGGAAGATGTAGGCGTAATAACACCTAATCCCAAGACTTCCGGCGGTGCAAGATGGAATTACCTTGCAGCCTGGGCATTTGCCGACAAGCTTTACAGCGGCGATGAAGAACAGGTAAAGGATTTTATAGGAAAGCTTTATGAAAATGTTCTGGTTCTTGATTCCGGAGCAAGAGGAGCAACAACCACATTCGTTGAAAACGGACAGGGCGATGTGCTGCTGGCATGGGAAAATGAAGCTTATCTCTCCATTAAGGATTATCCCGATGATTATGAGATCATCACACCCAGCGTCAGCATTCTTGCACAGCCTTCTGTGGCAATTGTAGACAGCGTAGTTGACAGCAGAGGTACAAGAGAAGCGGCAACTGAATATCTGAATTACCTTTATTCAGATGAAGCTCAGCGTATTGCAGGAGATAATTACTACAGACCTTCCAATGAAGAAATTCTGAAGGAATACGAAGATGTATTTGATCTTGATGTTGATCTTATTACAATAAACGATTTCGGCGGCTGGGATGAAGCACAGGGAAAGCATTTCGCAGATGGCGGAGTATTTGACCAGATATACGAAGAGAAATAATAATCTGAAAAACGAGGAGCAGATGCGGCAATGAAAAAATCAGGCAAAAGAATAATTCCGGGCTTCGGACTGTCAATGGGCGTTACCCTTTCACTTCTGAGCGTGATCGTGCTTATACCCATGGGTTCACTGGTGATATATACAGCCAATATGAGCTTTGGAGATATCATAGAAACTATAACAAGAGAAAGAGTGCTTGCAAGCTTTAAGGTAAGCTTAATGACCGCATTTGCAGCCTCACTTATAAATGCAGTAATGGGTGTGGTACTTGCGTGGATACTGGTAAGATATGATTTTCCATTCAAGAGGATACTTGACGGATTAATAGAACTGCCCTTTGCACTGCCCACAGCGGTAGCGGGCATAGCACTTACATCACTTACATCAGATACAGGATTAATAGGCGGCTTTTTTGCAGAATTCGGAGTAAAGCTTGCATATACACGAATAGGAATCACAATAGCGCTTGTTTTTATCGGCATACCCTTTGTGGTAAGAGCAGTGCAGCCGGTGCTGGAAAAGCTTGACGGCTCCTATGAAGAAGCTGCAACAGTTCTTGGCGCTGGCAGAAGCAGAATATTTTTCAAAGTCATATTTCCGGAGATACTGCCGGCAGTATTAACAGGCTTTGGTCTTGCATTCGGAAGGTGCCTTGGAGAATACGGAAGCGTGGTTTTCATAGCAGGCAACAAGCCCTTTGAAACGGAAATAACACCGCTTATAATAATGTCAGAGCTTCAGGAATTCGATTATCCCAGCGCAACGGCAATAGCTCTTGTAATGCTTCTGGTATCTTTTCTGATACTGCTGACTGTAAACTTCATTCAGATACGCAACTCAAAGATTCTTAAAGGAGGCGGCAAAGTTGCATAAGGAATCAAAGACAGTAAAATGGATACTGATAGGGATAAGTGCATTATTTATATTTTTTATGCTTGTTCTGCCGCTGATAACAGTAATCAGAGAAGCATTCAGACAGGGTGCCACCGTATATGCCCAGGCGGTAAAAGATGACTACACCATAAAGGCAATTCTGCTTACGCTGGAAGCAACTGTCTTTGCAACGGTTATCAATACATTTTTCGGACTGTTTGCGGCATGGCTCATAACGAAATTCCATTTTAAGGGAAAAAAGCTTTTAGGTTCGCTTATTGATCTTCCTGTAACGGTATCACCTATCATAGCAGGCCTTGTATTCGTGCTGACATTCGGCAGACAAAGTCCGCTTTATCCGCTGCTTGAAGAGCTTGGTATAAAGATTGTTTTTGCTGTTCCCGGAATCGTACTTGCAACAGTATTTGTAACCTTCCCGTTTGTATCGAGAGAGCTTATACCGGTACTTGAAGCTGAGGGTACAGATGAAGAGGAAGCGGCGGCACTGATGGGAGCAAAGGGATTTACGATTTTCAGAAAAATAACCTTTCCTCATATAAAATGGGCATTGCTGTACGGCGTGGTTCTTTGTGCGGCGAGAGCAATGGGGGAATTCGGAGCTGTATCGGTTTTATCCGGACATCTGAGAGGCAAGACCAATACACTTCCGCTTCATGTTGAGATACTTTTTAATGAGTTCAAATATGTTCCTGCATTTGCGGTATCGTCTATTCTTGTGATAATGGCGGTTGTAATACTTATAATCAGAAGCGTAATTGAATACATAGGAAAGGGCGGTAAAAAGAATGTACATTGAACTTAAAAACATAAACAAGAGCTTCGGCAGCTTCAAAGCCTCTGACAATGTAAGCTTCGGTATAGAAAAGGGTAAGCTCATAGGACTTTTAGGCCCCAGCGGAAGCGGAAAAACCACCATACTCAGAATGATAGCAGGTCTTGAATCACCGGACAGCGGCGAAATAATCATAGACGGCAGGGTTGTAAATAATGTTCCTGCCGCTGAAAGAGGAATCGGCTTTGTGTTCCAGAACTATGCACTTTTCAGATATATGACAGTATACGACAATATTGCCTTTGGCTTAAAGCTCCGGAAGGAAAAAAAGTCGGACATAAAGAAAAGGGTGCAGGAGCTTGTGGATCTTATAGGTTTAAGAGGACTTGAAAAAAGATATCCCAGCCAGCTTTCCGGCGGACAGCGTCAGAGAGTGGCATTTGCAAGGGCGCTTGCCCCGAATCCGCAGGTACTTCTTCTTGATGAGCCTTTTGCGGCAATTGACGCAAAGGTAAGGCAGGAGCTTCGCAGCTGGCTCAAGGATATGATAACACGTCTTGGAGTGACAAGTATTTTTGTTACCCATGATCAGGACGAGGCAATTGAAGTTGCAGATGAAATAATCATTACAAATAAAGGCAAAATCGAACAGACAGGAACTCCCAGGGAGATTTATACAGTTCCGACGACCTCCTTCACAGCCTCATTCTTCGGCCAGCCCACAATGGTAAAGGATTATAGCGCGTTCCATACATTTGAAAAGACGGAAAATGCTGACGGTGCAATAATCAGACCGGAATTTGTAAAGATATTCAAGAAAAATGAACCTGTGAAGTTCAGAAGCTCCGTATCTGAAGGCGTGGTGGAGAGAACTTCATTCAGAGGCAGCAGCATAGAAGTGGCTGTAAGAGTAGGCGATGTTCTTCTTACTGCAAGAAGAAACGTTTCAGAGGAAAGCGTTTCTCCCGGAGAAAAGGTGTATGTGTTTGTGTATCGTATCCTTGTTACCTCCGGCGGCAGTGTGCAGCTTATTGAAAACAGCGCACTGAAGGAAGAATCCATATTTATCTGATATAAACTGAGGTGGCAAAATGAAAACGGAAAGGATAAGGACGGATCTGCTGATAATCGGCGGCGGAACAGCCGGCTGCTGGAGCGCAGTCATAGCTTCGGAAAACAGCGATGCAAAAATACTTATCTGCGAAAAGGCGGATATACGCCGCAGCGGCTGTCTTGCAGCAGGAGTAAACGCATTGAACGCTTATATAACGGAGGGAAAAACTCCCGCAGATTATGCAGAATACGCTAAAAATGACGCCTGCGGAATTGCAAGAGATGACCTTCTGCTTACAATGTCTGAAAAACTCAACCAGGTGACAAATCGGCTTGAAGAGCTTGGTCTTGTGATACTGAAGGATGAACAGGGCAGATACGTAACCAGAGGAAGCCGAAATATAAAGATAAACGGTGAAAACATAAAGCCGCTTCTTGCAAAGGCTGCCTTGTCACAGCCGAATGTAACTGTTCTGAACAGAGTGAATATAACAGATCTTGCAGTGGAAAACGGAAGGGTAAAGGGTGCTTTCGGAATAGGCATAGAAAATGAAATATTCTATATTATCGAAGCAAAGGCAGTGATAATAGCCTCCGGCGGAGCCTCTGGACTTTATAAGCCCAATAATCCCGGCCTTTCAAGGCATAAGATGTGGTATTCACCTTTCAATACAGGTGCAGGCTACGCCATGGGAATAAAACACGGCGCTGAGATGACCACTTTTGAGATGAGGTTTATAGCTCTGAGATGCAAGGATACAATTGCCCCTACAGGAACCCTTGCACAGGGTGCAGGAGCTAAGCAGATCAATTCTCTGGGTGAGGTCTACGAAACAAAGTACGGCATTTCCACATCAGAAAGAGTTTACGGTACAGTAAAGGAAAATCTTGAAGGCAGAGGACCATGCTTTCTCAGAACAGAGGGCATATCCCAGGAAACAGAGAAATCTCTCATAAAGGCATATCTCAACATGGCACCGTCCCAGACCATAAAGTGGATAGAAAGCGGAAAAAGGCTTTCAGAGCAGAACGTGGAAATCGAAGGCACAGAACCCTACATCGTAGGAGGACATACAGCCAGCGGATTCTGGGTGGATACCAACCGTGCCACTACTTTAAAAGGACTTTTTGCAGCAGGAGATGCGGCAGGAGGCTGCCCTCAGAAATACGTAACAGGCGCTCTTGCTGAAGGTGAGATTGCAGCAGGTTCCGCAGTGGAATATATAAAGCACAACGGGCATTTATCTATCAGCGAAGAAGAGATAGAAGCTCATCTCAATGAAGCGGAAGGCTTTTTACATGGAACTGCTTCTCTGTTTACAGCAGAACAGCTGGAAGAAGCTATGCAGACTGTTATGGATGCCTATGCCGGCGGAATAAAGACAAACTACAGCTTCACTGAAAAGCAGCTTGATATTGCCGATGAGAGGATAAGAGAGATAGAGAAGCTTTCAGATACCCTTCATGCGGAGGATTTCATGGAACTTATGCATATTTACGAGCTGAGAGAAAGACTGACTGTATGCAGGGCAGTTATAGCTCATCTCAGGGCAAGACATGAAACACGCTGGGCAGGCTTTTCAAGGAATCTTGATTATCCGGAAAGAGATGACGCAAACTGGAATGTATTCGTCAATTCCGTAATGGAAAATGGCGAGATAAAGATAATTTTACGTGATATGCAGAAGGAGGCAGTTTTGTATGAGCATAGCAATTGACAAAAGCAAATGCACAGGCTGCGGAAGATGCTGCAGTATCTGTCCCGGAACGCTTATCAGTAAAGACGCTGACGGAAAGGCATACATAAGGTATCCGAAGTATTGCTGGGGCTGTACATCATGTATAAAGGAATGTCCTGTTTACGCCATAAGCTTTTTTCTCGGCGCAGATATGGGCGGCAAGGGCAGTAAGGTGCATACAGAAAAAAGGGACGGACTTATTCACTGGATAATAGAGCAGGAGCAGGGAAATATAACGGATATCACTGTAAATCCGAAAGAATCTAACAAATATTAGGAGGGAAATATATGAGCAGTTACTCACATCTTGATGAACTGGAAGCAGAAGCGATCTACATAATAAGAGAGGTTGCGGCAGAATGCGAAAAGCCTGTAATGCTGTATTCTATCGGCAAGGACAGCTCTGTTATGCTTCATCTTGCAATGAAGGCATTCTATCCGGAAAAGCCGCCCTTTCCGTTTCTTCATGTAAACACTACATGGAAATTCAGGGAGATGATAGAATTCCGTGACAAAACAGCGGAAAAGCTTGGCATTGAAATGCTTGAATATATTAATGAGGACGGCGTAAAGCAGGGCATAAATCCCTTTGACCACGGCTCGGCTTATACCGATATCATGAAGACTCAGGCACTGAAGCAGGCGCTTGACAAATACGGCTTTACAGCAGCCTTCGGAGGCGGCAGAAGAGATGAGGAAAAATCCCGTGCAAAGGAGAGAATTTTCTCCTTCAGAAACGCAGCTCACGCATGGGATCCCAAGAATCAGCGGCCTGAAATGTGGAAACTCTACAACGCCAAGATAAACAAGGGTGAGAGCATAAGAGTATTTCCCATATCAAACTGGACGGAAAAGGATATCTGGCAGTATATACAGCGTGAAAAAATTGATATTGTGCCTCTTTACTTTGCAAAGGAACGTCCTGTTGTGGAACGTGACGGCAATCTCATCATGGTTGACGATGAACGTTTTCCGCTGAGAGAGGGTGAAGTTCCGGAGATGAAATCCGTTCGTTTCAGAACGCTCGGCTGCTATCCTCTTACAGGCGGAATAGAATCTCACGCAGATACTCTTGATGAAATAATAAATGAAACACTCAGTTCGGTATCTTCAGAGAGAACCTCAAGAGTTATAGACAATGAAGCGGCAGGAAGCATGGAACGCCGCAAGAGGGAGGGTTATTTTTAATGAAAGGACTGCTTAAATTCATAACCTGCGGAAGTGTTGACGACGGTAAGTCAACTCTTATAGGACATATTTTATATGATTCAAAACTGCTCTATGCAGATCAGGAAAAGGCTTTGGAGCTTGACAGTAAAGTCGGCAGCAGAAACGGCAGGATAGATTATTCCCTTTTGCTTGACGGACTGATGGCAGAACGTGAGCAGGGCATAACGATAGATGTGGCATACAGGTATTTTACCACGGATAACCGCAGCTTTATAGTTGCAGATACACCGGGGCATGAAGAATATACCCGAAACATGGCGGTAGGAGCTTCCTTTGCGGATCTTGCTGTTATTCTTGTGGATGCTTCCCAGAGCGTTCTTGTACAGACAAGACGTCATGCCAGAATATGCAGCCTTATGGGTATAAAATATTTTGTATTCGCAGTAAATAAAATGGACCTTGTGGGTTACAGCAAGGAACGCTTTGATGAAATATCCAGGGAAATAAACGAGCTTACAGCAGCGCTTTCTCTTGAAAATACAGTCATAATCCCTCTTTCTGCCACAGAGGGCGACAATGTTACAAAGAAATCTGACAATATCAGCTGGTATGAGGGCCCTGCATTGCTTGAGTATCTTGAAAATGTTGATATATCCTCAGATGACGAAGAGGGATTTTTCCTTCCGGTACAGAGAGTGTGCCGTCCGGACCATACATTCCGTGGCTTTCAGGGACAGATCGAATCGGGCAGCATAAGCACAGGCGATATAGTAACCGCACTGCCAAGCGGTGAAAAGGCGGCTGTAAAGAGCATTCTGGTGACAGACAGACAATCACCATCAGCCTTCAAGGGTCAGCCGGTTACTATTACCCTTGACAAAGAAGTTGACGTATCAAGAGGCTGCGTGTTTGTGAAGGATACGGATATCGGAGTGTACAGGAAGATAAAAGCTTCTGTTTTGTGGCTGGATGATGATGAACTTACAGCAGGCAGAGATTACCTTGTAAAGCTGGGTACAAAGACCATTCCCGGAATCGTTACGGACATTGAATACGCAGTTGATGTAAATACCGGTGAAAAAATAAAGGCAGAGAGCCTTTCCAAAAACGGCATTGCAGTATGCGATATTCTTCTGAACGAAGCAATAGCGGCAGACAAATTCACCTCTCACAAGACTCTTGGAGAACTTATTCTCATTGACCGCATCACAAATATGACATCAGCCTGCGGTGTTGTGAGAGAGCTGAGTGACAGAGCCGTATCACAGGAAAAGGCGTCATTCAGATATGGTGATCTGACTGCAAGAGGTGATATTTTCGAAGAATTTTTCTACGATACAGGCAGCCTTAACGTTCTGAAGTACCAGCCTGTACACAGATCCTATACAGTGGGAGATGAGATACCTGTACAGGGCGAGAGCTACAGATACCCGGACAGCTTTGATATTATCGTGCTTCGTGACGGCGTTGCGGTAAAGGTTCGTGACAGGAAGATAACTGCGATTATTCCGGCAGGAGAATATTCCTATGAAGGATTTCCTGTAATAAACGGCAGAGGCTTCGGAGTAAACGCCTACTCAGATGAAAATGTAAAGCAGTTCCTGAGTGAATATGCAGAAACAACCGGAGAGGATCAGAAGGAATTCTTCGCAAAATGGGTTCGCTTTGATATGTACCGCAAGGTCATCGTACAAAACAGTAAATAAGTAAATATGCCCGGAGTTCACTTCACGGAAGAAGCAGAACTCCGGGCACATTTTGGAGAATATATGAAAAGTTTAAGGTAATGTCGAAATACAGTTATGCAGCGATTCTGTTCTGACAATGAATAGAAGAAGCATTGCAGCCCATACTGTCAAGACGGCGGTTGCGGAAGTAAACTCCCAGATTTGCAAGGATCATTGCAAGGTTGAGGAAGTATATTATCAGAACATATCCGGTCTGATGAAGCATGATCTTTGCTGAAATGCCGGCGGTATATCCCAGCAGAAGCAGCATTATGAAGGGAAGACTCATTCCCTTTGCGCTGCGGCAGCGGTAATTCTTAATAAGGTTTATAGGCCAGGAAAATCCGAAACAGATCATCATAACAGCTTCCAGTGCAGTACTCATAGTAAATTACTCCTTTTCTCTTCACGGGTTTTTTCTTACAGTATTATTATATCAGAAAATATCATTCACGTCCAATACATTTATAATGCCGAATCTATAATTTTTATGTTATCATTGACAGAAGAGATGAAATGATGTATAATGGTAAAAAAGCGGTTCGGAGGAATGAAAATGGAACTTTTACAGCTGCAGTATTTTTATGAGGTCGCAAGAAATCTTCACGTAACAAAAACTGCGGAACAGCTTCATGTGGCACAGCCTGCACTGACCCAGGGAATACGAAGGCTTGAACGTGAACTGGGAGTGAAATTATTCTGCAAAAGCGGGAGAAATATAGTTCTTACAGAATACGGATTGTATCTGAAGGAGAAGCTTACGCCTGTACTTCAGACCCTGGAGCAGATACCGGAGCATATTCATGAAATGGCAGGCATAAGGAAGAGAACCCTGCGTGTCAATGTTCTTGCAGCTTCCACAATGGTTACAGAAGCCCTTATCAAGTATCAGCAGATCCATGATGATATCAGCTTTCAGGTCGTGCAGAATGTCCAGGATATAAATGCTGATATAACCGTGTCAACAATTGAAAGATTCAGCGTTCCGGAGAACAGCCGGGATAAATTCAGAGTGTTTACAGAGCATATTTTCCTTGCAGTTCCGAATCGCAGTGAATTCCGCAGCATGAAGGAAATACGGCTGCAGGATCTGAAGGAGGTTGAGTTTATAAGCCTTGCCGGCTCCAGAACCCTCAGAGTAATATGCGACCGATACTGTATGCAGGCAGGCTTTACGCCGAGAATAGTATTCGAAAGCGACAGTACCGCAGCAGTGCAGAATCTTATAGCGGCAGGTCTGGGCGTAGGTTTCTGGCCTCACTATACATGGGGCAGAAATGAAATAGAGGGTGTACTTCTTCTGCCTATAAAGGAACCGGACTGCCGGAGAGATATCGTGCTTCAGCTTCATTATCAGAATGGCGCAGACCAGAAGAAAGCAGAGGAGTTTTTTGAATATCTGGGCGATTACCTGCAAAACCAGAAGAAAAACGTTACATAACAACAGCTGCTGCAGAACGTACATCCGCAGCAGCTGTTATTTTATCCGTCAATATCAAGGTCTGAAAAGTTTTCAAGAATTCCCTCAAAATGGAACTCAATTATGAGCATATCATCAAAGCCGTTGTCCGGATATGTGACAGTGTTTCTGTCAAGACTGATTATAGGCATTCCGAGAGAATTTACAATATCCTTTTTCTGAAGCTCTCCGAAATATTCCTCAATGCCTTCGGACAGCATAAAATCAGCAATATCATTCATAGCGTCATTATACCGTTCTGCGATTGCAGAGGCTTTTTTCTCTGTTTCAGAGTCCGCTTCATCACATACAAAGGTGATTCTGCCGATCCTTGCTTCGTATTCGCCAAGCTGGTTTTCTGAAAACATACTTCCTCCTGTTAAAGCTGTACGCCGTTTTTAATAAGAAGTTCCCGTGCGGAATCAACGGAATCAACACCTGTTTTGTTCTTTACAGGTGCAAATTCACGTTCACGCAAAACCTCGTATGCAAGGCAGGAATCCTGCATATGGATCATATCAAGCACCAGTGTTTCAAATTTATAGGCATTCGGCTTTTCAGGATTCTGCTGCACACCGTTTTCATCAACATAAGCCATAGCCTTGTGAGCCATGTGAAGAGGAAGATGCTTTCCAAGGGTTTCCATAAGCTTATCTGTTCTGAACAGGTAATTGAGGATAACTCCGTAATTGTAGGAAAGGCGTCCGTCCGGCTCACGCTGTGTTATCATTTCCTCAGTCATTTCGTAATACTCAACGATAGAAGGCTTTCCGTCCTCCTTGCAGAGAACACCCACTCTTTCATTCGGGTCAGCTTTAGCAACTACCTTTCCGCTGCAGGTACAGCCGGAATCAATGGTTGCTCCAAGAAAAACAGGGTCAGCCATACGCTGAAGAACATTGTCCACAGCAAAAACGTTCAGCCACTCAATGTTCTCACGCTGAAGAAGCGGAAGAAGACCGGCACGGTTCATTGAAGAGAACCAGCCGCCGTTGCCGTTGGGTGACATTGCGACAGCGTCGGGAGCTGTCAGAAGGATTTTTTTGTCTTCGTCAATGACCGGAGCCATTTCCTGAACGAAGAAATGCACGTATTCCTCGCTGTAACCGAAGAATTTGTTTTCCTCCAGAAATTCTCTTGTTTCAATATCGTTTGATTCGCTTGTCATAATAAACAGATGAACAAATGAACCTGCTTCCTCCGTAACCTCCATAAGATTGCGGAAAAGACATTCAAAAATATAAAGCTCACGGTTCACGCCGATATTGAACATACCCTTTGGATGCTCAAAGCCCAGTCTTGACCCTTGTCCGCCGGCAAGAAGAATACAGCCTGCCTTGCCTTCACGAATGGCGTTAAGACCAATTTCCCGGAACTTGTCCTCATTATCTTTTATCTCCTCAATTGTAAGAGCGCCAAGAGGTTCAAATTTCCCTCTCTTTGCCTCAGCTTCAGAGTTCAGATGATCAAGCACCGATAAATCAAGGCTCTCTATCTGGGAAAGCAGCTGTTCC
The DNA here is from genome assembly GCA_029007315.1 of Oscillospiraceae bacterium. GTDB lineage: Bacteria > Bacillota > Clostridia > Oscillospirales > Ruminococcaceae > Ruminococcus_C. The sequence goes on from JAQXHO010000052.1 coordinate 31,491, forward strand.
TTTCCGCTGTCAGAAAGTTTATCATAAAAATGCAGAAGATGAAGCTGATCGTAGGGCATAAGCTTGCAGATAGCCTCGTTTTTTGTCATAGCCATATGAATTCAATCCTTTCTTAAAAAATGAATTATAATATAAATAGTATAGACAAAAACCCACAGAAAGTATAATATATATTATAACATGAAAAATGTATAAAATCAAGCAAAAAGAGGAAATAAGGATAATTTTGCATAAAATTACCAAAAGAGCATACTTCACAAAAAATTTACAAAATAAAAGTGCTGAAAGTATTGCCAAGCAGGGAAAAGTATGATATAATGTACAAGCGTGATTGCAATAGATATGCGATGAAGCGAAAGGTTGCTGACGGTATGTCAGGTAATTTTCGTGGAGTATGTCCGATTTTAAACCGGGCGAATCAGGATAGTGGACACGGTATGTGGGTGATTTGTGTACAGAGGTGCATTCTGTGCAAATTAGCACTGTGTTTGATTATGCCGGCTCGGAAAATAGAATTTTTCGAGTCGTTTATGTTATACCGGCGTGAAACACCCGGCGACGTGTAACAAATCCTGTTGGAGAAATCCAAAGCCCCTCTAACATAATGCTAAGGAGGCGAAAACAATGGCATCAGGCGAAAAGATCAGAATCAAGATCAAGGGTTATGAACACGCAACTGTAGACGCTGCAGCAGCAAAGATCATTGAGGCAGCAAAGAGAAGCGGTTCAAGAGTATCAGGTCCGATCCCGCTCCCGACTGATAAGGAAGTTATCACAGTACTGAGAGCAACTCACAAGTACAAGGACAGCCGTGAGCAGTTTGAGATCCGCACACACAAAAGACTGGTGGATGTAATCAGACCTACACAGAAGACAACTGAAGCTCTTCAGAAGCTGGAAATCCCGGCAGGCGTTGATATCGTAATGGAGCTGAAGTAATTACAGCGAAGGCTGTAAGGGTCAAGTTGGCGGGCGCCAACCAATAACCGTAAAGGTCAAGTTGATGAAAGGTCAACCAATAACCTATAGGAGGAAAAATAAATGCAGAAAGCAATTATCGGCAAGAAGATCGGCATGACGCAGATTTTCGATGAGTCCGGCAAGGTAATCCCGGTAACTGTTGTTGAAGCAGGTCCTTGTGTTGTCATTCAGAAGAAGACAGTAGAGAACGACGGCTATGCAGCAGTACAGATCGGATTTGGCGAAGTAAAGCCCAAGAACGTAAACAAGCCGATGAAGGGCCACTTCGACAAGGCAGAGGTTGCAGCAAAGAAGACACTGAAGGAATTCAGACTTGAAGGCTGCGACAGCATGAACGTTGGAGATATTATTAAGGCTGACACATTCGCGGTAGGCGACAGCGTTGATGTTAGCGGCACCAGCAAGGGTAAGGGATTTGCCGGCGCAATCAAGCGTCACAATCAGCACAGACTGAAGGAAACTCACGGTACAGGTCCTGTACACAGAGAAGCAGGTTCCATGGGTGCTTGTTCATCTCCGTCCCGTATTTACAAGGGCAAGGGTATGCCGGGTCATATGGGTGCTGAAAAGGTAACCGTACAGAATCTGGAAGTTGTAAAGATTGATACAGAGAATAATCTCATCGCTGTAAAGGGCGCAATTCCCGGCGCTAAGGGCAGCATTGTTACAATCGTAAACAGCGTTAAGGCGTAAGAAAGGAGGCAACACAAATGGCAAAGATTTCAGTTTTTGATATGGCAGGTAAGGCTGTTTCTGAAACAGAGCTTGCAGATGCTGTCTTTGGAATTACACCTAACGAAGCAGTAATGCATGCAATGGTAGTTAACTATCTTGCAAATCAGCGTCAGGGCACACAGTCCACTCTCACTCGTACAGAGGTAAGAGGCGGCGGCAGAAAGCCCTGGAGACAGAAGGGTACAGGTCACGCAAGACAGGGTTCAATCAGAGCTCCTCAGTGGACACACGGCGGTGTAGCACTCGGACCGAAGCCCAGAGATTATCGTTATGCACTGAACAAGAAAGTTCGCAGACTTGCAATGAAGTCCGCACTTTCCACAAAGGTTCTGGACAATAACATGATCGTGCTTGATACACTGGCTGTAGACGCATACAAGACAAAGACGATTGTTGATATGCTGAAGGCACTGAACGTAGAAAGCAAGGCACTTATTGTTACAGCTGAAACAGACAGCAAGTTAATCAAGAGTGCTGCAAATATCGAGGGAGTTAAGACAGCAGCTGTCAACACCCTGAATGTATACGACATCCTGAACTATGACAAGTTCATCGTATCCAAGGATGCTGTTGCAAAAATCGAGGAGGTGTATGCAAAGTGAAGGCACCGCAGGATATCATTCTGACACCGGTAATCACTGAGAAGAGCGTAGACGGCATGGCTAATAGCAAGTACACCTTTAAGGTTGCTAAGAATGCAAACAAGGTAGAAATTGCTGAAGCAGCTGAAGCTCTGTTCAACGTAGAAGTAGTTAAGGTAAACACCATGAACTGCATCGGACGTACAAAGAGAGTTGGCAGATTTGTTGGCAAGAAGGCTGACTATAAGAAGGCAATCATCACCATCAATCCGGAGCCGACAGAAAAGAAGAAGAAGGGTACTATCGAATTCTTCGATGGTATGTTCTAAGAAGACTGTTGAAAAGAGTACAGTCAGGTATGGGAGTAATGCTCCCGATAAGAGCATTTAAGGAGTTGAATTAAATGGCAATAAAGACCTATAAGCCGACTACCCCGTCTCGCCGTAACATGACAGTAACAGATTATTCCAAGCTGTCAAAGGTAGAGCCGGAGAAGAGCCTGCTTGAGCCGCTGAAGAAGACTTCCGGCAGAAACAGCTACGGCAGAATCACCGTTCGTCACAGAGGCGGCGGCAACAGAAGAAAGTATCGTGTAATTGACTTCAAGAGAACAAAGGACGGCATGAATGCACAGGTTCTTACTCTGGAGTACGATCCTAACAGAAGCGCATTCATCGCACTGATCCAGTATGAGGACGGCACAAAGAGCTACATCCTGGCTGCTGAAGGCATGAAGGTTGGCGATACAGTTCGTTCAGGCGCAGATGCAGATATCAAGCCCGGCAATGCACTTCCTATGAGCGCAATTCCGGTTGGTACATTCATCCACAACATTGAGCTTTATCCCGGCAAGGGCGCACAGCTGGTAAGAAGCGCAGGCAACATGGCACAGCTCATGGGCAAGGAAGAGAAGTATGCACTTGTAAGACTTCCTTCAGGCTAAATGAGAAAGGTACCGGTAAACTGCCGTGCATCTATCGGTCAGGTATCAAACATTGACCACGAGAACGTAAGCTACGGTAAGGCTGGACGTATGCGTCACAAGGGCTGGAGACCTACAGTAAGAGGTTCCGTAATGAACCCCTGCGATCACCCGCATGGTGGTGGTGAAGGTAAGTCACCTATCGGACGTCCGGGTCCTGTAACACCTTGGGGCAAGCCTGCACTGGGTTATAAGACCAGAAAGAAGCACAATCCTTCCGATAAGTATATCGTAAAGCGCCGCAACGGTAAGTAAGGGGAAAGGAGGAACAGATTCATGAGCAGAAGCATCAAGAAGGGACCATATGTACAGGAGGTCCTGATGAAGAGAGTAATGGCTATGAATGAAGCCGGAGAAAAGAAAGTGCTCAAGACTTGGAGCCGTTCGTCCACAATATTCCCGGATTTCGTTGGACACACATTTGCCGTACACGATGGCCGCAAGCACGTTCCGGTATATGTAACAGAGGACATGGTTGGCCACAAGCTGGGCGAATTCGCACCCACAAGAACATTCAAGGGCCACGCAGGTTCCAAGACATCAAATAACGGCAAGAAGTAATTGCGGAAGGAGGAGTTCAAATGGAAGCAAGAGCATATCTGAGAAATGCTCGCATTGCGCCGAGAAAGGTTCAGATCGTACTTGATCTGATTAGAAATAAGCCTGTTGATATTGCACTGGCAACACTGGACCTCACCCCGAAGGCAGCCAGCCCCATGCTGGCAAAGCTTTTGAAGTCCGCTATTGCAAACGCAGAGAACAACCACAGCATGAACAAGGATAATCTTGTTGTAGCAGAGTGCTATGTTACTCCGGGTCCGATAATGAAGAGGATTCAGCCGAGAGCACAGGGCAGAGCATTCCGCATTTACAAGAGAACTTCACACATCACTATTGTTCTTAAAGAAGAAGAATAATCCCAAGGAGGTTTAGATATGGGCCAGAAGGTTAATCCGCACGGTCTCCGTGTTGGTGTCATTAAGGATTGGGATTCACGCTGGTTTGCGAACAAGGCTGACTTCGGCGATATGCTGGTAGAAGATTACAACGTTCGTAAGTTCATCAAGAAGAACCTGTATGCAGCAGGCGTTCCGAAGATTGAAATCGAGCGTTTCGCAGATAAGGTAAGAATCCACATTCATTGTGCAAAGCCCGGCGTAGTAATCGGTCGTGGCGGTGCAGAAATCGACAAGCTGCGTGCACAGCTGGAAAAGCAGATGGGCAAGCAGGTATATGTAAACATCGTAGAGGTTAAGCAGCCTGATCTGGACGCTCAGCTGGTTGCTGAAAAGATCGCACTTGATCTGGAAAACAGAGCATCATTCCGCCGTGCAATGAAGCAGTCCATCGGACGTGCAATGCGCATGGGTGCAAAGGGTATCAAGACAATGGTTTCCGGCCGTCTTGGCGGTGCAGAAATCGCACGTTCTGAAACATACCACGAAGGTACAATCCCGCTGCAGACAATCCGTGCTGACATTGACTACGGTACAGCAGAGGCACATACAACATACGGCCGTCTGGGCGTAAAGGTATGGATCTACAAGGGCGAAGTTCTCAAGGGTGACGCTGCTAAGGCTGCTGCACAGAGAGAAAAGATCGAGAGAAAGTCCCGTGACAATAACCGTGGCGGCAAGGACGACAGAAGACGTCGTGACAACCGCAATGGTGACAGAAGAAACGGCGGCAACTTCCGTCGTGACGCTAAAAAAGAAGGAGGTAACCAGTAATGCTGCTTCCGAAGAGAGTAAAATATCGTCGTGTCCACAGAGGACGCATGACAGGTAAGGCATACAGAGGAAACTTTGTAAGCAATGGTGATTTTGGTCTTCAGGCACTGGAGCCGGCATGGATCACCTCAAACCAGATAGAAGCTGCCCGTATCGCAATGACACGTTACATCAAGCGTGGCGGTCAGGTATGGATCAAGATTTTCCCGGACAAGCCGGTAACAAAGAAGCCTGCTGGTACTCGAATGGGTTCCGGTAAGGGTGCTCCGGAGTACTGGGTAGCAGTAGTTAAGCCGGGCCGTGTAATGTTTGAAATTGCAGGCGTACCGGAAGAGACAGCAAGAGAGGCAATGCGTCTTGCAATGCACAAGCTGCCTATCAAGTGTAAGTTTATCACAAAGGCTGAAGAAGGAGGCGAGCAGTAATGAAGGCAACTGAAGTAAACGCTATGACAGTTGATGAACTGAATTCCAAGCTGGGTGACCTGAAGGAAGAGCTCTTCGCACTTCGTTTCCAGCTTGCAGCTAATCAGCTGGAGAATACAGCTCGCATTAAGGCTGTTAAGAAAGATATTGCACGTGTAAAGACTGCACTCCGCACAGCGGAAATCCAGTCCGCACAGCAGTAAAAGGAGGGCTTTACAGTGGCTGAAAGAAATCTTAGAAAAACAAGAGTCGGCATGGTCGTTAGCGACAAGATGGACAAGACTGTTGTTGTAGCAATTATTGACAATGTAAAGCACCCGCTTTACAAGAAGATCGTAAAGAGAACAGTACGTCTGAAGGCACACGATGAGAACAACGAGTGCAGAAAGGGCGACCGTGTAGAGGTAATGGAAACTCGTCCGCTGTCCAAGGACAAGAGATGGAGAGTAGTTACCATTCTCGAAAAGGCGAAGTAATTATCGAAGATAAATGGAAGAGGTTTCGCACAAGGTGCGAAGCTGAAAGGAGGAACTCGCTGTGATTCAGATGCAGACTTATTTGAAGGTTGCAGACAACACCGGCGCAAAGGAACTGATGTGCATAAGAGTTCTGGGCGGAACTCGCAGAAGATATGCAAATATCGGCGATGTTGTAGTAGCTTCTGTTAAGAAAGCAACACCCGGCGGCGTTGTAAAGAAGGGCGATGTTGTAAAGGCTGTTATCGTTCGTTCTGTAAAGGGACTGAGAAGAGAAGACGGCACATACATTCGCTTTGACGAGAACGCTGCAGTTATTATCAAGGAAGACAAGAACCCGAAGGGCACACGTATCTTCGGACCGGTAGCAAGAGAGCTTCGTGAAAAGGATTACATGAAGATTCTTTCTCTGGCACCGGAAGTACTTTAATCGGAGGTGCCAGAAAAAATGAGTAAAGTTCACGTAAAAACTGGTGACACCGTTGTTCTGCTGACAGGCAAGGACGTATACAAGTATAAGGATGTCGATGACAAGTCCAAGGGCAAGCTTACCGGCAAGGTAGTAGCAGTAAGCCCGAAGGAAGGCAAGGTAATCGTTGAAGGATTCAACAAGATCACCAAGCACGTAAAGCCCACAAGAATGGGACAGGTTGGCGGAATCGTTGAAACTGAGGGTGCAATTTACGCATCCAAGGTACAGCTGGTTTGCCCGAAGTGCGACAAGCCCACAAGAGTTGGTCACGTTGTAGAAGACGGCAAGAAGCTGCGTGTCTGCAAGAAGTGCGGCAAATCATTTGAGTAAAGGAGAAACGATATGTCTACGTTAAAGGATTATTACAACAGCACCGTTGCTCCTGCAATGATGAAGAAGTTCGGTTATAAGAATGTAATGCAGATTCCGAAGCTTGACAAGGTAGTTATCAACGTAGGTGCCGGCGAAGCAAAGGAAAACGCAAAGGTAATCGACGCAATAATGACAGATCTGGCAGCGATCACAGGTCAGAAGCCTGTAGTCTGCAAGGCTAAGAAGTCAGTAGCTAACTTTAAGCTCCGTGAGGGTATGCCCATCGGTGTTAAGGTTACACTGCGCGGCGAAAAGATGTACGAATTCGTATACAAGCTGTTCAATGTTAGCTTCCCTCGTGTTCGTGACTTCAGAGGTATAAACGCAAACTCCTTCGACGGCAGAGGCAACTACTCTACAGGTATCAAGGAGCAGCTGATATTCCCGGAAATCGAATATGATAAGATTGACAAGGTAAGAGGTATGGACATCAACTTCATCACCACTGCCAATACCGATGAAGAAGCAAAGGAACTGCTGACACTGCTCGGCGCTCCGTTCGCAAAGTAATCAGGGAGGAACAATCAAATGGCAAAGAAGGCAATGAAATTAAAGCAGCAGAAGACTCCCAAATTCTCTACAAGAGCTTACACAAGATGCAAGATCTGTGGAAGACCCCACTCTTATCTGAGAAAGTATGGCATCTGCCGTGTATGCTTCAGAGAACTGGCACACGAAGGCAAGATCCCGGGTGTTAAGAAGGCAAGCTGGTAAAAGTTACGAAAACGAAAAGGAGGTCATAGGCATGCAGATTACTGATACAATCGCAGACATTCTGACAAGAATTCGTAATGCGAGTTCCGCAAAGCACGCCACTGTTGACGTTCCTGCTTCAAATGTGAAGAAGGCAATCACACAGATTCTTCTTGATGAAGGTTACATCAAGGCATTCAATGTGATCGACGACGGCAAGCAGGGCATCATCAAAATCACACTTAAATATGGTGAAGACAGAACACCGGTTATTACCGGACTTCGCAGAGTTTCCAAGCCCGGTCTGCGTATTTACGCAAGCTGTGCAGATATGCCTAAGGTAAGAAAGGGTCTGGGTATCGCAATCGTATCCACATCCAAGGGCATTATGACTGATAAGAAGGCTCGCTCCCTCAATGTAGGCGGCGAAATCTTAGCATACGTTTGGTAAGGAGGACAGGGAATTATGTCAAGAATAGGTAAAAAGCCGATCAGTGTCCCTGCCGGTGTTACAGTAACAAACGAGAACAATCTGGTAACAGTAAAGGGCCCGAAGGGCGAACTTACACGCCAGTTTGATTCAGCAATGACAATCGAGGTTGCTGAAGGCGTAGTAACAGTTTCACGTCCCTCTGATGTTAAGGAACACAGATCACTTCATGGTCTGACAAGAACTCTTATTGCTAACATGATCGAAGGCGTATCAAACGGCTTCAGCAAGACCCTGATCATTGAGGGTGTTGGTTATCGTGCAGCTAAGAAGGGCAGCGACGTTACACTGAACCTTGGTTATTCACATCCTGTAGTATTTTCTGATACAGCAGATGTAAAGCTTGAAGTACCGCAGCCGAACACAATCATCGTAAGCGGCATAGACAAGCAGATCGTTGGTCAGGTAGCAGCAGAGATCCGTGAGATGCGTGAGCCTGAGCCGTACAAGGGCAAGGGTATCCACTATGTGGATGAGCGTATTATCCGCAAGGAAGGTAAGACCGGTAAGGGCAAGAAGTAATTGAAAGGAGATCATTGCTATGATTAAAAGAGCAGACAGCAATAAAGCCAGAGCAAAAAGACATGCAAGAGTTCGTGCGAAGATTTCCGGTACTCCTGAGTGTCCCCGTCTGAATGTTTTCCGTTCTGCTAAGCACATTTACGCTCAGCTCATTGACGACGTAAACGGTGTAACGCTGGCAGCAGCATCCACAATGGACAAGGAGTTCGAGGGTGCAGGCGGCAACGCAGAAGCTGCACGCAAGGTTGGTCAGATGATCGCAAAGCGTGCAATTGATAAGAATATCAAGGATGTCGTATTTGACAGAGGCGGATATATCTATCACGGAAGAGTAAAGGAACTGGCAGAAGGTGCTCGTGAGGGCGGTCTGAATTTCTAATAAGGGAGGCATTACTTTGGCTAAAATTGATCCGAACGGCATGGAACTGATCGAAAAGGTTGTTTCCATTAATAGAGTATCAAAGACTGTAAAAGGCGGCCGTATTATGAAGTTCGCTGCACTGGTAGTAGTAGGCGACGGTAATGGTACTGTTGGTTTTGGTCTGGGTAAATCCGGCGAAGTACCGGACGCTATCCGCAAGGGTATCGAAGATGCAAAGAAGAACCTGATCAAGGTTCCGCTGAGAGGCACAACAATTCCTCACGAAATCGTGGGCAAGTTTGGTGCAGGCGCAGTACTGATGAAGCCGGCAGCTCCCGGTACCGGTGTTATTGCCGGCGGTCCGGTACGTGCAGTCATCGAAGTAGCAGGTATCAAGGACATCAGAACAAAGTCCCTGCGTTCCAACAATCCCTGCAACGTAGTACGTGCAACAATCAATGGACTGGCATCCTGTACAACAGCTGCAGAGGTTGCTGAAAAGAGAGGCAAGTCTGTTAAAGAGATTTTGAATTAAGGAGGGCGCAGAAATGGCAAAGAAAATCACGCTCGTAAAGAGCCTTATCGGCAGAAAGCAGGATCAGATTGCTACTGCAAACACTCTGGGACTGAAGAAGATCGGTGATTCCAC